>NZ_JAFUQR010000008.1 GCF_017472245.1 Chlamydia sp.
AAACTTACAACCGTAAGCCTTTTCGCGCCTCCTCTCTCCAGAGAAGTGTTCTTTCCAACCTCCGTCAGAAAGAAAGCTACATCTTATGCTACCCCCTATTTTTTTTGCACCTTTTTTTATCTTTTTTCCTTAATCACAACTTCTCATCTTATCCCTTATCCCTTCCTACAAAACTTGGCTAAGAATTTTATTCACCTTAATCTTCCATAAAAAACAACATCTCCACTATACTGCTTATTCCCCAGCGTGAGATGCCTGCACATCCTCGTTGGGGAGTTTTTGTCATGGCGAACGTAGCTCAGCTGGTTAGAGCGTCGGATTGTGGTTCCGAAGGTCGCGGGTTCGAACCCCGTCGTTCGCCCTTCTTTATAGATCCTTAAAAAGACTGCTTCGATTCTTTTATTTTTCCTGTTATAACAAAGCATGTGCGCATGTTGGAAGGCTGCATTCGATGAAAGCTTCCTACAACAGTGGACAGAAGCCTCTATCTAAACGCTATTTCTTAAAAAAGGGCCTTAACTAAGGGGAAGGAACCATGAGAAAAGAACGAAAGAAAGCAAGCGTTTCTCTTTCTCCACAAACTGTGTTTGCTATTAAAACTTGCATTTACCTAGCTCTAGCTTGTTTTTCTGGACTTAGTTTATGGAGCTTCCAACATAATCAACCTTATACGCAAAACTGGATAGGCCTGTTAGGTTGGTCCCTTAGTTCTTTCCTGTTATATAACTTTGGTGTAGCAGCTTTCCTAATTCCGCTTCATTTCGGTTGGCTTTCTTTCTTAAATATGAAAAAAACCCCCTCCCCACAGGCTTTTAGAAAAGCTACAGCTTTCGGAGCTATTCCCGTCTGTTGCGCAGTATTGTTATCCATGATTTCTCCCGCTCAAAATCTTCCTCATTTTCTTGCTACAAGAGTTCCCCTAGTCATCATGGATCTTCAACCTCCAAAAGCGTATTTAGGGGGGATTCCTTTTTATCTGTTGTATGATGGGAACTCATGTTCTTTAAAAATGTTAATTGGCTCTGTAGGGACGGGTCTAATTTTTCTTGCTATCCTATTTTGCGCGATTTTCTATCTCATTCCGAAGTCTTTTGTTCTAAAAAAAAAAATACTTCTAGACACTCTTCTAGTATTTCTAAAAAACAAATGTTACGCATGCTGGAACGCCTGCAAAAAGCTTTTAAAAAATCTTATTAACAATCAATCCTATCTCCCGGAACCTTCTCTTCGAGTTCCTTCTCATCCCACAACTGTTAAAAAAGAACTTTTAAAACTTCCTACTCCTGTGATCTCTCTTCCACTGGAAAACAAGGATCTTGATCAAGCCTCTTCTATTAATCGTACTATTTTCTTAGCTCCTCATCCCACGAAAAGAACCCTATCTCCTCAAAAACGCCCCAATCTTCTACCAAAAGAAGAATCCCTTCCCATCCCTACACTTCGATCTTCCGAACCTGAGCCAGCTCCCTCTCCTTTCGTAATGGCAGGAGAAGCTCCTGATTTGCCACAATACCACCTCTTGAGTAAGAAAAATATTCAACGGCCAGAATCTCTCCTAGAAGAATTGAAAAAGAAAGCAGCTATTTTGCAACAAACATTAGCAAGTTTCGGGATAGAAGCTGCTATAGGGAACATTTGCTCAGGACCGACTCTTGCAGCCTTTGAAGTTTTGCCCAACACTGGAGTGAAAGTACAAAAAATCAAGGCGCTAGAAAATGATATTGCATTAAATTTACAAGCGTCTAGCATCCGCATTATTGCTCCAATTCCAGGGAAAGCAGCCGTAGGAATTGAGATCCCTAATCCGGATCCTCAGCCTGTAAATTTCCGAGATTTATTGGAAGATTACCAAAAAAGCTCTCAACGACTCCAAGTTCCTCTTCTTCTTGGGAAAAAAGCTAACGGAGATAATTTTTGGACAGATCTAGCGACTATGCCCCACTTAATTATTGCTGGAACCACAGGATCTGGAAAATCTGTCTGCATTAATACGATTGTTATGTCTCTCATTATGACCTCTACGCCTACGAACGTAAAACTAGTCATTGTAGACCCTAAAAAAGTAGAATTAACGGGATATTCTCAGCTTCCTCATATGTTAACCCCTGTTATTACAGAAGCTAAAGAAGCTCATAGCGCTTTAATTTGGCTGGTTCGAGAAATGGAACTTCGCTATGAAATCCTTCGTTTTTTAGGATTGCGAAATATCCAATCATTCAATTCTCGCACTCGAAACGTCGATATTGAAACTTCTTACGACAAAGAGATTCCAGAAAAAATGCCTTTTATTGTTGGCATTATTGACGAGCTTTCAGATCTTCTCCTTTCCTCTTCCCATGATATTGAAACACCTATTGTGCGCTTAGCTCAAATGGCCAGAGCTGTAGGAATTCACCTTATCCTAGCCACACAGCGGCCCTCTCGAGATGTGATCACAGGATTAATTAAAGCAAATTTCCCTTCTCGAATAGCTTTCAAAGTTGCAAACAAAGTCAATAGCCAGATTATCATCGATGAACCAGGCGCGGAGAATCTAATGGGGAATGGAGACATGCTAGTCGTTTCTCCAGGATCTTTTGCTCCAATCCGAGTACAAGGCGCCTACATTTGTGATGATGACATTAACAAAGTCATTAAGGATTTGTGTTCAAGATTTCCTTCACAATATGTGATTCCTTCTTTTGATACCTATGATGATGCAGCTTCTATGGACCCAGAGAGTTTGGACCCTTTATTTAGCCAAGCCAAATCCCTAGTCTTACAAACAGGGAATGCATCTACAACTTTCCTCCAAAGAAAACTCAAAATTGGCTACGCTAGGGCTGCGAGCATTATTGACCAGCTGGAGGAAGCAAGAATTGTAGGGCCTTCTGAGGGCGCAAAACCTCGTCAAATATTGGTTCAGTTGTCAAATCAGGAAGATTGATTCATGAAAGGTTTTTTTCCCATAGCTTCTGGATCCAAAGGGAATTGTGCTTATTTAGGAACGGAGTCATGCAAATTGCTCATAGACCTAGGGATCAGTAAACAAGCTGTTATTGAAGCCCTTCGTTCCATGGACATTTATCCGGAAGACATTGATGGTATTTTAGTCTCTCATGAACACTCAGATCACATTGCAGGACTGAGAAGTTTCATTAAAACTTATAGAACTCCAATCATATGCAATATAGAAACAGCTCGCAATTTGCGGCAGCTTCTTGATCTTTGTCCTAATTTCAAGATCTTTTCAACAGGCCATAGTTTTACCCTTGAAGATCTTCGGATTCAAACATTTAATGTCCCCCATGATGCAGTTGATCCCGTAGGATTTATCTTTCAATGTTTTGGAAAAAAATTAGGATTTTGTACCGACTTAGGATGGGGGACTTCATGGATCTCCCATTTATTATATGACTGTGACTACTTGCTCATAGAGTCTAACCACGACCCAGAAATGGTCCGACAATCTTCTCGTCCTGAGAGCTGTAAACAACGGATCCTCGGCAAACAAGGGCATATATCTAACGCAGAATGTGGAGCATTACTTCAGCGAATACTTACCCCACGAATAAAACACATTTATCTCGCTCATCTCTCCCTTGAATGCAATACGACAGAAAAAGCCTTGAACACTGTGTCATCTGCTATCCAAGGACTGACGGATGTTTGTCCGGTAATTGCTCAAAGTTCTGGTATTACTGACCCTATTTTCTTTTCTGTCCCGAGCCTAATATGACCACAAGCTTTGTTAAGGATCCTATATATATTTCTTTGCAAGGAGGAGTTCACTCTGCTAATCCCTACCCTGTGGCACGAGCCGAAAAACTTTTACAATTCTCTTTTCTTCCACAACTCGCGTTTCAGGACCCTAGAACAGAAAAACGCATCCAACAATTATGTCTTCGAGAAGAAAAATCTTTCAAAATTTCTTCCTTAGCCAAATGGCTAGGACAACTGCACAAGCAACAGCTCCGAGCTCCTAAGCACCCTCCAACCGCTATATGCTGGATTAATAGTTATGTAGGATATGGAGTATTTGCCCGTGAATTCATTCCTGCCTGGAGCTACATTGGAGAGTACACAGGGATTTTACGACGAAGACAGGCCCTCTGGCTTGATGAAAATGATTATTGCTTTCGCTACCCAGTTCCTCGCTACGCTCTCCGCTACTTTACTATTGATAGTGAAACTCACGGAAACATTACACGTTTTATCAATCACAGCGATAACCCTAATTTAGAGGCTACTGGAGCTTTTGAAAACGGCTTATTCCATATAATCATTCGCGCAATTAAAGATATTCTCCCCGGAGATGAACTATGTTACGACTATGGGCCTTTGTATTGGAAACATCGTAAAAAAAGAGAAGAATTTATCCCTGAAGAAGAATAAATGTTTTAGTCTTTTTCATAAGTTCCCATCAGTTCTGCTGTGGCAATGATGTGTCCATCCATAACTTCCAATAACTGTTCTTTTGTGACCCCCTCTTCTTCAGGAAGGACAGTATTTAATGCATAAGCATAAAAATAGTAACGATGCTTCGTATCTGGAGGACAAGGAGGACAATATTCTGCTTCTCCTGCAGTATTTAGTCCTTGAACAGCAAAAATTTGCGCTCCCTCAGCTAAATTCGTAACCATAGGCGAGAGATTGTATACTATCCAATGTATCCACAACCCATCCTCCCGAACATTGGCGGGTACATCAGGATCTTCAACAATGAGTACAAGGCTTTTAGCCTCTTTGGGGACATCTGAGAAAGAAAGTGGAGGAGAAATCCCAACACCTTGACACGAATACTTTTTAGGAATTGGGCGGCCGTAAGAAAACGCTTGGGAAGTGAGTTGCATAATTCAGGTCTCCTATGTTGAACGAAGAAGTAGGCCGCTCTCTCACCAAAGAACGGCCCCACTCGTACTACTGTCGTAAAGGATCGGATTGAGCTTTTGATTCTTTACGAAGAAGAGCTACCTCGTAACGAGTCGCTATTACATCCTTGAACAAAACAATCAAACTGATTGAGTTGAAAATAACCATTCCGCAAAAACCCAAATCAGATAACGCCCAGACATTCTGCATGCCTAAGACTCCCCCTATGGGGATCACTAATATGTAAACAGCCTTCAACCATAGGTTAGCTCGCTTTCCTGGGATCATATATTCTAAACTTTTTTCTGCGCAAGCAAACCATGATAGAACAGTTGTGTACCCGAATAAAGCCATAGATACAAGAACAACCCCTCCGCCTAACATACCTAAGGAAGATTTGAATGCTCTCATGACCATCAAAACTCCCAATTCCCCAGAATCATAAGCACCTGTTACAAGGAGAACCATCATCGTGATAGAGCAAACAATAGCAACAATTATGGGAGGGAGGAGCGTGACTAATCCGTCTGTGACCGGATTGGCACTTTTGGAATTAGACTGCAGAATAGACACCATTCCGCTTCCACAATCCGTAGCCATAATAGCACGATTCAAACCTGTGGAGATGACTTGCCCTAGAGTATATCCTCCAACCCCAGCGATCCCAGCTTTGACTCCTAAAGCAGAAGAGAAAATGAGCTGAAAAGCAGGAAGAATTTTATCAAAATGAATAGCTAAAACTATACCAGAGAAGAGGAAATAGAAGCCGGCTACGAAAGGAATCGCTTTCGCAGAAAAACGAAGGATTCGAGTATTACCTCCAGCTAAAACAGGATAAATGGAGAGAGCTAGCAGAATCCCTGCCAAAAGTTTTCCGGAAACATTGTCAGCACAAAGAGAGACAACGCTATTAACCTGAACTAAATTTCCTGCAGAAAAGGCCGTGATTAAGCAGGCAATACAAAAACCTATAGCTAGAAAACGGCTTTTCATTTTGTACCCTAAACAAGCTATTGGGCCTCCAATATATTCTTGAGATCCTGCTTGAAACTCGCGGTATTTACATCCAAGGAAAGCCCCTGCATACTGAACTATAGCAGCCAGAAGAACAATTCCCCAAATCCAAAGCAGAGCTCCCGGGCCTCCGCTAGCAACAGCAACGGCCATTCCTGCGATATTCCCAGTTCCGAAATTCCCTGCTAGCATCCCCGCAACAGCTTCATAGCGAGAGACTCCTTCTCCACCTTCAGTAATAGCCTTTTCCTGTTTATTACTGAGCATCAATCGAAAACTTAGCCCGAGGGAAGTGAGTTGCATTCCTCTAAATTTCCAAGTCAGCGCTCCCCCTAAAAAAAGAATTAGAGGAAATACACAAAAAGAAGTTAAAAAATGATTAATTTGCTCTAAAAATTGTAACATCGTCCTACTCTCATGCTCAAACCCGCTTTGGAGGCAAGTAAGCGGAATACAAAAGCCCCCTTTCTCCTATCCCGGGGAAAGGGGGCCTCTAATATGGCCTTATAAAGTAGGGTTCTGAATTACAACATCGATTAGTTCAGCCCACCTTTCCCCATCAACAATTGAGGTAACGGTCCCCGAATCCAATCCCAAAGTTGACGCGAACGCAGCAACATCTGCTACACCGAAAGCTCCTAAAGACGCTGCTTGAGAGAAAACCTTGCTCAATTCTGTAATAAAAATATTCCAGACCCAATCCCGCCCCTGCATTTTTTTCATACCAGCAATCAAAGCAGGATCTTCTGCGAGCGCTTGCAACAACACTAAAGGATGAATCTCTCTAATACGAGATAATGCTCCCTTGATCTCTCCCTGAGCCATTGCCAAAGCAATAGAAGACTTATCAGCAGCAGCACATACCACGAAAGAAAGGTCTTTTCTTTCGGACTCTGTCATTGGATCTGCATAAGACTTAAAGTTTGGCAACACAGGATCTACTTTCTCTTTCATCTTCTTGCGCGAGAAGAATCTTCTCAAACAACAAGATTTCTTTCTACAGCCGGATTCCGACTTTTCGCACAGTATAACAGATTCCTCTTTTATCTCGGTGGTATTTTTTGTAAGAGTCGATCCATAAGAGTTGGCGCAACAGCTGCTTAAACCAGAAAGCAACAACAGAGCTCCAAAACTGTACTTATAGATAAACTTGTTCATAAAACCTGCTGAAATTAAAAATAAATTTGTAGAATTATACCACAAATCTTATTAACTAAGCAGTTTATAAAAACTTATTTGTAGGTCATCTTGAATAAAAATCTTTATACTCTCTCTACTAAGCATAAGAAGATCTTTGCAAGAATCTTGCTCTGAACAAAAAATCGTGCTAGCATGAGGCCGGTAGGATTTCTAGAGCAAAAGGAGAATCGTAGGAGTCTTCCGTTTCAAAAGACGCTTATTGTTAAGGTTCCTTGTTAAAGTCCCACCATAGCATTGATATCAACCCACACAACTCCACGTTAGCTCTTTACAGTTCCCCTTCTGGTCAATAAAAGGGGGGAGAAGCTCCCGGAGTAGCAGAGGATTATATGTTAGTAAACTTTACCTTTCGCAGCAGTCTTTTACTCCTTATCGCACTTTCTAGCGTTCCTATTTTCTCAGCACCCCAGCTTCACGCAGCGCTTCCTAGTACAGCAGCAAAAATCGGATCGGAAGCCTGGATAGAACAAAAGGTTCGTCAATATCCAGAACTTTTATGGTTGGTGGAACCATCTTCTTCTGGAGCTTCGCTAAAGCTTCCCTCAGGGGTTGTCTTTTCTCCCCAACTCTTCCAGAAAAAGATTCCTGCTTTTGACATAGCGGTTCGCAGTTTGATTCATTTGCATTTGCTTATTCAGGGCTCTCGCCAAGCATACGCACAGCTGATTCAGCTACAAGCTAATGACTCACCTTTAACATTTAAACAATTTCTTTCCTTGCACAAGCAATTGACACTGTTTTTAAACTCCCCTAAGGAGTTTTATGACTCTATCAAAGTTTTAGAAACCGCCATTGTATTACGCCATCTAGGATGCTCTACGAAAGCAGCGACTACATTTAGACCATACTTTTCTGAGACCCAAAAAGAAATTTTTTATACAAAAGCCCTACATGTACTACGTACCTTCCCAGAGCTAAGTCCTTCTTTCGCGAGACTCTCTCCAGAACAAAAAGCTCTTTTCTTCTCTTTGAGAAAACTGGCGAACTATGACGAGCTACTCGCTTTGACTAACACTCCAAATGCTCAGCTATTATCTGCGGGTCGCTCACAACGAGCTTTGTTAGCTTTAGACCTATATCTCTATGCTTTAGACTCTTGTGGAGAGCAAGGGATCTCTTCTCAGTTTCATGCCAATTTTTCTCCTCTACAATCTATGCTACAGCAGTATGCTACTGTTGAAGAAGCTTTTTCTCGCTACTTTACTTACCGAGCTCATCGTCTAGGGTTTGAAGGCTCATCACGAACAGATATGGCTTTGGTTAGAATGGCCACTCTAATGGATCTTTCTTCTGCAGAAGCAACTATTTTAACCAATAGCTTTAAATCTCTTTCTCCAGAAGAAGCGGAAGGATTAGTCAATAGTTTTTATAACCATAAGGGAGATTCCTTAGCTCTTTCCTTGCGGGGGCTTCCTATTCTGATAACAGAACTGACAAAAACTATTCATGGCAACACCAATGCTGAAGCGCGAACTCAACAGATTTACGCTACGACTTTGTCTTTGGTATCGAAAAGTCTAAAAGCACATCAGGAAATGCTCAGCAAACAAATTCTTTCTAAGGAAACTGTATTAGATTTTTCAGAGACTGCGGCTTCTTGCCAAGGATTAGATATCTTTTCTGAAAATGTAGCTGTCCAAATTCACCTAAATGGAGCTGTAAGTATCCACCTATAACTCTACTCTAAAGCGCCCGGGTCTTTCGGGCGCCGCTTTCGGTTACATTTATTCTTTTTCTATTCTAGAAAACAACGATGCCATTTCCAAAGCTGTTTTCATTCCTGAGGCTCCCAAATTTGGACCTTTGATCCCTGCACGCTCCCAAGCAGCCTCCACACTAGGAGCTGTAATCACGGAAAACGTAATAGGAAGGCAAAATTCTAAAGACAGCTGACTAATACCTGCGGCAACGCTATCCGCAATATGATCATAATGAGAAGTCTCTCCCTTAATCAAAACCCCACAAGCAACAACAGCATGAAAATTAGTTTGTCCAGAAAGTAATTTTTTAATGGTGCAAGGAATCTCAAAAGCACCTGGAACCCGAATTACAGTCAAAGATGAAGGATCTCCCCCAAAATCTAAAAATGCATCTTGCGCTCCAGTAACAAGTCTATCAGCAATAGGCGTATTGAAACACGACCCAACAATGGCTACGCGTACATCTTTAGTGACAGGAAACCCTTTCAACAGCTTCATCATATTCCTCCTCAGAGTCATCAAGAGCAGGAAGATCCAGCCAATGACCCATTCGTTCCTTTTTTGTTCGCAAATACCCCCCGTTCTCAGCAGAAATACTAACGGGTAAGACGACCCGATCCAAAATTTTTATCCCGAGTCTTTGTAATTCAAAAAATTTTGCAGGATTATGTGTGATCAATCTCACGCTTGTCAATTGGAAATCCTTAAGAATCTGAGCAGCCATTCCGTACTCACGAGCATCTGCGGGGAAACCTAATTGAAGATTAGCATCTACAGTATCGTATCCGAGATCTTGCAAGGCATAAGCTTGAATCTTATGCCCGAAGCCTATACCACGCCCTTCCTGTCCTCGAAGGTATACAAGGATACCTAAATCTTGCTCTGCGATATATCGCAGAGCCATATCTAGTTGTGCCCCACAATCGCAACGACAGGAACCTAGGATATCTCCTGTCAAGCACTCCGAATGCACTCTCACAGGAACTCCTTCTTTTCCTCGAACATCTCCCCTAACTAGGGCAAAATGCTGCATCCCATCAATGACGGATTCATAAACATGAATAGAAAATTCCCCATATCTAGTAGGAAGCCGAGCCGATGAAAATTTGGTGATTAAAGAGTCATAGGTCAAGCGATAAGTAATAAGATCATCCACTGTAATCACTGTTATATCATGTTGTTTAGCAAAAGCAAGTATCTGTTGTTGTCGCATCATAGAATAATCAGGATTGACAAGCTCAGCAAAAACCCCACACAGTTGTACCCCCGCAAGACGCATCAGATCTACAGAAGCCTCTGTATGGCCAGGCCGTTGAACAACACCTCCCGGCTGACTAACTAGGGGGAAAACATGCCCAGGACGAACAAAAGATTCTGGGGTAGACATCCGATCTGCTAATAGCTGGACAGTCTTTGTTCTATCTGCAGCAGAAACTCCTGTAGTAATTCCTGATGAAGCATCCACAGAAACTGTGAAAGGCGTGCGGAACGGACATCGATTATCTTGAACCATTACAGGCAAATCTAAAATCTTTGCTTGTTCTTGGGTCATTGAAACACAAACGATACCGGTCGTGTGGGATAAAAGAAAGGCCATTTTCTCTACAGAGATGTGCTCTCCTGCTAAGATTAAGTCCCCCTCGTTCTCTCGAGAAGCATTATCCACAATTATGACAAATTTACCCTCAGCGACATCTTTTATCGCTTGCTGTACTGAAGCTGTTCCTGCTTCACATGTAACCATTCTCACCCCACTTTTTGAGGGAACCTTAGCCAGCAACTAGTTCTTTGCTGGCTTGTCTCTTCGCTGTGCCCAGAGTATAGCATAAACCTTTACTTTCTGCGACCCCCACTCTCTCATCAGACCTCCTTCTCAAAACACAGTTTTACAGAATCTCCAAGTAAAGAAGTTTCTGTAATTTTCATAGATGCCGCATTAGCTAAGCTCAACCCGAGATCGTGCAATATAGGCTGACCTTGATTCCCTAAAACTTTTGGCCCCCAATAGAATACTCCAGCATTCACAAGATCTTGTCTCCAGAAAGCAGAATGTAACTGAGCTCCACCTTCAACGAGTACTTGCAAACATCCTTTTTTAGCTAAAAATCGTAATAACCCTTTTAAATCTACTTGTTCAGAAGGGCATACCCATACCTTTACCCCTAAATACTCTAATTTCTGAATATACTCTTGAGAGCATTGCTCCGTTGTAGCAAGTAGAGCATTCCCAGACTCCGTATTCCATACCTGGGCATCTAATGGGACAATGCCTCGGCTATCCACTACTACCCTCAATGGCTGTCGTTCATACAATTCCCCTGAAGGAAGACGGGCAGATAAACGTGGATTATCTAAGCAAACGGTACGCGCTCCTACAATGATAGCCTGAGACTCAGCACGAAGTTTTCCGACATCTGCTCGAGCCTGGTCTCCTGAGATCCACTTTGATGAACCTCTCCTATCTGCTGTCTGCCCATCAAGAGATGCCGCGGTCTTCATAACAACCCAAGGCAATCCCGTTTCCCTTTGATACAAATAAGGTCTCAGAGAGGACATAGCTTCTTGGCTCCCCACTCCTACACGAACTATAATCCCTGCTTCTTTCAGCCGCGCTACCCCTTTCTTACACACTCGAAGATCCGGATCCAAAAGAGCAACATAGACTGCTTTAACGTTATTTTTGATCAAAAGATCTACACAGGGCGGAGTTCTGCCGAAATGACAACAAGGCTCCAAGGTCACGTATACTTCGGCACCTTCCAAAGAACAACTCCGATTTTGAACAGCATCAACTTCTGCATGAGGAGATCCTATTCCTTTATGCCATCCTTCTCCTATCACACTCCCATTTTTTACAATTACGCACCCCACCCAAGGATTAGGAGGAGCACAAATCCTTCCCTTTTCTCCTAGAGAAACTGCCTTACGCATAAAAAATAGTTGTTGCTCAGACGAAACTTCCATATACTCAGCCTGAAAAATCGGATAGCGAAAGAGATGAAAGGATGTTGGATATACGATTAATACGCAAGGAACCAAAGGAATGTGAAGCTCGTCTTCAAAAAAAAGATCCCTCCATTTCGTTAGGACAGCTCCTAGATTTAGACAAAAAAGTGCGTCAACTAAAAGGTGATTCAGAAGCTTTACTTGCCAAACGCAAAGTACTTTCTAGTCAAATTCATAAAGCTAAGGTAGCTAATAAAGATACGGATGCTCTTGTCCAAGAAGTTAATGCTATCTCGGACCAATTGGTTGCCTTTGAAAAAAATTTACAAGAACAGGAAGCTCTTCTCACTGATCTCATGGCGAGACTTCCTAATTATCCAGAAGAAGATGTCCCCGTTGCTCTCGATAAAGATGGGAATAAGGTCATAAAAAGTTGCGGCAAAGTTCCCGCTTTTGCCTTTTCTCCTAAGCACCATGTACAGCTCAACGAGACTTTGCAAATTTTAGATTTTAAACTTCCTGCGAAGACTACGGGCTCTGGATGGCCGGCTTATAGAGATGAGGGAGTGCTTCTAGAATGGGCCTTGCTTACCTATCTTCTCCATAAACAACAATCTCATGGATTCCATTTATGGCTCCCTCCTCTACTTGTCAAACGAGAGGTTCTTTTTGGTTCTGGACAAATCCCCAAATTTGATGGACAGTACTATCGTGTTGAGGATGGGGATCAATCTCTTTTCCTCGTCCCCACAGCAGAGGTTGTCCTGAATGGATTCCACTTGCAAGAGATCTTAAATGAACAAGATCTCCCCCTCTATTACGCTGCGTTTACCCCTTGTTTCCGAAGAGAGGCGGGTGCTGGAGGAGCTCATGAGCGAGGATTGGTGCGTGTCCATCAATTTCATAAAATAGAGATGTTTGCTTTCACCACTCCGGAACAAGAAGAGACTGCTTATCAAAAAATGATTAGCATTGTGGAAGAAATTCTCTCAGAGCTAGAGCTCCCTTATCAACTTTCCCTACTTTCTACAGGTGATATGTCCTTTGCAGCGAAGAAAACTATCGATGCTGAAGTTTGGCTTCCTGGACAGAAAGCTTTTTATGAAGTCTCTTCTATTTCTAAATGTGGGGATTTTCAAGCTCGACGTTCTGAGACTCGCTACCGCGATGCTCAAGGCAAAATCCATTTCGTCAACACTCTTAATGGCTCTGGCCTAGCTACTCCAAGACTATTAGTTGCTATTTTAGAGAACTACCAGCAAGAGGATGGTTCCGTAGTCATTCCTCGTGTTCTTCGGCCCTACATGAATCATCAAGAGATTCTCCTACCCAAAACGGAAAGATAATTTTATAGTGAGATAAAAAAGGGCCGAGGAACAAAATTATGCCATCGGAATACGAGCATTTTGAAAACTTATCTCCTGAAGAACATATCAAGCAAGTTCAGGATTTACACAATGTTTGTAAAGGAGAGCCTCATCAGACGAAAAAAGGGTTCTGTTATCATTTAGCATCTGATGCCATAGACTTCGGTATTTTTATATTCTTTATACGCACGGTATTTTTTCTCGTCCCCACTATTCCTGTGGCTTCTTACGGAAAAATCCTTTTTACTGTAGGGATCAGTTGGATTTTTTATACCGGTTGTCGCCGAGCCCATGCAGCATGGGCTTATATGGAACTTACCCATAGAAATATGCTGCAAGAAAAAAAAGAGGTTGAGGAACACCCAGAACAAGAACGGCTGGAACTAAAAGCTCTTTATGCTAATCGAGGGTTTCAGGAACCTTTGATTTCGCAAATGACCGATTTTGTGTGTTCAGACTCTACACTTCTTTTAGATACGATGCTCAGGGAAGAGTTGCATATTCAATTGGAAGACTATCCTCATCCTCTTAAACAAGGAGGAATCAAAGCCCTTGGAGAGATTCTTGGGTTTATCTTATTTGTACCCGTAGCGCTCACCGTCAGTTATACGATAGCGGTCCTTCTTGCTTCAGGAATTATCGCTGCTTTGCTCGCAATAAAAACCCGTCTCATTAAAAATCCGGTTACCCCAGCGATGGTTTGGGGTGTAGGGATTTTTATTACAGCAATTAGCCTTTGCTGCTCTCTAATACAATTATTTTAGTCTATACTCCTAGCAGGTAGCCTATGTCTTCACGACTTTTCTCCTCTCCGTTCTCTAGAGAACTACTTAGTGATTTTTTTGAATCTGGAATGGCAGAAGAAAATAGCCCCTTACTCTCTCCAAAAAACCGTCTTTTGAGCCAAAACCTTACTCTAAAATCTGCTTACATATCCCTAGCTCTTTATTTAGGAGCTCTTGTTGCTCATTGGACAGGATATCAACCTTTTTCCTCTTTGCTTCTCATCCTTACCTTTTTTCTAGCAGGAACCCCAGCTCTTGTTAAATCTCTTGAAGATATTCTAAATAAAACCGTGAATATAGACATTCTCATGACGTCTGCAGCCTTCGGTTCTATTTTCATTGGAGGAGCACTAGAAGGAGCTTTACTACTGGTACTCTTTGCGATCTCAGAATCCCTAGGTTCTATGGTTTCTGGGAAAGCAAAAAGCACCCTTGCTTCCTTAAAACATCTAGCACCCACTGTAGCCTGGATCGTTCAACCAGATGGTTCTTTACACAAAAAACTCGTACAAAATGTGAAAGTCGGAGAAATTATCCGAGTCAAAAGCGGAGAGGTTGTCCCTTTGGATGGGGAAATTATTCAAGGAGCTTCTTCTATTAATCTTATGCATCTAACCGGAGAAAAGATCCCTAAATCCTGCGGCATAGGGAATATCATCCCCGCTGGAGCTCATAATCTAGAAGGTAGCTTTGATCTCAAAGTCCTCCGCATTGGAGCAGAATCCACAATCGCCCATATTATTAATCTTGTCGTTCAAGCTCAAAGCTCGAAACCTCGGTTACAACAACGATTAGATCGCTATTCTTCCACATATGCTTTAACTATTTTTGCTATCGCAGCATCCATAGCTATAGGGGGCTCTTTATTTACAACACTACCATTCCTTGGACCTGATAGTGCCTTTTACCGCGCCTTAGCGTTCCTAATTGCTGCATCTCCCTGTGCACTTATTATCGCTATCCCTATTGCCTACCTCAGCGCTATCAACGCCTGCGCTAAACATGGTGTTCTCCTAAAAGGAGGCGTAGTCTTAGATCGCCTTGTCTCCTGCAATTCCATAGTTATGGACAAAACTGGGACACTTACCTCAGGAAACTTGACCTGCTCCGGATGCGAAGATTTTGGACCAGAATCTCCTCTGTTTTATTCCTATGTATTAGCGATGGAACAATCTTCATCCCATCCGATTGCTCAAGCAATTGTTAACTATCTTACAGAAAAACAGGTACTTTCTTTACCTGCAACACAGTGTACAACTATCCCAGGAGAAGGTGTTTGTGGAGAATTTAACGGAGAAAAAGCTTTTGTAGGACGAGTATCCACAGCCTTGCATTACGTCCCCGACGAGTATCGCGAACAACTCCGTGAACGCGCACAATTAGCCCAAAATCGAGGGGAGACCTGTTCAATAGCTTGTTTAGGGAATCACGTTTCTCTTTTCTATTTTCGCGATGCGCCGCGCCATGATGCTGCGGACATTGTTGCTTACTTGAAAAAAAATGGCTATCCAGTATGTATGCTCACAGGAGATCATCGGATTAGTGCTGAGAATACTGCGCAGCTTCTGGGTATCGATGAGATGTTCTACGATCTAACACCTGATCACAAACTTTCTAAAATCCAGGAGCTAGCAAAAACTCGGCAAATCATGATGATCGGAGATGGCATCAACGATGCTCCGGCTTTAGCTCAGTCTACTGTAGGAATCGCCATGGGAGAAGCAGGAAGTGCCACAGCTATAGAAGCTGCAGATGTCGTTCTTTTAAACCAAGGACTCTCTGCCCTGCCCTGGCTGATTAAGAAGGCGAAACAAACACGCCGTATTGTTTCACAAAATCTTGCTCTAGCTTTGGCAATTATTTTATTTATTTCAGGGCCGGCATCTATGGGAGTTATCCCCCTATGGCTTGCTGTGATTTTACATGAAGGAAGTACTGTTGTGGTAGGACTGAATGCACTTCGCCTCTTAAAAAATACATAATGATGACCCGAAGACTTCCTGCCAAAGGGAGAGGAACTAGTAGAATCCCTCTTATGAAAAAAAACAAATACTTGCGTCAAGTCAATTTATGGATCTTTGTAGTCATTATTCTTCTGATGAGCATAAGTGTTGTGGTGATCTCGTCACAGGATCCTTCTTCCATGTTAATTCACACTTCACGAGGCCTATTCTCCGCAAAAAGTAAGATGCAGCTCCGTCACTTCGCTCTGGGATGGTGTGCGTATTTTATTTGCTTGTATGTAGACTACCATCAGTTTAAAAAATGGGCATGGGTTCTCTATGCCCTCATTCTTTTTAGCTTAATCGGTCTCTTTTTCGTTCCTGCCGTACAAAATGTACATCGCTGGTATCGTATCCCAATCATTAACCTCAGCGTACAACCCTCCGAGTATGCCAAACTTGTCGTTGTAATTATGCTTAGTTACATTCTGGAAATGCGAAAATCTCGTATTTCCTCAAAAACTACAGCTTGTATTGCCTGTATTGTCGTTGGGGTTCCTTTTCTGCTTATTCTCAAAGAACCAGATCTTGGAACTGCTCTCGTACTTTGTCCCATAGCACTCGCGATTTTTTATTTAGGGAATATCTATCCCCCTCTAGTGAAAGTATGTTCCATATTCGCTGCTTCAGGGATGCTTTGCTCCTTGCTGATTTTCTCAGGAATTATTCCTCACGATAAGGTTAAACCCTATGCACTTAAAGTACTAAAAGAATACCAATACGAACGCCTAAGTCCTTCCAATCATCACCAAAATGCATCTCTCATTTCTATTGGAGTAGGCGGATTAAAAGGTCAGGGATGGAAATCTGGAGAATTTGCTGGAAGAGGATGGCTTCCTTATGGATATACAGACTCCGTCTTCCCCGCAATAGGAGAAGAATTTGGGCTGCTCGGGTTACTCTTCGTGTTATGGTTATTTTACAACCTAGTATGCTTTGGCTGTCGAACCGTTGCTGTTGCTGTTGATGATTTTGGTCGATTCTTAGCAGGGGGAGTCACGGTACATCTTGTCATGCACGTACTCATTAATGTTAGCATGATGAGCGGACTCTTACCTATTACAGGAGTCCCTTTGGTCCTAATTTCTTATGGAGGGTCTTCCGTTATTTCAACAATGGCTTCTTTAGGCATCTTACAAAGTATCTACAGCCGACGTTTTGCCAAGTACTAAGGTTATTCCCACAAAGGAAGAGATTGTATGAGCTCTTTGATTTCTTTCGTAAGTCGATACAACTGTTCTTCGAGATTTAATGAGCTCCCCACTAATTCCTGAAGGGAAGTTGCTGGCTGGTCTATGACTAGCAGCTCATCAGCGCTTACATTCCCATTTATACCTATACCAATCACCACACATGTCCCTCCTTTTACGGGGACTGTCTCACAAAGGACTCCCGACAGTTTCTTCCCTTGAACTAACACGTCATTGGGCCATTTCATAACTGCTCCCTGTATCCCTAAAGAATCCCCAAGACGAAGAACCGCTTCCGTACCTATACGAAATAACAACACACTATCGATGCTATCCACACGCAAAAAGAAACAAAAAGACACTAAAAGATCGCGATCCGTAGAATGCCAATATCTACCAAATTTACCTCTACCAGCAGTCTGCTGATTAGTCGTTATCACAGTGAGTGCATAGGGATTCCATAAAGGAATCCCGGCTTTTGCTACTGTGTTTGTAGACTCTGCTCTCGCTATTTCGTAATAGATTTCTTTCATTCATCCCCATCTAAATAGCTTTAGCTAAAAGATAAAAGAGGCACTTTCGGAAAACCAAAAAATTTCCCTGCAAGACGAACCATTAAATGGTTTTGTAGAGACACATAGGTTTCCGCTGCTTTTTCAAAGGCATAAGCTCTGAAAGAAAAAGCATTTTCATACGCAAGTAACTCTTCAATGAAATCTTGCGTAGAAGCTTCATGAGTAAGCTCTTTTAATGCTGCTAGAATTCGTTTTAATTGGAAGGTAAATACCTGCTCCATCTCATAAAAAGTGAGGAAGTCTTCGTTACTAGCCTTAAGGAATTGTTGGAGACTATACGCAGAAACTCGTCGTAAAAAAGAGATTTCTTCTTCTCTCTCGAAAGGAGGGAGCGCGAAAGACAAAACCATTTCGTGAAATAATTCTCTTTTTTTCAAAGCAAGGTCGACGAGCTGTTGCCAAGATAGGAAAAGCATCTTTGCTGCATAGCGCAAGCGACAATAGCCCCCTAATAATCCTCCGAAGAATAAACTGCAGAGTCCCCAAAATAACATACAGGCTCCTAGGTTTCCCTGTCTTCTATCTCTGAACTTTACTCCTAAACAAAAAAAAGAGGGAGAAAGACTCCCTCTTTTTTATAATCTAAGCAACTAGCGCAGCAGATTTCCCAAGTAGACAGCTGTCTAATTCAGCATCGGTCAATTCCCTATATTTCCCATAAGGGAGCCCCCCTAATACTAAGCTTCCTATACGGATTCTCTTCAGCTCCAAAAGCTGTAGCTTAGCAGCTTCAGCAAAAAGACGAATTTCGTGTTTTTTCCCTTCATTCACAATAATTTTCAGAGTGCCACGACGTACTTTTTTAACAGAAACTGGCCGTACAACTCTTCCATCAATTACAGTCCCCTCCATCAAAGTTTCCAGATCTTTTGCGGTAACATCACGATTCACTTTCAATAAATACTCTTTCGTGATCCCAAAAGAAGGGTGAATCACACGATTGGCAAACTCCCCATCATTAGTTACCAGAATCAATCCCGAAGTCTCTTTGTCTAAACGACCGACAGTGAACAGGCGATAGGAACAATGCGACAGTAAGTCGATTACTAACTTAGATCCTGGGAATTTACGCTCAGAAGAACACAGATATCCCAAAGGTTTATGAACCATGAAGTACACTTTTTTCTCAACGCCAATACGTTGCCCACCAACCTCTACAAAATCAAACTCCTCGTCCACAAGGACGAAAGGCCCTACAGCTACCCTACCGTTTACCGTAACAGACCCAGCAAAGATGATCTCATCACATTTTCTTCGCGAAGCGACCCCTGCAGATGCTAAAAATTTATTGAGGCGAACTTTGGCCATGCCTGCCCTCTAGTCTTTCGACTCTTAATGGTTTGAAATTCTTTGATCAGCGCCTACCCGAGAGTTGGAATCTCCAGCTAACCGCGGGAAGCTCTCAGATTTGAAGGTAAAACAAAAATGGCCCTCCATCATATCAAGATTTCAGTAGAGAGTCCAGAAGAAGTTCTGCCTTTGGGAAGCTACGTCCTTACAGTTTCCATAACAAAAAATCTTTGCAAAGATAATCCCTAAACAAGGAAGATGACCCCTTTCATAGTAACCCCCTATAGTTGTGCTTTTATGACTCTTCTTATTTTACTTCGCCACGGCCAGTCTGTATGGAATCAAAAAAATCTCTTTACAGGATGGGTAGATATTCCTCTCAGTCAACAGGGAATTCAAGAGGCCCTTGCTGCTGGAGCTATGATCAAAAATCTTCCCATTGACTACATATTTACCTCTACCTTAGTCCGAAGTCTCATGACAGCTCTTTTAGCCATGACGAACCACAATTCTCAAAAAACTCCTTATATTGTCCATGAAGAACGCCCCGATATGAGTCGGATTTATAGCAAGAAAGAAGAAAAACAAATGATTCCTCTTTTCCAATCCAGTGCTCTCAATGAACGTATGTATGGAGAACTTCAAGGAAAGAATAAACAAGAGGTCGCTGCGCAATTCGGAGAAGCGCAAGTCAAGCTTTGGCGCCGCAGCTATAGAATAGCTCCCCCTCATGGAGAAAGCCTCTTCGATACAGGGCAAAGAACACTCCCCTATTTTAAAGAACGTATTTTCCCTTTAATCCAGCAAGGAAACCATATTTTTGTCTCTGCTCATGGAAATTCCCTACGCTCCCTCATCATGGATCTAGAAAAATTAACTGAAGAAGAGGTACTCTCTTTGGAGTTACCAACAGGTAAGCCTATTGTATACGAATGGACAGGACACAATTTCAAGAAGAGCGAGCATTCTTCTGGTTAAATAATCAGCAAGCCATCCCTCCTTCCGAAATGGTTAAGGAGGCTTTTCAGCGTTATGCAAATACCTTCTCTTGGGCCGCAAATACCTCAACCCTTTCTCTATGGGCAGAAGCAGAAGCTTCTGCTCGTAAACTCACAGGATGTCAAGAAAAAGCATTCGCTTTTCACTTCATCCCCTATTACCCCCACGTAACTTCTATAATTGTCACAGCTCTCCTCGAAAATCAAGAAGCCTTCCAAGGAAGAAATCACTTACTAATCCCTTCTTGCGAACAGCAGCAGATCATTCACGCTCTATGTCGTCGAAAACATCTGGGAACAACCTACGATTGGGTAACAAGCAAAACAGGTCGTGTGAAAGAGGCTGATTTAGCAGAATCTCTTTCTCCTCGTAGCCTATTGTTTTCGATATCTGCAGCTAATGGTATGACTGGAGCTCTCGAAGCAATTCCCGAACTTGGAGCCTTATGCAAAGAACGAGGCGTGATTTTCCATGTAGACCTTAGTGATATCTTAGGAAGATGTGCTCTCCCTCTAGAAATCTATCAAGCAGACATCCTCACCTTTTCTTCGCAAGCTCTTGGTGGAATCGGCCCTTCGGGAGCAATGTTTATTAAACCCTCCTTAATGCCGTATTTTTCCCTTTGGTTGCCTGAAAATCAAAGACTCTCCCCTTGCCTCAGCTCCCTTGCAGCTTTTTCTTTAGCCTGTCAGGAACGCTCATCCGCTTTTTCTTCACTCGTACTCTCAGCTATTTCCTCACGAACAGCTCTCAAACAAGCTTTACAAACTGTTCCTCAAATACAGTTCCTTTTGGAAAACGAAGAACCCCGCCTTCCTAACGTATCGGTTTTTGCTATTCCCGGGATTCCTGCAGAATCTCTTAGCTTCTTTCTTTTTCAGAAAAATATTTTTGTGGGCTTGGGATATGAGCGTTTTCAACCTTTATCTCAAATTTTACAAAGCTCAGGCATTTCTCCCTTTTTATGTCATAGTTCTTTACACGTATCGTTCACAGAACGTACCTCTACTGCACACTTCTCTGCTTTAGCATCGGCCTTGCGAGAAGGGATCGATCATCTACAACCACTTGTCACACAATCTTTATGACCATTCCATTTTATCCTTTTCCTTTATGGGGGAGCTTCCCTCCAAAATCGCTACGCTTCTTCTTCCAGCCTAAACATGGAGGTTCTCTCTCTCAAGACCAAGAAAATGAACAGATGCAGGTTGTCATCCAAAAGCAGGGACATTTGCTAATGGGGAACACCCTACTTTTCTACTGGCTTGTAGATAAAACTAATGGCATCATCCACGAAGCTAAATTCCAATACTTTGGTCACCCCTATCTACTTGTTCTTGCTGAAGCTGTATGCTCCCTAGTTATCGGGAAAACATTTGCTGCAGCTTATAAGATCACTATTGATGATCTCGATCAAGAAATCCGCGGTCGTGCTCCTTCTGCTATTTTCCTTGAAGATCTTTCCCCTCTCTATCACCTAGTGATGGATGTCTTAGATATGGCTGTTGAACAATGTATAGATATTCCTGTCGATGATGGTCCTTTCCCTTTCAAAGATGCTCTTCTACATTTGCATGATGGGCAACCATATTCAAAAGAAGCATGGGAAAACCTTTCCTACGACGAGCAACTTGCTGCTTTAAACACTATGATGAAAGAAAAAATCGTCCCCCTGGTAACTATGGACGAAGGTGATGTCCGCATTGTTCACTTCGAAGGTCTCGCTGTAACTATTTCCTACTCTGGGAACTGTTCATCCTGTTTATCTGCCGTAGGATCCACGCTGAATTCCATAGGACAGCTTTTCCGAGCTCATGTGTATCCTTTGCTCGAAATCAAAGTTGATGAACAATCTCTCCTATTTTAGATAATAATTGTTTTTAATAGCTCTTTTTTGCTACAGAGCGCAAAAGGGTTATTTTTCACAAAAAAGTCCTTTTGAGCCTTGGGCATTTATTTGCTAGTACTTCTTCTTATCCACAAGAAGAAGCCTTCTTTTTTTATTTTTTTGCAGAATACCTTCAGGCTCTACCTTGCTCTATTCCCCCTTAACATAGAGCTATTGTAAGAACTTTCCTTATGGAGAACACTGGTGCTACCTCGCTTTCTAAACAATAAGATCGCCTCCATTAAATCTGTAGGATACATTCTAGCCGTTATCTTTATTGGATTGATTATTGTATATAGACCCTCTTCTCCCCAACCCAATCCCTCCGTAGCGCCTGTAGAGAAAAAGGCTTCTCATTGGCTCAAACTCACGCATCTCGGGAACCTTCAATCTATGGAACTGCAAGCTAAAAAAGAGCAGTTAGAAAGAGATTTAACCATGTTTGATCCTGTTCTCCAGGCTACCATCGCTTTATCTCAAGGAGAAGATCTTCCTACAGAAATATCTGTCATCCTCTCTCTTCCACATGCTTTAACACTATCCCCATCCCTTGTTCACTCCATTACTGACTACTTAATGCGTAGTATTCCCGGACTAACTAAAGAACATATCACCTTATCCGATCAGCAAGGCAATCTCTACTCTCCCCTTTTTGAACAGAACGCAACCTTATTTACCGACTCTTTAGCTCGTTCTTTACAAACGGTTCTCCCTCAAAAACATTTTACGCTGAACTATATACCGCTCTCTAATGAAGGACATCTTCAACTTCTTGTTGATGAAGACTATCTCAATACTCTTTCTAAAGACTCTCGCGCTAAACTACTCTCTCATACGCAAGAAATCCTCACTACCTTCCCAGAAATACATTCATCGGTAGACGTGGTTCCTTTCCTAAAAACTACAGCCCCCAAAACTTCCCGGCTCTCTTCTATAGTACTCAGTATAGTGATTGTCTTGCTAAGCGTTAGTATCCTAGGATCGGCAACCATTTATCTCGCTTTCCATGCTTATGACCACGTTTCTCAGCAAAAGCAAAAAATACAAAGCATAAATATACCAAAGCTGATAGAGATGATGAAGAGAGAATCTCCAGAAAAGATTGCTCTGATTCTCTCTTACCTAGATTCAGACAAAGCGGAAGAACTTTTTAATAAACTTCCAGAGGAAATGAAAAGCGCTGTACTGAAGTTACGAACATAACATTCGGAGGATTACGTGGCTTCTCCCCATCTACATCCCCCAGCTTCTCTAGAAGCCCCTCAACTTCCAATGGAAAGTTCCCTTTTCGAGCAAAGAGAGCTCTCTCACGAGCTTCTTTCTCTTATTCAAATTTTCCGCAAATTATCGAATCACCTTCTTTCTGAGATGGAAAAATTATCTCAGAGACTTAAACCCGAACTTCTTGAAATCGCCATACTCGTTTGTGAAAAATTCCTGTATAAAAAACTGGCCTGCGCGGACGAACTTTCACTTCTTATCTCTGCTGCCCTTCAACATCATCTAGCAGCTCATGCCATTACTCCAATAAAAATAGGCCTTCATCCAGAAGATTTCTCTACTCTCACCAAATGGCTCATGCTTAACGATGTTCCTTTATTAAAACATGTTGAATTCTTTGCCGATCCCTTGTGTAAAAAAGCTGGCTACAAGATGGAACTCCCTTCAGGAATTTTACGCCAAGATATAGGAGAAGAACTTTCCCATCTTCTGAGTGTTCTCGCTCCTTAAATCTGAAAATTTGATCTTTTCACATAAAAGACTCTAAAACCCCAACTCTGTACATCATATGATCGACTTACAACAAGAAGCTATGTTGATACGTCAGTGGCGCCCCTATCGAGAATGTGGAATCTTATCTCGCATATCAGGAACTCTTCTAGAGGCTCAGGGACTATCTGCATGCTTAGGAGAGCTATGTCAAATCTCCCTATCTCGATCCTCTTCTCTTCTTGCAGAAGTCATTGGCATCCATAATCAAACGACATTACTGCAAGCTCTTACTCCCATGCACCATCTTGCTTTAGGATCGGAAGTTATCCCTTTACGTAGACCAGCCTCACTCCCTCTCTCTCACCACCTTCTTGGGAGAGTCATCGATGGATTTGGTAATCCATTAGATGGAAATCCTCCTTTACCTAAAACTCATCTCTCGTCACTATTCTCATCTCCTCCCTCTCCCATGTCCCGATTACCTATAGAAGAAGTATTCCCAACAGGAATCCGAGCCATTGATGCGCTGCTTACTGTAGGAGAAGGGCAACGGGTAGGGATCTTCTCTGAGCCTGGAGGAGGGAAGTCTTCTCTCCTATCTATGATTGCAAAAGGCTCTCAACAAACCATCAATGTCATTGCTCTTATAGGCGAACGTGGTCGAGAAGTGCGTGAATATATTGACCAACATAAGGAAGGTTTGTCCACCCAACGCACAGTGATCATTGCCTCCACTGCTCATGAAACAGCGGCTAGCAAAGTTATTGCGGGACGTGCTGCTATCACTATTGCAGAATATTTTCGCGATCAAGGAGCGCGTGTGCTATTTATTATGGATTCTTTATCTCGATGGATAGAATCTCTTCAGGAAGTAGCGCTTGCTAGAGGAGAAACACTGTCTACTCACCATTATGCAGCCTCAGTATTCCATCATGTTGCAGAATTCCTTGAACGTGCTGGTAATAATGACAAAGGATCTATGACTTCTTTCTATGCTCTTCTCCATTATGCGAACCATCCAGATATTTTTAATGACTATGTTAAATCTCTTCTAGATGGACATTTCTTTCTCATTCCTCAGGAAAAAAGCATTTCCTCTCCTCCTATTAATCTTCTAACGAGCCTTTCTCGATCGGCTCGCCAATTATCCCTCCCGCATCACTATGCAGCTGCACAAGAGGTACTCTCTTTATTAAAAGCATACCATGAAGCTATCGATATCATTCAATTAGGAGCGTATGTCGCTGGCCAAGATGCTGTACTAGATAGAGCTATTCGCTTGCTTCCTTCATTCCGAGAATTTCTATCCCAACCACTCTCTAACTACTCAGCGATCCAAGATACCATTAAACAACTATGCCAGCTGTTACAGCATGAATAGAAAACTTCATAATCTCTCTACCTTACTTAAAATTAGGCTTCTCAAAAAACGCGCTCTTCTCAAAGAGTTAAAACAAGAAATTGTTCATATCGAAAATCTGTTATACCAAGTAAAGGAGAATATCGCTCGTGTTTCCCTCGCGAGACACCAACGATTTCTTTACCGATCATGCGTCTACGAATATGACAAACATTTAGAACATTTACAAAGAGAGCAAACTTCTCTATATAAACAGCGGCTATTATTAAAAACACGTCTACAAGACTCTTATGCCGCTATACAAAAACAAGTAAACCAAAGAAAAATTATCGAAAAGATCCGTGCTAGTAAATATTCTACGAAAAGCACGAATAACTAAGGCTTTACACAATGACCGACTCCTCTTCTACCTGTGTAGATTTATCGTTTTTATCAGACAAACTGATTCCCATTCGACAAGAACATTTACTCGACCACTGGCACTCTTTATCTCCTCAACAAAAGCATTCTTTGGGCTCCCAAATTTCTCAAATTCACGTTCCTTTTTTCCTCCGTCAACAAACCTTATTACAGACTTCTCGATCTCCTCATCAAACATGCACCCCCTTATCCCCTCAGTATTATTCAGGAGATACTCCCGCTTATACACAACTCGGGTTTCAACTTTGTCAAAAAGGGAAAGTGGGGTGTATCGTATTAGCTGGGGGCCAAGGATCTCGATTAAAATTTGATGGGCCTAAAGGGCTCTACCCTGTCTCTTCTGTAAAGAAAAAACCTCTCTACCAACTAGTTGCAGAAAAGGTAGTCGCTGCAAGCAAGCAGGTAGGCCATCCTTTACCTATAGCCTTTATGACTTCTCCTCTCAACCATAAACAGACTCTTTCTTACTTTGCAGCTAATCGATATTTTAATCTGGATCCCTCTCAAGTAGATTTTTTTTGCCAACCACTCTGGCCTCTTCTTTCCTTATCGGGAGACCTTTTCTTAGAGTCTGTGGACCGGATAGCCTTTGGGCCTACAGGGAACGGCTGTCTGGCTTCGTTACTGCAAACTTCGGGTATTTGGGATAAATGGCACCAAGCAGGCATTGAAATGGTGAGTGTGATTCCTATCGATAACCCCTTAGCGCTACCTTTTGATAGAGAATTATTCGGATTCCACACAGCAGAACGCAATGATGTCACAATAAAAACAACTTTACGCCAAAATGCTAAAGAAGATGTTGGCGTTCTCATAGAATTAGCAGAACACAAAATTTCTGTAGTCGAGTACTCAGAAATTCCTGATCAAGAACGTTTTGCAAGAACATCAACAGGAGATCTTACATACAAACTCGCGAATATCGGCTTGTATTGCCTATCTATGGATTTTTTAGCTCAAGTAGCCGATAAACCCTTACCCATTTACAAAGTAAACAAGTACGCTAAGCAATTACATCCTTCTCCAGCAGAGAAAAATGCATGGAAATTCGAAGAATTTATTTTTGACTTGTTTCATTACAGTAGACGAAGTCAAGCTATTGTATATCCCCGTCATGAATGCTTTGCCCCTCTTAAAAACTATGCGGGAAACTATAGCCCAGCAACTGTCCGCGAAGCTCTGCGCAAAAGAGAACAGGCTCTCTTTACTGCAGTCACAGAAAGAGAACTTTCTCCAAACACAATATTTGAATTAGAAGCAGATTTTTATTACCCTTCCTCTCATACTTCCTTAGAATGGGAAAACAAAATATTTTTTCAGGAACCAATTATTGAGGCTTCATGAAAGAAACTATAGCCTACTTAGGAATGGGCATGTGGGGATTTTCCTTAGCCCATCTACTTGCTAACAACGGTCATCGTGTGGTGGGATGGGCAAGAAACCCTTCTCTCGTTGAACAACTTTCTACTCAACGCCAACACCCAGCAGTTCCTCATATTACTATCCCTAAAAATCTCTCCTTCACATCTAACATGGAAGAGGCTTTGGATGGAGCAACTATGATTGTTGAAGGGGTTACTTCGGCAGGGATGCGGCCTGTACTCACTCAACTCAAATCTCTGACAGACCTGAAAATTCCTTTAGTTATTACATCGAAAGGTATCGAACAAAATACAGGCCTGCTTCTTAGCGAAATCGCATTGGAAATATTTGGCCGCTCCGCTGCCCAGTATTTAGGCTATCTGAGTGGTCCATCTATCGCTAGTGAAGTCCTTCGAGGATGCCCATGTTCGGTAGTTATCAGCGCGTATGACCCGAGTACTCTGAAACATATTCATCAAGCATTCCTCACCCCCACGTTTCGTGTCTATCCGAACAGCGATCTTAAAGGAGTAGCTTTAGGGGGGGCTCTAAAGAATGTCATTGCTATAGCCTGTGGTATCTCTGATGGGTTCCGCTTTGGAGATAATGCGAAATCTGGACTTGTGACGCGAGGTCTCCACGAAATTCGAAAAATCGCCACTATCATGGGGTGCCGCCCAGATACTTTAAATGGACTTGCTGGGTTAGGAGACCTTTGTACCACCTGCTTTTCTTCTTTCAGCAGAAACACTCTTTTTGGAAAATTGTTGGCTGAAGGCTTAACTCCTGAACAAGCAAAAGCAAAAATTGGAATGGTAGTTGAAGGAGTTTACACAGCTCTCTCTGCTCATCAAATTGCCAAACATCATAGAATAGATATGCCTATTACCACGAGTGTCTATCGTGTTCTCTATGAAAATCTAGATATTCAGGAAGGGATAGCTCTCCTCCTCCAAAGAAACACCAAAGAAGAATATTTGTAGTGTTCTTCTTTAACAAACAAAAGAAATGCTGATAAGTTGCCCCATCAGAGGGATAGCGTTTTTCCTTTGTACAATTTTTTGGCATTTGCTAAAGATACGGATTCAGTCCCAGACTATAAAGAAAGGCCCTTGACTAAATGAGTAGCAAGCTAGTGAACTATCTCCGTTTGACTTTCCTATCTTTTTTAGGGATCACATCCACCTCATTAGACGCTATGCCTGCGGGGAACCCAGCATTCCCGGTTATCCCCGGAATTAATATTGAGCAGAAACATGCCTGTGTTTTCGATTTATGCAATTCTTATGATGTGCTATCTGCTTTTTCTGGAAACTTAAAGCTCTATTTTTGCGGAGATTATGTCTTCTCTGAAGAAGCTCAGGTAAAAGATGTACCTGTTGTTACTTCGGTAACGACGGCGGGAATAGGTCCTCTTCCAGCTATCACTTCAACAACAAAAAATCAAAATTTTGATCTTGTAGATTGCAGTCTTAGTTCCAATTGCATAGCTGCTGCATTTTCTCTTCCAGATCAAACATTTAGTACCATTCCTCTTTTTGATGTCAGTTTTGCATTAAAAATTGGGGGATTAAAGCAGTACTACCGACTCCCTATGAATGCCTATCGAGATTTCACTTCTGATCCTTTAAACTCAGAATCTGAAGCTACAGACGGGCTCATTGAAGTTCAGTCTAATTATGGATTTGTCTGGGATATTGGGGTGAAAAAAGTTTTATGGAAAGATGGGGTTTCATTCGTTGGCGTAGGAGTCGATTATCGCCATGCGTCTTGTCCTATCGATTACGTGATTGCAAATAGCCAAGCAAACCCAGAAGTATTTATTGCAGATTCGGAAGGCAAACTGAGTCTTAAAGAATGGAGCGTTTCTTTAGGACTCACAACCTATGTCAATGATTACATTCTCCCTTACATTGCGTTTTCTGTAGGGAACGTTTCTAGAGAAGCCCCAGATAATAGCTTCAAAAAATTAGAAGACCGATTCACAAACCTCAAATTCAAAGTCCGTAAAATCACAAGCTCTCACCGAGGGAATATCTGCATCGGAGCGACTAACTATATTGCTGACAACTTCTTCTACAATGTAGAAGGACGATGGGGAAGTCAACGAGCAGTCAATATCTCTGGTGGATTTCAGTTCTAATTCTTGGCTCTCTTGACCCCTTTTCTGAGGGATTAAGAGAAGATCTTTTAGTTAGAAGCCAAAGTTCTGTAAACGTTGTGTAATAGTTTCAAAGAAGCAGTGACTAGACTCCATTGCTGATGCATGGCGCGCATTTGCAATTCTAACATTAATTGGTTTGTCTGCGCTAAATCGCCGAAATTCTGCACATCAGCAAGGAAGTATGTGAAAAAATGCAACAAACCGCCTGTTGCCTCCCCAGAAGAAACATCGATCTCTCCGTCAACAACTTTTGCCTCTAAGTTCTGCAAAGTAACTACAGAAAATGAAGCGCCCATGATTTCATAAGCAGGACTATATTCATCCCTTCCTGGGATGAAAGCAATACCTTTTAACCCTGCAGATAACTCTTGCATCTGTGTAATACAGACATTTAATGTCTGTATGTATCCATTTGCCATGTCTTTTAATTGCGTCTTTTGCGTTGCTGTTAATGAACTATTCGCTTCCACATTCTTAATAATCTGGGCAAGCTGCTGCTTAGCATTTTCGGCATTTTTTATATCCTTTCTTAATTGGCTACTCTCCGTCTCGTAACGATCTAAAACCATTTGATAGCCATATTTAAAGTTCGCAGTACCTTCCGTCTGACCAATATAAGAGCCTAAGTTATAAGTAATTGGCGCGTTGTTAAAGCTTTTTACTAATTCTAAAATGGGACTAAATAGGGTCTGTGCATATCCCGAAAAATTTAAATCTCTAGCTAATGCATACAATGCTTCTTCCTGAGCAGGAATATATTTATCGAGAAGAATGTAAGCGAACGCAGATTGGAATGGCATCTTATTAATGATACTGTCATCAACAGGATGTAACTCTTCAGCAGTTGTCAATGCCTGCGGCCCTAATATCTTCACTTCTAGCTTTTTTTGGTGGAGATCCTTACGCTCTTTCTTACGCGCTTCTCTCTGGCTCTCTTCTGTCCATAAAGCTTGCATCAAAGACATCTCAGAGCCGGTTTTTAAGAAATCTTGGCGCAAACTCTCTACAAACTCTTTATTTAATCCTAGTTGATGTGCATCCTCTAGCAAATCTTGAAATACCTGAAGGTATGTGGACGCCTCATGTAGCTGTGTATAATCCGCAGCAACTTCTGCAGGAGAGACTCGACGCTCTTTAGGAGCTGCCGTCTCTATCATTGGAATGAAACACTTTTGTCCTTCTTGAATAGGTTGGTTTCTCATAATCGTTTTTGCCCCCTAAAACGATTTTATTTAAATCTACGAATTAACTTAGCAAATATCTGATTCATTAATGCTAAAGCTGCTGCCACCATCGTCCATTCTTGCTGAATGGCTGCAGATTCCATTTGTAATGCAAGTTGTTGATTCTGGTTGAAGGAGATATAATCTTGTTGTTGGCTCTCTAAACTTTGTAATACCTGTTGCTCTCCTCCAGGCATGATACCATTACGCCCCCCTTCAATAACTGCACTTTCAAAAGTAGTGAGTTGCTGAATCCAAGTATCAAACTCCTTAGTCCCAATTTTTGAAGTAAAAGCTTGATCAACTTCATCAAGGTTGCTTACGCCAGCAATCTGAATTTTAGAAACCATGACGTAAACATTAGAGAGATTATGATAAAGGTTATCGAACTCAAAAGCATATTTAGCCAAAGTTTCTAATAACTCTCGCTGCTGTGATTCTGTTAATTCTGTATCTGCCTTCACAGCATTTGCTAATTTATTGATTTCTTCTATAGCTTTTTTGCAGTGTAAGAGATCTGCACGACTCCGAGAGATCTCTTTTCTCAGTGTATCTTGAGCACGAGAAACGACTTCTGGGAATGCCTGCTGGTTCATCTGCCGAAGGTACATTCCTAAAGAATAGTAAATATCTGCCGTTTGAAAACCTACTACATGTGCAATAATCTCATTGAGATATCGTGCTGCTTTATTTGAGAAAGTCATCTGACTTCCTAAAGTTTCCAGAGTATACTGCTGATTAGGAAGATACTTATCCAACATCAATGATGCATAGACCATTTGTATTGGAGACGTTTCTACAAAAGTCTTCTTCGCCAAAACCATCGCATCAAAATACTTAAGCCTCGAAGGGGTCAGTTTTGCTCTCTGCTCATCACATTTTACGATAGCTTCTTCCCAAGCCGCAATTGCCTGATTGATCTTCTGGATACTTGCTTCTGACGCAATAATTACTTTATTGTAATCCTCTCTAGTCATAGTCTGCGTTGGATTTGTAGTCATAAGACTCACAACGTCAAAGAAATACGTAGGATTAAACAGATTCGTTTCTAACCCATTAGCATAAAACAAATATACCCCTTGGTAACTCCCGGAAGGCTTATCTTTAAATGTTTTTAAAGCTTGATCTGAAATCTTAAAATTCGCTGTTTCTCTAGGAGTCCAATATTGCATTTCCTTGTTTAGGAAGGTGGTGTAATCTCCAAGTACAACCAGTACACTATCGAATACATCCTTCTTAACAAAACCTAAAGTTGCTGCATAGTAAGCATAAACTAGGCTCAGCAATCCATTTAGGTCTACTTGACTATTCACTTTCAAACCAGCAAGAGAGTTAACGTATGCATCAATAGCTTCATGAATTATATCCTGGTTTTGGCCATTTTTAGGATAAGGCTCTCCAATTTCATCCACCGTTGACGTACGACTCATTAGCTGCCGAAAAAGACCAGCAAAACTTAATAAGCTCTGAATCATATTGCCTTCTAAAGCATTGAACTCAGCTTCTTTTAATTTAAATACGTCACCTTGGCTACGCAAATCCCAAACAGGATTAAACACGTCTTTAATTGTATTCGTAATCTCTCGAATCAAACTTGCAGCTTCTGAAGCCCTCTCAATATAAAGAGAATAATCCGCCTTAGCAGTATTCATCGCATCAGAAACAGGCTCCGCCAACGATGTTACTGATTGATAGGTAATCATGATATTCTGCCAAAAATTCGTTACCTTACTATGAGGAACTATCCGAACATCATTATCATCCTTTAAGTCTTCTATCTCTTGCACAAAATTTTGAGGGATGGCGTAGAGTTTGGCATATTCCTCGTTAGTTAAAGCCGATTGTTTGAGTTTATTACGCAGCGTGTTGAGCTCTGTTTGATACTTAGTAACAATTTCTTGTTCTTCCGGCAAAGGATCCCGAATTCCTCCATTTTCAGATAGCATCAACCAATCATCAAAGCTATCTGCGAGACCTTCTCCAAAAACTTGAGCTGCAGCCTTATCCGGATCTTCTAAAATTTTGGTATAGGAGAGGGAACTACTGATTTCTATCCCATCAGCAGAAATTTTCCCTATTGTACCTGAAAAGGCAGTCTCTGGAGTTGGCTCTAAAACTGTGTTAACTTTTTCTAGATCAATTTCTTCAAGCAGTCCTAAAGCTTTTTTCAAAACTTTGCTTTTCTCATCCAACTGCTGAAAAAAGAAAACAGCCTGAGGCATATAGACCGCAGTAGCATCTATCTGCTCTCAGATCAATGCTGCCGTTATATTCTTAGAAAAAGAAATGGACGTTGGTTGTATTGACACGAGATTATCCAGAAAACTATTGTTTTTCTAATTTTAAAAACAAAAAATGTTTTTTAAAAACTAAAAACAATAGTTTTCTGAATTGTTAGAATCAAAAATCTTTTCTTTTTAATTATTTCAATTCATTTTCTATTCTGGATAATTCTTCAAGAATTCGCTGCGGCATATCAGCTCCAAAGATAGAACAATACTCTCGAATATTGCTTATCTCAGCCTTCCATCCTTGTGTATCCACTGTAAGTAAAGACCGTAGAGCGTTTTTAGACAAATCAAGCCCAGTCGTATTCAATCCTTCTTCCGTAGGCAAATAGCCTACTGGCGTACGCTGTGCGATCGACTCTTCCCCATCCGTACGACGGAAAATCCACTCCAAGACACGAAGATTCTCAGAGAAACCAGGCCAAATAAACTGCCCGTTCTCGTCCTTGCGGAACCAATTTACACCAAAAATTTTCGGTAACCGTAAGCCTTTGCTCGCAAAGGACAACCAATGTGAAAAATAAGTCCCCATATTGTATCCACAAAATGGTAGCATAGCAAAGGGATCGTGCCGTAATTTCCCTAACTCCCCAACAATAGCCGCTGTTGTGGTTGAAGACATTCCTGCCCCCATAGTGACCCCATGCTCCCAACTCAATGCTTCATAAACCAACGGAATTGTTTCTGTGCGTCTTCCCCCAAAAATAATGGCCTCTAAAGGAACTCCTTGAGGATGATTCCATTGAGGATCTAAAGAAGGACAGTGATCCAGTGGAGCCGTAAAACGCGCATTAGGATGTGCAGCAGGTTCCCCCCTAGGAACCCAATCCCTTCCTTTCCAATCAATCATTCCTTGTGGAGGTGTAGCTGTCTTTCCTTCCCACCAAACATCTCCGTCTGCCGTCAAAGCAACATTAGTAAAGAGTGAATCTGAGTGACAGGTAGCTAAAGCGTTAGGATTCGTCGTCTCTGAAGTCCCTAAAGCCACTCCAAAAAAACCAAATTCTGGATTAACGGCATATAATCTTCCGTCATCACCAGGACGAATCCATGCTATGTCGTCTCCGATACACTCCACCTTCCATCCTGGAAGCTTCGGCATCAGCATGGCAAGATTAGTTTTCCCACAAGCGCTAGGGAATGCTGCAGCGAAGTATTTTTTTCTTCCTTCAGGATTAGTCACTCCAATAACCAGCATGTGCTCAGCCAACCACCCTTGCTTACGTCCCAGATAGGAAGCTAAACGCAAGGCCACGCATTTCTTACCTAGCAATGCATTCCCTCCGTATCCACTACCAAAAGACATGACACTACTATCATCTTGGAAATGAACGATACGCATATGATCTGGATTACAGGGCCATGCAACGTCTTTCTCCCCAGGAGCTAGAGGTTTTCCCACACTGTGCAAACATTTATAAAAGGTTCCGGAAGAACCCAACATTTCTAAAACAGGAGCTCCCATACGTGTCATGATTTTCATAGAGCACACAACATAAGGAGAGTCTGTGATCTCCACTCCAATTAAAGAAAAAGGAGAATGCAAAGGTCCCATACAAAACGGAACGATATACATCGTACGTCCACGCATACATCCTTGAAATAATGCATGCAGTTCTTTCCGCATCTCTTCAGGATCGCGCCAGTTATTAGTTGGCCCAGCTTCTTCCCTCGTCTTGGTACAAATAAAAGTAAACTGCTCGACACGAGCAACATCATTAGGAGAAGAACGAACTAGAAAACAATTTGGATGAAATGCTGGGTTCAGAGGGATCATTACCCCCGAATCTTGCATCTGATGACAAAGCTCTTGATATTCAGCTTCTGAGCCGTCGCATAACCTCACATCATCAGGAGAAACTAGAGTGATTACCTCATGTATCCAAGATTTTAATCCTGTATGGGTTATTTTAGACATCCAATCGCCAGTCATACTAAACTCTCTTTACGTTTCTTCAATTGATCTAGATGCTCCAAAGCTTTTCCTGTTCCCAAACAGACAGCCAAAAGGGGATGCGGAGCGGTAATAACAGAAAGCCCAGTATTTTTACTTAAAGCTTTATCCAACCCTTTTATAAGAGCTCCTCCTCCAGCTAACACCATCCCGCGTTCTACTAAATCTGCAGAAAGTTCCGGAGGACATTTTTCCAAAGTTAGCCTCACACATTCTATTATTTGTTGAATAGGCTCGGCTAAGCACTCCCTAATTTCTACGGAGTTGATCCTTTTGGTAATAGGGAGCCCTGCTACCTGATCTCGCCCACGCACCTCCATTTCCAGTTCCTGATCCCCTAAAGGATAAGCAGAACCTATGGTAATTTTAATTTCCTCAGCAGTCCGCGGTCCTATCATCAGGTTATAAGTACGACGCATATAATTAATAATGCATTCATCAAACTCATCCCCTGCTATGCGTAAAGAACGCGATTCTACAATTCCTCCCAAGGAAATAATCGCAATCTCAGTAGTCCCTCCCCCAATATCAATGATCATACTCGCAGCTGGTTCATGAACAGGGAGGTCCACACCAATGGCAGCTGCCATTGGTTCCTCAATCAGAATAACCTCTTGAGCACCAGCATGCAAAGCAGAATCCTCAACAGCTCGTTTTTCTACACCAGTAATTCCTGAAGGGACAGCAATAAGGATCTTAGGGCGAAACATACTGCGCGCAGGAGTCACTCGTTTAATCAAAGCCTTTAACATCCCTTCAGCTATTTCGAAATCCGCAATGACGCCGTCTTTCATTGGCCGAACGGCAACAATTTTGCGTGGGGTCTTCCCTAACATAGCTTTTGCCTTATGACCTACAGCCAACACTGCATGAGTCTGAGCATCGACAGCTACGACGGAAGGCTCACTAAGAACAATCCCTCGTCCACGAACATAGACCAGGGTATTTGCAGTCCCTAGGTCTATGCCTACGTTCCCGGAAAAAAAATTGAATACACGATCGAAACGACCTAAAGCCTTATTATATAGGCGATTAGAAAAATTTTTAATCTTATATAAGCTACGGTGTGGGCTCATAAAACTATATCTGCAGAAGTTCGAGCACTTCTTCCCAAGTTAACTTAGAAACGACTTCATCATCAGAATTGATCACTTTCTTTACAAGACCCTTTTTCCTGTTCTGCAAACTCAAGATTTTTTCCTCAACGGTATTTAACGTAACAAGCTTATAGGAAGAGACCGAGCGACTTTGGCCAATACGATGAACTCGGTCTGTTGCCTGGTTTTCAACAGCCGGATTCCACCACATATCGTAATGAATCACTGTATCAGCGCCAACCAAATTTAACCCTGTTCCTCCTGCTTTCAAAGACACTAAAAAAACTAATAAACTAGGATCTTCATTAAACTGTTGTACTATCTCCAATCTGTTCTTGGTGGAACCATCAAGATATACGAAAGGAATACCTTTCACTTCTAAATCTTGCTTTATGATGCCGAGCATCTTAGTATACTGACTGAAAACAACCGTCTTATGTCCAGAATCTACTAGTGAGCCTAATAAATCCATCAACATATCGTACTTTGCTGAATCACCAGGTTCTGGAGTATCTTTTGCAAAAATCGCTGGATGGCAGCAAATTTGTTTCAAACGCGTAAGCGTTGCCAAGACGTGAATGTGAATTCTCTCAAAACCTTCCTGTTTCACTAAGCGAGACAACTCCTGCCGAGCAGAAGCAGCATAAGATTGATAAAGCTCTCTCTGAGACTCTGTAAGATGACAGTGATAAAGAATCTCGGAAACAGGTGGTAAATCTTTGAGCACATCCTCTTTCATTCTGCGTAGAATAAACGGCGCTACCTTCCTTCGCAAAGCTTCCACATTGTCTGCTTTGTTCCCCATATAGTTACCAATACGGATATATTTACCCACAAACCGATCATAACTGCTAAGAAGCCCAGGCATGAGGAAATCAAAAAGGCTCCACAGTTCCTCTAATGAATTTTCAATCGGAGTCCCTGTGAGAATCAACCTATGACATGCACGAATCATTTTTACAGATTTCGCATTCCGCGTAGTACGATTTTTAATGTGATGCGCTTCATCAAGCACGACGTAGTCGAAAAGAAAGTCTTTGTAGATATCGATATCTTTTTGCAACAAATTGTATGAAGTAATCGCAACATCATACTTTTCTAAAGAAGCTAACTGTTTTCGCCGCTGAGATGGAATACCATCAACTACAAGTGTTTTAAAATCTGGATTAAACTTTCGAAATTCTTCTTTCCAGTTATAAACTAAGGATGTTGGGCAAATGATTAAAGAACATCCGTGGCCTTTTTCCAATCGACTCTGCGTAACAGCAATAATCGTCTGTAGTGTTTTTCCTAATCCCATGTCATCAGCAAGGATTCCATTGAGATGCATCTTACGCAAACGCTCTAACCAATGCACTCCTTCCTTCTGATACCCTCGTAAAGTTGCCTGAATTTGAGCAGGCACTTCCTGAAATTCAAAATCTACTTCCCCTCGAATCTGTCTCTGTATCTCAGCAAGATCTTCTGTCATAGAAAAGTTTACAGGAAGCCCTTGGAAGGATTCAGAAGAAATCCCGGATAAACTCCATAAAGGACATTTTTCAACAAAATCATCTAAAACCTGAAATCCAATTTCATTGAATATCTGAATCACAGGAGCTATCTTCTCTAAATCTAACACAAGAATACAGGGAAGTTTAGAAGTCGAAGCTTTACCTCGACGAGCTTTTTTCAACTGGCCGCCTTTCTTCGGTAATTCCAAGAAACGTTTCTTCGAACTGACACAATCCCACAATAGGTCCAAACTGATTCCCTTTAACAAGCCATGGACTTTCAGCTCTGCCTCATAGTAATTAATATCCTCTCCAGCACGGAGAGTAAGATCAAATACAGTTTCATCATAGATAAATTGATCTGAAAGTGTTTCCGGACAATTGAATGTAATTCGATGCTGATTGTTTGGAATCGTCTCTGTCATGAACTCAACGATTTTCTTTTCACTTTTCACATGAAAAGCTCCATCGCGTTCGTCATAAACAAATCCTGAAAACACCTCTTCTAAAATTTTTCTCTCTTCAACAAGATTCCGTGCTAAAATCCCATCTGGACGAACAAAAGCACGAACTTCTTGATACTGTAAAGAAAACGCAGTAGCGGGGATCCTTTGTCCATCATATAAGAAAAAGAGCCTTGCTTCTAGCTCCCCATCTAGATAGCTAATATCACATACCCCTTGCAATTCTTCTGTATACGGTAACGTACTGAAGACATTCAGCGCTTCTAAATTAGATAACTCCGCATAACTACGGAACACCGGCAAAGCATTTTCACAAAAAGATCCAAATAAAGCTTCTGGAATCGCTACATCACGTAATCCTGCAAAAGTGCGTAAATGAGCACGCTTTATCTGAGGCAAAAAGTGATGGTAAACGTTTTTATGAATGATTCCCGGACAGTTAGATTCCAAGAGAACAGCCTGCTCTGGCTCTATCTCTTCTTCATCTACTACAATCAAAGGCTTCATTAATAAAGCCTTGTAAGGAGTATCGAAATAATCCAAGTGGAATTTCATCTTTGCTGGAGATGCAGACCAAAGTAACGGCTCCTCTAAATTTCCACAAAAAATTCCCTGGAAACACTCCTTCTCTCTTAATTGGGAACCTCCACTTTCTGCCATTTGGTGTTCAAACATCTTTGATAGAATCATTCCTAAAGATGCTGGCGTTAAAAAGGCTGATTTTAACAATTTTTCTTCGGAATTTCCAGTAGCATAGCGTGCATAACGAATCAGTAAATCAATCAACTTCCTATCTGAGGCACTGAACGACTGCAAGGTGAAGAAAAATCGTTTACCACTAAAGACAATGGGTTCTTGGTACAACACCCCTTCTAAGAAAGTTTTGATATTGGAGATATAGAAAGGTTTTGAACGACCAGGAAGACGTAAAACAAGTTGAAATTCTATTAGTTGGCTCGACGAAAAAACCTCTCCCTCATTTTTCTGAGGAACGAACAAAACTGCAAGTTCTGCACTATCTTTCTCAGAATATTCCGAAGGTAAAAAGAAAGGATTTTCGCTCAACACATGTGCCGCATGATTATACTCTCGAAGGATCTCTTTTTGATGTTCACGATCCCTGCGCTCTTCTTCTCGGGTTGCAGCAACAACAAAAGTCTCCTGCAACTCCTTACTCACCTCTTCATTAGAAGAGAGATCTGCTTCCTTAGAGTAATTGACAACCATTTCATTGAAGTACTGCTCTAAGTAGAACAGCAAAGCGACAATATGCTGACAATCGTAATTATAAGAACAATCACAATTGGAATCCACAGTATCCGATTCCGCACGATCCACTTCAATTTCACAATCGTAAACGTTGTCATAAGAACCGCGAATTTGTGCACTGATACACACCGTCTCACCATTCATGGATAAGATTTTTGCACTAACTACGGCTCCTTGAGTAAATAGCTCCTTTCCATCTTGCAGTATGTTAGCAGTAAAATCTCTTCTTAATTTACGAAAATTAAGCATTTCTCCTCTAAATCGCAGGGGGTTGATAGACCTGTTACTTGTACCTGTTTGCATCTGCTAAATCAATGAAAATTTTGAGCCGCTCACTCCCCTTACTTTTCTCTTTCATCAAGCCTTTTTTTCTCAAAAACCTTAATCCCAATTTTTTTTGCAAAACCTCTAATCAAAGGATTGCGAAAAACTCCCTAGATTATCTAGAATGCTTCCTTCTCGCGGGTGTAGCTCAGTGGTAGAGCGTCACGTTGCCAACGTGAAGGTCGTGAGTTCAAGCCTCATCACCCGCTTCTCTTTCCCGGATAACTTACCAAAAGGGTATTCTGTGTCTTCTCGAGATTTTTCTAATGATTTGTTTTCTATAAAAATAGAAGAAAACCCAGGCTGTGTTGTGTCAGCAAAAGTCCAAGCCAATCCTGCGGTTACGCAAAGATGTCATAAAGAAGCTCTCAAGACCGTTAAAAAAAGCGTTGTCCTCCCAGGCTTCCGTAAGGGGAAAGCTCCGGACAACATTGTTGAGTCTCGCTACTCAGTCCAGGTAGAACAGGAGCTTCGACGTTTGTTACTTCGAGCTTCTTTTGAAGCCCTTTCCCAAATGTGCGATAGAAAGCCTTTGTCTCCAAGAGCTGTTCGCTCTTCTGCTATTGACTCCTGTAGTGCAACAGAGGGGAGCGTGGTTTCTTTCTCTTATGAAGCTTTCCCTGTGATCCCTTCTCTTCCATGGGAACAGTTAAGTTTACCAGATTTAGAGCCTGTACAAGAAATTTCTGATGAAGATTTAGAAAAAGGTTTACAGAATGTTGCTTATTTCTTTGCAACAAAAACACCTGTTACGAGACCTTCACAAGAAGGAGATTTTATCTCCCTGTCTTTACATGTGTCTAAGAAAGGAGATGTGAACTCTGTTCCAGCGGCTATTTTTGAAAACAAATATTTCAAAATTAGCGAAGAAGACATGACAGACGAGTTTAAAGCAAAGTTTTTAAACGTATCTACAGGCCATCGTGTAGAGGAGGAAATCAGATCCGAGGACATTCAAGCTTTTCTAAATGGAGATCTTCTTACTTTTACCGTGAATGCTGTTATTGAAATTTCATCTCCAGAAATGGATGATGAAAAAGCTCGACAGCTCCAGGCAGAATCTCTAGAGGATTTGAAGAGCAAGCTTCGTATACAGCTGGAAAATCAGGCTAAGGAAGCTCAACACCAAAAACGATTGTCTGCAACAGAGGATGCTTTAGCTCAACTTGTAGATTTTGATTTACCGCAAAGCCTGTTACAGGAGCGAGAAGAACTTCTTTCCAGAGAAAAACTATTAAATGCTCGCTTAGTCAAATATTGCTCAGATGAGGAATTGGAAAAACAAAAACAAGTTTTGTTGGAAGAGGCAAAAGCAGACGCAAGAAAAGCTATTAAACTTCTCTTCCTGACACAAAAAGTTTTCTCAGAGAAAGGGCTGTCTATTTCAAGAGAAGAACTTCAACAGATGATGGATATCTGTTCAAGAGAGCGTTTTGGATCACATCCTCCGAAAGACATTTCTAACGAGGTAATTCAAGAATTAGTTCTCGCTGCCCGTGATCGATTGACTTACCACAAAGCAATCGAAGCGGTGTCATCTATGAAAAAAGATTTGGAGATCATCCCCTCTTAGTTTTTGATCGCAGGAAAACGCTTGACCCAAGAGAGACTTAAACATAGAATTCATCATTTTGATGCGTAGGTATATTTTTAATTAGATAGGATCTTTTCTTCTAGGGTTAAGAGTAGAATAGCATACGCACACCTGTAACCAAATGATTTGAGAGGAAGCATACATATGACGTTGGTACCATACGTTGTTGAAGACACGGGTCGCGGCGAACGAGCTATGGACATATATTCTCGGCTGCTCAAGGATCGTATAGTCATGATTGGGCAAGAAATTACTGAGCCCTTAGCTAACACGGTCATAGCCCAGCTTCTGTTTCTGATGTCTGAAGATCCCTCGAAAGACATTCAAATTTTTATCAATTCTCCAGGGGGATACATTACAGCAGGTCTAGCTATTTACGATACTATTCGTTTCCTTGGGTGTGATGTTAATACGTATTGTATTGGACAAGCAGCTTCTATGGGAGCATTACTTCTCTCTGCGGGAACAAAAGGGAAACGTTATGCTCTGCCTCATAGTCGTATGATGATTCACCAGCCGTCCGGAGGAATTATTGGGACTTCCGCAGATATTCAACTTCAAGCGGCAGAAATTTTAACATTGAAAAGACATCTTGCCAACATTCTTGCAGAATGTACTGGTCAACCTGTGGAAAAAATTATTGAAGACTCGGAACGTGACTTCTTTATGGGAGCGGAAGAGGCTATCGCTTATGGTTTAATAGATAAAGTGGTCTCTTCTGCGAAAGAGACGAAAGATAAGAACATTGTGTCTTAGAGAATTATTATGACAAAAAAAAATCTTGCGGTCTGTTCTTTTTGTGGACGATCTGAGAAAGATGTTGAGAAACTGATTGCTGGGCCTTCAGTTTACATTTGTGATTATTGTATCAAGCTGTGTTCCGGGATCCTGGATAAGAATCCAGCTCCTGTAGCACAAGAAACCTCAACATCTTCTACGACCTCCCAGATGAACCTGAAAGTTTTAACCCCAAAAAAAATCAAACAGCACATCGATTCTTATGTCATTGGACAAGAGCGAGCGAAAAAAACTATCTCTGTTGCTGTCTATAACCATTACAAGCGCATTCGTGCCCTTATGCAGGATAAGCAAGTAAGTTATGGAAAATCCAACGTATTATTACTAGGACCAACAGGATCAGGGAAGACTTTAATTGCTAAAACGTTAGCAAAAATTTTAGATGTCCCCTTCACTATTGCTGATGCAACAACCCTGACAGAAGCAGGTTATGTAGGAGAGGATGTAGAAAATATCGTCTTACGACTTCTTCAAGCAGCAGACTATGATGTTGCCCGCGCAGAGCGCGGAATCATCTATATCGATGAGATTGATAAAATTGGTCGTACAACTGCCAATGTATCCATCACGCGAGATGTCTCTGGAGAAGGAGTTCAGCAAGCTTTATTGAAAATCATAGAAGGTACGGTTGCGAATATTCCCCCTAAAGGAGGAAGAAAACATCCCAATCAGGAATATATTCGTGTAAATACAGAAAATATTCTTTTCATCGTGGGGGGAGCTTTTGTCAATTTGGACAAAATCATTGCTAAACGACTTGGAAGGACGACTATAGGATTTTCTGAAGAAACAGATCTTGTTGTAACCAACCGCGATCATCTTCTTGCTAAAGTAGAAACAGAAGACTTAATTGCGTTTGGGATGATCCCTGAATTTATCGGTCGATTTAATTGCATTGTTAATTGTGAAGAACTCACTTTAGATGAGCTTGTTGAGATTCTTACAGAACCCGCTAATGCTATTGTTAAACAATACACAGAACTATTTGAAGAAGAAAACGTCAAGTTAATCTTCGAAAAAGAAGCTCTTTATGCTATAGCCCAGAAAGCAAAACAAGCTAAAACAGGAGCTCGAGCCTTAGGAATGATTTTGGAAAATCTTCTTAGGGATCTCATGTTCGAAGTTCCTTCCGATCCTACGGTGGAAGCTATTCGGATAGAGGAAGATACGATTACGCAAAATAAACCGCCTGTAATCATCCAAAAATCTCCTGAAGCTATTGCTTAACTGTTAGGAATTGCATGACCCAATCCACTCTGGAAGCCGCCAAAAAAATCGTTCGTAAATTACGTAATGCTGGATATCAGGCGTATTTCGTTGGAGGGAGTGTCCGGGATATGCTCTTAGAACGTCCTATTGAAGAAGTGGATATAGCAACGAATGCTTCTCCCACAATTGTGACAACTATATTCCCAGACACCTTGTCCATCGGAGCTGCTTTCGGTATCATTGCCGTAAAAGAGAATGGACAGTTGTTTGAGGTAGCTACCTTCCGAAGCGATGAAGATTATGAGGATGGTCGTCATCCTAATCGTGTTGTCTTTGCTTCTATGAAAGACGATGCTATTCGAAGAGATTTTACAATCAATGGTATGTATTATGATCCTTTCGAAGAAAAGCTTTTTGATTTGGTAGAAGGGAAAGTAGACCTAGAAAGAAAAGTAGTTCGAGCAATTGGCCATCCTAAACAAAGATTTTTAGAAGACAAACTCCGTATTCTTAGAGCAATTCGCTTTGCCGCAACATTGGGATTTTCTTTAGACCCACAGACAGAGCTCGCAATTATTAAAGAAGCTCCAACTCTTACGAGTTCTGTATCTCCAGAGAGAATTTGGCAAGAACTCAAAAAAATGCTTCGTAAGGCACCTTATGAATCTCTTCAGTTACTTATCAAACTGAAAGTCCTGACCGTCATCTTCCCAGAGTTGAAAGTCTTTCCTAAGGGAGCTTTATATTCTACTATTGCTTTTGCGAAAAAAATCCAGGATCCTCACACCCCTGAAATTGCTTTTTTGCTTCCTTTGTTCCAAGAGGTGAAAAAAGAAGATGGGATAGCGGCTTTCTCCCGCTTAAAAGTATCTAATAAAGAACTTGGATTACTGGAAGATTGGTATGAAGCCCTTCCTCAATTCCGAGCAAAGCGAAATGACAAGGTATTTTGGGCACATTTTTTTGCCTCCCACTCCTCTTCTCTGCTTCTCTCTCTCTTCCTAGCATTGCAACAATCTCCCCAAGAGCAAGAAGTATTTATTACTAGGGTACACGATCTTAAAACCCGTTTATCTCTCTTCATAGAAAGAATTCAAACGGGTTCCCCTCTCGTTTCCGCACCAGATCTAATGGCCAAAGGAATTGCTCCAGGACGATTGCTTGGTGAGCTTCTTAGAGAAGCCGAAGCTCTATCTATAGAGTATGAATGCTCAGACAAAGAAAAAATTTTATCTTTACTGAAAAATCAAGGATTTTGGAAATAGTCCTCCTCAGAAATGATAAAACCTTCTTAAATAGTTTATTTTATTCCTTTAGATTTAATTTTTTACTCTTTATCATTCTTCCCTAATTATTCAACTCTGGATTAATAGAACCTGTTTATGCATGTAGCTATTTTAGGAAGACCTAATGTTGGGAAATCTTCTCTTTTCAATCGTTTATGTAAACGCTCTTTGGCAATCGTGAACTCTCAAGAAGGGACTACGCGAGATCGCTTGTACGGAGAAATTCGAGCTTGGGATTCTATTATCCATGTTATCGATACTGGTGGGGTAGATCAAAAATCCACAGATCGGTTCCAAAAACAAATTCATCAACAAGCATTGGTAGCTGCTGAAGAAGCTGCTGTTCTTTTGCTTGTAGTAGATATTCGATGTGGCATCACGCACCAAGATGAAGAACTTGCTAAGCGCCTTCTCCCTTTAAACAAACCGTTAATTCTTGTGATGAACAAAGCGGATTCTCAACAAGATTTGCAACGCATTCATGAATTTTATGGCTTAGGGATCTCTGAGATGATTGCTACCTCAGCCAGCCACGACAAGTATATTGATGTACTGTTAGATCGTATCCGTCAGGTAGCACAGATTCCTGTTTCTTCTGTAGAACAACAGGATGATATCCAAGAGAATATATCTTTAACTAAAGAATCAGCTGTATCCTTGCATACTTTTGCAGACGAGATTCTTTTCAAAAACGAATCGTTATCTGAAGAAGAGGCCTCTTTCTTAGAAGAATTAGTCTCACAAACAGCAACGCCTCCCCCTGTAGATCGCCCATTGAAAGTTGCTTTGATCGGACATCCTAATGTTGGGAAATCTTCTATCATTAATGCTCTTCTTAAGGAAGACCGTTGTATAACAGATAATTCTCCTGGAACCACACGAGATAACGTTGATGTTGCTTATACATATAACAACAAAGAGTACGTTTTTATAGATACTGCAGGCTTAAGAAAAGCCAAAAGCATTAAAAATTCTGTAGAATGGATGTCTTCTTCTCGAACAGAGAAAGCGATTTCCCGAGCAGATATCTGTTTGCTGGTAATAGATGCTACGCAAAAACTCTCATATCAAGATAAGCGCATCCTTTCGATGATTGCAAGGTATAAAAAACCTCATGTTATTCTCGTGAATAAATGGGATTTAATGTTTGGCGTTCGGATGGAGCATTATATTCAAGATTTACGACAAGTAGATCCTTACATAGGGCAAGCCCGAATTCTGTGCATTTCAGCAAAAGAGCGCCGCAATCTTTCACACATCTTTTCAGCGATCGAGGATGTCTATACTATTGCAACAACAAAACTTTCGACCTCGCTGGTTAATAAAATACTCGCATCTGCTATGCAAAGACATCATCCTCAAGTGATTAATGGCAAACGCTTACGCATTTACTATGCAATTCATAAGATAGTAACGCCATTTACCTTCTTACTGTTTATTAACTCTCATACGTTGCTCACGAAAGCTTATGAGTTGTATTTAAGAAACACTTTAAAATCTGCTTTTAATTTATACGGAATTCCTTTTGATTTAGAATACAAAGCAAAACCTTCTAGAAAATCAAATTAATTTGTAAAAAAATAAAAATCTTTTATTAGAAATAATAAAAACTAAAGTTAGTTATTTCTTGGAGATTTTAATCCCTATGCACTACGAACTATACGATGAATCCCAATCGGACGATAAATTAGACTTAGATCTTCTCATCTGCGAGTCAGATAAGACCAAACCATTAGATGTTTATCATGAGACGGGCGTATATATAGAAGAAGATGATAAAGAAAATGGGGATCTGCTGATTGTATTAGGAGAATCTGTATTGAATGGCGTTATTCGCCAATTTTATATTAGCGACCAGAATTACGCATACACCCGTAGTTATTATCAAGGTCGTTGGGAGAGCTGGTTTAATATTCCTCCTAAAAAAATTACCACCACTGAATATAACTTTGACACTCTCCTTCAACCCGATCTATTACTCACAACGGACGTAAAAAAGCTTATCAATGCTCCTGAAAAGTTTCCTTCTCAAAATGCTCACTTAGACAACATGATCATCTGTATGACTACTTTGAATAGAGAGCATCGAGTGCAATTTTTAATAGGAGAAGACCACCGCTCGTTTTGGATTCGTCATCATGACGGGAAAATCTGGTCTAAGTGGACGACTTTTGTGTAATCAATAGCCTGTTTTTATCCCACAATCCTTCTAAAAGAAAAAAAGGCAATCCCCTCTATTAAGAAGATTGCCTTAAGAATCCTAAGATTCTTCTTCTCCGATAATCGTTAGCTCCATAGGTCGGAAGTTATCGTGATTATGGAAAGCGGTTGCTACAGTGGGAATTGCATTATCAGGGCGATCACTTCGTGTTAATGACAACTCTAAAGCAAATAAGTGTTTGACTATAGCGATACGAATATCACGAATTAGCCCCTCAAATAGTAGGAAGGACTCATTCTTAAACTCGATGAGAGGATCTTTCTGTCCAATAGAACGTAGCCCAACTTCAGAACGAAGTAAATCCATATCTACTAAATGTATTTTCCATTCCTCATCAATGTGCGAAATGATCACAGAACGAAGAATATCACTGCAGATACCTTCTGCGTTAGATGCAGATCCTATGACCTCTGTAAACTCCGCAAGCATGGAAGAAAACTTAGTCTCAAAAGCTTCTAACAACAAGCCCTCTATATAATGGGCAACAGCATCCACATCTCCAAGCCGATGAATTTCCTGATCATCTAGTTTTACAGGGAAGGAATAACTCAACCACTCTTCTATTTTGGGGAGAGAACAATGATCCGCGTGAGCATCTTTTAAAATTAAAAAGGCCAAAACTAAAGCGACATGCTCTATTTGCTCTCGAGCAACCACAAACAAATCTTCTGCCTGAAGAACTTCATTCCGGAAAGCATAAATTGTTTGACGCTGTTTATTCATTACGTCATCATACTCTAAAGTATGTTTACGTATGGTATAATTACGCCCTTCCACACGCTTCTGTGCAGTCTCAATTAACCTATCAAACATAGGATCAGACATCGCCTCTCCTTCTGGAGGACGGAAATGACGAATTAATGTATTCAGTTTAGGAGAAGCAAAAAGCCGCATTAGTCGGTCTTCGAAAGAAAGGAAAAATTTAGCAGCTCCAGGATCGCCTAGACGTGCACAACGGCCTCTTAACTGTCTATCAATACGTCGCGATTGATGTCGAGAGGTTCCTATGACATATAGTCCTCCCGCAGCTACAGCTGCCTCATCCAATTTAATGTCTGTTCCCCGACCAGCCATATTCGTAGCGACCGTTACAGCTCCTACCTTTCCAGCTCCAGCAATAATCTCTGCCTCTTGAGCATGATTTTTTGCATTAAGCACGGTATGATGAATGCGATTTTGACGCAAAATACGGGATAATTTTTCGGAGACTTCTACAGACTCTGTTCCTATCAAAATAGGTTTACCAGAACGATGCGCAGAAACGATCTCCGCAACGATAGCTTGATACTTCTCTCGCTCCGTCATATAAAACGCATCATTGTAGTCGATGCGCAAGCAAGGTTTAAATGTGGGAACTTGCAAAACATATAGATTGTAGATCTCTTTAAACTCTCGCGACTCTGTGATTGCTGTTCCGGTCATCCCCGCAAGTTTCTCATACAATCTGAAAAAGTTTTGCAACGTGACCGTTGCGAATGTCTGAGATTCTTTACGTATCGTTACCTGTTCTTTTGCTTCGATAGCTTGATGCAATCCTTCTGAAAAACGACGCCCTGGCTGAGGACGGCCCGTATGCTCATCGATGATCACAATCTGATCGTCTCGAACAATATAATCGATATCTTTCTCCATAAGCAAATGCGCTCGTAGTAGCTGCCGCAATCCATGAGCTCTTGCTTTTCTCTGTGTATCTTTTTCAGAAACTGCAATTTTACGATTTAATTTTTCTTCAGGGGAGAGCGTCGAGTCCTCTTCTATCAAAGCGTACTCATGCCCCATATCCATCATAATAAAATCATCCGCAGAGCCCCCGAGCTTTTCAATCCACTGCTGCATTCCTTTATCGGTCAACTCAAAATCGTTATTGTGTTCATCAACAACGATATATAAAGAAGATAACTTCTCTAGACATTCTTCTTTATTCTGCTCTGCATGATAAAAAACGTCCCATTTATCGATCATGGCACGAAGATCTGGATGCTCTCGCACACGACGCAATACACGGTTAAGAGGCATTCCCTTGCTTACCAGCCATAAAGACCGACAAGCTTCTGAAATTTCTTCTACAACCTTCCTATCCTTAGGGAGTACATCTGTCCCTAAAAAAGGATCAAGATATTTCCTTGCTTCGGCTGCAACCTGGTTACACATTTCTCTTTGAAAATACACCAAGTCAGCAACACGATCTTTTAACTCAAAATAAACAGGATTATGTTTCTCTCCAGGGCCAGAAATGATGAGAGGCGTTCTTGCCTCATCGATCAACACAGAATCAACTTCGTCAATAATAGCGAAATAAAAACCGCGCCCGACCTGTTCCTCTTTCCGTGTAGCGATTGAATTATCCCGCAGATAGTCAAATCCAAATTCTGAAGCTGTTCCATAAACGACATCGCATTGGTAGATTGCTTTTCGTTTTTCTGGAGGGATGCCAGAAATTAGAACGCCTGTTGTCAAGCCAAGCCAACGTAAAACAGAGCCCACCCACTCACAGTCTCGTTGTGCCAAGTAATCATTGACTGTTACAAGATGAACGGGCTTACCAGTCAGTGCGTTTAGATAGAGCGGCATAACCGCAGTCAAAGTCTTTCCCTCTCCTGTCTGCATCTCAGTGATAAAGCCCTTATGCATAGCGATAGCACCGAGAATTTGAACATCATAAGGAACCATGTCCCATTGCTGATGGTACCCAGAAACCTCAACTGGAGTTCCAGCTAAACGACGGCACACATTTTTCACAACTCCATAAGCTTCTGGAAGAAGCTCATCCAAAGACTCCCCTTCTTGATACCGTTTTTTCAATTGGGGAGTCTTCTGACGAAGCTCATCGTCAGATAATGACGAGAGATTCTGATCACAAGCATTCACCTCTTCGACTAACTTCTGAAATCGTTTTAATATTCTCTCCTGAGAAGATCCGAAAAAACGCTTAAGGAAATCCATCATAGTTCAATACATACTTTTGAAAAGATCCCTCTCTCGTCTAAAGGCGCCTATACGACGAAGAAGATTCTTTTCTATTTCTTTTTGATAATTATCTTTTTATACACAAAATCTCTCAAAGAGAAGGCCTCTCGAGAGAGAAGAAATCCGTGCATTCAAGCACATTCTAGACTTTCCTAGAGAAAAAGAAAACAAAAAGCACTCACGTGATACGGAGGCTAAACCCCTATGTTAGGCTAACTTAAAAAAAGAACTTTTTAGGCCGCCAGTAATAAAGAAACTTCTACAATATGCTGCTGATCAATAGGAAGTTTTTGTCGCAAGTTCTTCAGGATCTGAGAACGCCGCTCTCGTTCCTGAGGAGTGGTATCACGCTCCGCTAAAATAGCTTGAATATCATAGGCAACATCAAAATTTCCTTCTCGAGCTTCACAAGCACTTAATAGCTCAAGCACTTCCGGAGATCGCTTAATCCGTAATGCTCTCTTGGCATAAGCTATCCCATCTTGAGCAGAAATCATCGTAGCATATCCGACACCAGCCAACCAGGCAAGTGCTTTGCAAGCAACAAGACAATCAGGCGTTTTTTGGATAACACGCAAATACACCTTTTCTGCTTCAGAATATTTTTTCAAATGACATAAAGCTAAGCCATAATGGACACAGCAGTTCCAATCCTCAGTATAACTTTGACAACGGAAAGCCAGTGTCCAACAGTGCTCAGCAAGTTGATAATCTTTCTGATCTGCAGCAGCAAGAGCTGCGTATCTCATCATTAACGCATCGCCACGAACCCACAATTCACTATTTTGGTAAATCAGTAGAGCTTTTTTTGAATTTCCAAGTTTATGCTCGCATAAACCGATATTGAACATAGCCTCGTCTTTATAGATAGGCTCGCTCAACAATTCTCTAAAAAGCATACCAGCATCGACATAATGCCCACAAATGCGCAAAGAATGCGCTAAATTATATACAACGTCGACAGGGCAAAGCCCTAGAGATCTTGCCCGACGATAGAAATCGATGGCCTCCGCGTAACGCTTCGTAGCGAAATGAATATGCCCTACGCTGATATAAATCTCTTGATGAGCGAGAGGGCCTATCCAAGGTTCCACTATCCGACAAGCAAGATCCACCTCTCCAAGATACACGAGAGAGATAGTATATCGAGCAACTTCACACTCTTCTAACAACTCAGAAGGAAGAAGCGAAAAAGCGTGGGCGGCTTCTTTATAAGCACCATGCCGAAACGCTTTATGTGCGACTTCTAAGAAAAAATAAGAGCCAGATAATTTTAATCTCTTTGCTTCTCCTAAAAGTTTTTCTGCTTCTTCGAAACGTTCTAACTCACGGAGAATCCGGATATATTTAAACAAATACTTCCGTCTATACTTACGCTTCTTTAGGATGGGAGCTAGATATTTTTCTGCAACGGCCCACTCCTTTAGACCCATGTTTAAACGCACATCGCGCATCACCTGATTCACGTGACTGCGAAAGCAGACAACATGTCTATAAGCTTTAAAGACTAAAGCCATCGCCAAGCAAGTCAGTGATATCCATGCTACGATTAGCCACATAATGCGCAACTTTTGAGTTTTCTCTCTCTTGCAATACCAAAAAAAACGTTTTAAGTCTTTATTTTTATGAAGAGAACCGCTTTCCTAACGATTCTCCCATCCGACAACGGGTTTCTAACCCTTGAGCGGAATGCTGAACCAAGTCTGCATCAAAAGTAATGCGTTGTGGCTGAAACAATAGAACAATTGTCGACCCCCCGAATGCAAAAAACCCTTTCTCCTCCCCTCTTCTTACGAAAGAACCAGAAGAAAAGGTTTGATTTATAGATCCGACATTTAAAGCTCCAACCTCTATGTAAGCAACTTTACCGAATTCCTTAGAGTCAATCAATGTAACCTCTCGCTTGTTTTCTATAAAAATTGCTAAATTCCTTTTTAGCATGAGAGGATGTACAGAAAATAAATAACCATTGATACGTTTAGATTCTCCTACGACCCCTTCAACAGGGAAATGAAATCGGTGATAATCGAAAGGAGCTAGTCTAGCAATCACCATGCTTCCCTTTGCATATTCACTAGCTAACTGCTTATCTTGTAAAAAATTTTCTAATGAAAAAATTCTATGTTTAATAGTGAATGTGGAGACCTCCTCTATGGAGGGGAAAACGAAATAGGCCCCATCAGCAGGAGTACAACATATTTCTTTGTCCCTCAAAATAGGTCGTGCTTCGAGCTTAAGCTTTCGTATAAAAAAATCATTAAACGATGTGTACTTGTGGAGAGGGAGCAACCATTCCTCTTCGCGAAGATGATATTTTTCCACAAAAGACTTGATGAACCATCTACTTACTCCTAGCCTTTGCAATCTTCCCACTATCCTTGAAAACCAACTGTTCTTACATAGGCAGGCGTACACCGCCCTTCCTATTCTGTTTTCAAGAAAATATTGCATAAGGGAAGAACACAAGACGGGTTCTTTCTCTAAAAGTCCCGTTTCACGATTGATGTACCAAATTTCCTGTCCTGCCATGCTTTCTCCTGCTCTGCCCCCAGCTTACCAATCCTTCTATTTCAAAGCGCAACGAGTATAAAGAAGATCCTTTTTCTCAAAAACACAAACTCCTCTTCCACCCTATAGCCCTCCTTGCTTAGAAAGATCTTCCAAAAGTATAATGGTCTCTTTGTTTAGCCAGAAGGCTTCTATTTATGCTTCAAAATGATACGATTGCAGCCATCGCAACTCCTCCCGGAGAGGGTAGTATTGCTATTGTTCGCGTCTCCGGTCCCAAAGCTGTTTCCATTTCCAATCAAATTTTTTCTGGTAATATTGCAGGCTATGCTTCGCATACAGCTCACCTGGGCATCGCGTCTCAAAATGGAATTTGTATAGATCAAGCGCTAGTCTTAGTGATGCGCGCTCCTCGCTCGTTTACAGGAGAAGATATTGTGGAATTCCAGTGCCATGGAGGGTATTTTGCGTGTTCTCAAATTTTAAATGCTTTATTAGAAGCGGGAGCTCGCGCTGCTCTACCTGGAGAATTCTCACAGCGAGCCTTTTTAAATGGGAAAATCGATCTCATTCAAGCAGAAGCTATCCAACAACTCATTTCAGCAGACAATATCGATGCCTTTCGCATAGCACAAAATCAGTTTCAAGGGCATACCTCGCAAGCTATCTCTTCAATCTCTTCTTTAATCATAGAAGCGCTAGCCTATCTGGAAGTTTTGGCCGATTTCCCCGAAGAAGGGATTGAGGCAGAGCATGCTCTGCCTCAAAATAAAATCAAAGAAGCTTTTGCACTTACACAAGAGCTTCTTTCTAGTTTTGATGAAGGGCAACGCCTTGCTCAAGGCACGAGTTTAGTCTTAGCAGGGCTTCCCAATGCGGGGAAATCCTCTATCCTAAATGCTCTTACTCAAAAAAATCGTGCTATTGTTACAGACATCCCAGGAACTACTCGCGATATTTTAGAAGAAAGCTGGGTATTACAAGGGAAAAACCTACGTCTTATTGATTCTGCAGGACTTCGAGATACAGAAAATCCGATCGAGAAAGAGGGTATTGAGCGTGCTCGACAAGCTATGAGTCAAGCAGAAGGAATTCTCTGGGTTATGGACGCTTCACAACCTCTTCCAGAGCTTCCTGAAATCTTGTATCAAAAACCCACAATTCTACTTTGGAACAAATGTGATATCGCAAGCCCCCCCCAATTGGAGGTTCCTTTTCAACAGATCTCTATATCTGCTAAAACGGGAGAAGGTCTTTGTGCATTGAGACAAGCACTGCGAGAATGGCTCCATACAACGGACTTGGGGAAATCTTCTAAGATTTTTTTAGTATCCGCACGCCATCATAGCTTACTGCATAATGTCTATGAATCTTTGATGTCTGCATTGGAAGGATTCAGAACCGATCTTCCTAACGAATGCATTGCCTTAGATCTCCGTCAAGCTTTACATTTTGTAGGAACTTTGTCTGGGGCTGAAATTACTGAAACCGTCTTAGGCGAGATTTTTAGTAAGTTTTGTATTGGGAAATAATCTTTTATGAATAAGCGGAATGCTTTATCCAAACTGTCGTTGATTTTAGATACATTAAATACTTATTTCCCATCCCCAGAAGCTTCTCTAAAAGGATGGCAATCCCCCTTTCAGCTGCTCATTGCTATCCTCCTCTCTGGCAACTCGACAGATAAAGCGGTCAATTCAGTTACACCACGTCTTTTCACAAAGGCCCCGAATGCAGAATTGATGAGCAAACTTTCCTTGGCAGAAATATATTCGCTGATCTCTCCTTGTGGATTAGGAGAAAGGAAAGCTACTTATATACAAGAACTTTCCCGTATTCTTGTAGAACGCTATGCTCAAGAACCACCCCGAACCCTTTCAGAACTCATCAAGCTTCCTGGAGTAGGAAGGAAAACAGCCTCTGTTTTCCTTAGTATTTATTATGGAGAAAATACCTTCCCTGTAGATACGCATATTCTGCGTTTAGCACATCGATGGAAGCTTTCTACGAAACGTAGCCCCTCTGCTGTAGAAAAGGATTTAGTTGCCTTTTTCGGTCCAATGAATTCCCCAAAACTACATCTGCAACTTATCTATTATGCAAGAGAATTCTGTCCAGCTCTTCACCACAAAGTAGAAACCTGTCCCATCTGCTCCCGCTTGGCTCAATATCCAGACTAACGTGCTTCTCTACGGAAAGTCCCATCTCCTGATTCTGAAGGGACGATTTGCCAAAAAGGCTGACGAGGTGGACAACGAAGAATCTCCTCTTTCAGGTAGGCATATACATCGAAATGATAATCGAGAAGCCAGCGCATTAGTAATACCCGCATCATTCTTGCCCAGGCTCGAGGGCTATGGTCTCGAATACTATATAAACTACCAACCTGTTCTGGAGATGTAGGTTTAACTTTTGCATTTAAATGGATATGGTGTTGCACAACATGTAACACCACTTCTGCCAAAAACGCTTGGGTATACAACATATCATGCGGGTATTTCTGAGTAACCCCTTTCCAAGATTCAAAAAGTTTTTTCCCTTCTTGAGAAAAAATGACGCAACCTACAACAAGTTGATCTTCCTCTTCAAAAAGAGACTCCGTAATGATTCCGCCTATAAATGTTTGAAAATCTTCTGGGCTGACTAAATATAAGTCTTTTATCTGCCTAATCGCGTTATGACTACGGGGAGACAAGCTTCTTTTAGACAAAACCTTTTCTTCTAAGAAATAACGCAGAATTTCAAAGCTCACCGAAAGATACATGTCCTGATCGTCCAAAAAAGCTAACAAGACTTCCACGATTGTCTGAGAGGCAGCGTCCTCCTCTACTCTGTCTCGTAATGAGTCTAAAGCTCCTTCTTCTGCATTAGATTTTTGAGGCTGTACATCATGCGTAAAATCCTCCCAAGAGGAAAAATTTCCCTTAGGCTTATGCAGAATAGAACCGGCAACGGAAGCAACTTTTTTTACTGGCCGTTGTCGTTCAAAGAATAAGATACTTTTTAAGCACAACAATTTATTAGCGATGCGTCGTTTTCTAGCCCGCTCTTTTTTTCGAAAAACTCTCGCAAAAAAGGAATTCGAAGGTTGCGCCTGCTTCAAGTAAATATCAATAATAGCAAGTAATCTTGCAGAAATAGCATAGCTTTCGCCTGAGTGAGCGAGAAGCTCACTAATCACTTCTCGCAAAATACTCGAATCTCCTTCTTGATTAGAAGAAAGCTTCTGCTCAAAAGGCACCGCTTCCAGCATCCGCAGCTGCCGATTATACACTAATCTACAAGAAGGATCCCGAATAACTAATTCTAGGATACGTAAATAGTAATCTGTAGGGAAACGAGAATCTAATAGCATAACGAAGTCGAGTCTTTTCGTTTATTCTTCACATAATAGGTATTATTTCACGCTATTTATCCTATTCCTTTCAGAAAATACCTCTAAACGTTTCCAACAGAAGAAGGATCTTTTTCACTGGGAAGAAAAAAGAAATCTTGAACTAATGTGTTAATCATCTGCCTATAAGCTCTTTGGTCATGCATAAAATTCGTGTACAGATGCTCGACATTAGCATTGACAATTTGCACAACAAGATGCTCATTCACAGGAGGAAACACACCTCCTCGACCAACTTTCCCCACAGGAGGAAGAATATCCATCGTGATCAACTCTCCTAGGAGCTCTGAAGTCCGAAATCGAAGAGCGTCTAAAACATTTCTTGCCGCGAAAGGATCCCGTTCTGCCAACCGATCAATCTCACTCGCCAATAACAATGCTTGGGAATAATCCGCCTTCGGATCCTTCTTCTCTAAATTTGTGATCGATTTTAAACACTCAAAAGAGTTTGCATAGTAAGGAGTAGCACATAGTTGTACAAGCCCACGAGAAAACCCTAACATCATATTCTGGGACCAGTCAATCCTAGAACTTAGTATGTGTTCGATATTAGCCTCGACATCATCTAACAACGTTTTACCTACATCGATTACGATAGAATCGTGACTATCCAACCGTTCTTCATATTTCCCATCGACTTTGTCAAAAGAACGAAGCGTGGCCATGCGTAAAAGTAATCCAACCGCAGCAAGTACTTCTAAAGAATCCCGTCTAGCTCCGCAGAAATTAATTCCTGAACGCGTGCAATTCCGATAATAAGCATCTCGTAAAAAATGAAAAATTTTAGCAAAAAAGTCTCGAATACTATTCAAACAAGATGAACTTAATCTTTGACTGCGAGAATCCGTCGAGGAAGGCATTTTCGAATCCTGTAGAATCTTTGTGATTCCTTGTTTCTCTTCTGCTTTTCTCACGTCATAGTTTCCACTGCGTCGCAAGATTCGACGTCTCCAGATGGAAGCTACCGCATTACGAATTCTGCCGAGAAAACCCTGGTGTTGAGGAGACTCTTCTATGCTAATATGCTGCTGAAGATCTTCGTTTACTTTTTCGGAAGAAGTGGTACGGAGAATAGATTCCGAACTCTCTGCAATCACAGATTCAGCATGATTAGAAACACGTTCTTCAAATTCATTCTCTTCTTCGGCCTCTGGAGTTTCTATCTCATCATTCCGAGGCCCAATAGGTCCCTCAGGGCCACCATTTCCTCCGATAGGGCTTAAACTACTCACTATGTGTATTCCTCTTAATAATCGAAAGGATCTGTTGTGCTCTCGCCTCCTTCAAAGAAAAGATCCGAGGCAACAGTAGTTAGAGTTTGTAAATATACCTCCGAATCTGTTTCTAGAGCATAATCTAGTAATTTGCTTATTTCTTGTGCGTTATGTTGGATACTTTGAAGATCGTGCCCATCCTGATCCCCTAAAATAAGCTGTTTCATCTCTTTGTTATCTAGAGCGCTTTTCCCACAATTGCCGATATAATTTAAAATACTGATCGCACTTCCAGGATTAGACTGTTCCGCAGCATCTATCTGCCCAGCTAACGCAATCACATCATCTGCCGTTGGGTCTGCAGGGTCTGCTTCGTCAGAAAAAGTACCTTTGACCGTCTCCATGAATGATCTCAATTGCCCTGGAGGCAGATGTTTCCCTCCTAAAACTAGACAGGAAAGCATCATCAAACCATCTGAATTTTCATTGCTAGCGAGATCTTCTGCCGCCTGCTGCCATAAATCTCTTCCCTGAATACACACTTGACGTGCCCGTTCACTGTTTACTGAAGTTCCTCCAGGAGTAAACATTGCATACCGCATAGATTCATATACACTAGCCTTATACCCAGAAGGAGATTGTCCCTCTAAGCCTTTCAGCTTGTTTTGAATATACGTGGCTATTGTTTGTTTATTTTGTGTACGTATATCTGCTTGAACAATGACCTCGTCTACTTTTTTATCTCCGGTAGAGACAATTGGAGTGGCTCCTTGTCCAGAAAGAGAAGGATGATGAATATCTGAAGCATCTAGGCGTCTCGTTGTTGGGGCGGGGGCATCTCTCGTTCCAGAAAAAAGATTTCTGAATAAATTCATTATACGCACACACAATCCTTGAGGTTCCCCCTGAGAAGAAATTGTATGATCCCCTAGGACTCCACTACTGCTGCTGTTGCTGCTTTGTACGCTATCGCTGTCGCCGTCTCCAGAAGGGGTAATGGGAGGTTGTAACCCATTATTCCCGCCAGTAGATCGAATGCTCATAGATCCTCCGCCAATGCAATATCTTTTACATTCCAACAATCTCCTTTAATTTTAAAATCTTCTTTTTAAGAAAAACAATTAATTTTTATTAAAACAACCTTTTTGATTTTTTAATCAAATAAAAACAACGATTTAAGAATTTTATTTTTTATAAAAGATTCTAACATTTGTTCCTAATGCATCTAGCGTTTAACAGTAGAACCTAACCTACTAGAAATCCTAGTTTCGACTGGGCGATAAAATCTCCGTCCCCGGAAGATATCCTTTCTCTAAAAATTCTAAAGAAGCTCCGCCTCCTGTGGAAACATGGGAAATTTGAGACGTGCACCCTGCAAGAGCAATTACAGCAGCAGCATCACCTCCGCCTACAACAGTCACTGCAGAAGAATGGCTTGCGAGGCGCTGCGCAATTGCTTTCGATCCCTGATCAAAAGGAGGCTCTTCATAAACTCCAACGGGGCCATTCCAAAATATCGTTGCAGAATCTTGAATCACCTGAGAAAATAAAGAAATCGTCTGTGTCCCAATATCGAAACCTGCTAACCCTTCAGGGATGCCATCCCCTATAGACATTTCTGTCCAATCCTCTCCAGTTTCACAGCGCTTAGCAACTTTAGCATCCACAGGAAGATAGATCTTTACTCCTAAAGCCTGCGCTCGCTCCAATACCTTTTTCGCTAGAGGAATACCAGACTCTTCAACTAAAGAATCCCCAACCTGACGATGCATTGCTTTTAGAAAAGTATAGCCCATACCTCCAGCTAAAATGAGATTATCTACTCGAGAGAGGAGAGATTCTATCACTCCTATCTTAGAAGAAACCTTAGCTCCTCCTAGAATCGCAGTAAAAGGACGCTTAGGATCTACCAACAGATTCTGGCCTAAAAATTCGAGTTCTCTTTCCATCAGGAATCCCGCTGCAGCATGCCCAGGGAACATCTGCGGAACTCGATACACTGAAGCATGCTTGCGGTGAGAGGTTCCGAAAGCATCATTCACATAAAAATCTGCATACGCAGCGAGCTCAACAGCAAAACCGGGATCTTCATCAGGATGCTCCTCTCCTCTATGGAAACGTACATTTTCTAGAAGAAGCACCCTTCCTGGAGATAGTTGCGCAACGGCCTGCCGTGCAACTTCTCCAACACAATCCGGAGACAGAGGAACGTGATGCCCTAAGTATCTCTCTAATACTTGAACAACAGGAGCCAAAGAATAAGCTTCTTCAAATACGCCTCCCTTAGGGCGACCTAAATGACTCACTAAAATAACAGCAGCATCTCTTTTAAGTAGATAATCGATCGTGGGCATTGCACTACGAATACGCACATCGTCTAAAATCTTCCCATCTTTAATAGGAACATTAAAATCTACACGAACCAGTACCTTTTTCCCCTCGGGAGAAATCTCTCTTATCGATAATTTATCCATGCTCATCCGATCTTTAACCTAAAATTCCTTATAGCGCCTAAGCAACGGAAAACTCAAGCCTTTATCAAAGCTACATATAAAGAACTTCTAGAGAAAAAATGTAATGACCCTAAACCCGGGGACTCACATTTAACGGAACACAGCACGTAGTAACGAGAAAAACATAATAGAAAGAGCAGCTCCTGCAGGAAGCGTAACAAACCAAGACAGCACAATATCTTTGATAATTCGTAAATTAATGGCTTGTAAACCTCTGGCTAATCCTATACCTAGAACCGATCCGACTACGACATGTGTCGTTGATATCGGGAATCCGAAAGCAGAAGCTACGGCAATTGTGATAGCGGAACTCATCCCTACAGAAAACCCTCGTGATGGCGTGAGCTCTGTAATTTTTTTCCCAATAGTGTCAATCACTCGCCATCCCCAGGTTGCTAATCCACAGACTAAGCCAAATCCTCCCAAAGACATAAAAATAAATAACACTTTTGAAGAATAATTTTGCGGATACAGGGTTCGATAGATACCAGCGACGGGTGCTATCGCATTAGCAACGTCATTGGATCCATGAGCAAACGCCATAAAGCATGCAATAATAATCTGTAAGTAAGCAAAAATTCTTTCAACGACAAGATACTTTCGTCCGTAACCAGTGTTTTTAGATAGTAAGCGATCCAGCAATGTTCCAGGAACAATGCTTGGGGGAAGCATAGCCAACTTGAAAAAATGCATTCCCCATATTGTAAAAAAGAAAGCGAATATAGCTAACCCACAAACAATACGAAAAGCTATAGGAAACGAAACTAACCGAGAAATAGCTCCGCCGAGAATAAGGATCAAACCTAATGAAAAAATAATTAGCGCTGATAAAAATGGAGCAATGCGCACCATTGCAGAAACAGGATCTTCTTTATAAAGGATAGCTTTACGAATAAAGGAGAAGATTAGGAAAGCAAAATATCCTCCGATAATGGGAGAGATCAACCAACTAACGAAAACTCTACCGCAAGAATTCCAGTAGATAACAGCATCTTCTCTGAGAACAAGACCAAATCCCAGAACAGCTCCGACGACGGCATGCGTCGTCGACACTGGCCATCCGAAAAAAGAGGCTATTTGCAACCAAACTCCGGTGGCGAAAAGGGCCGCAGCCATTCCAAAGATATAATCTTGAGAAGATAAGACCAGATCAGAAGGAGCTACCAAACCACTCTCTATGGTATCGATAACCCGATCTCCCAACAATACCGCTCCAAGAAATTCAAAAATGGCAGCAACGACAACGACTTGTCTTAAAGTGAGTACTCCAGCCCCTACACTCGGCCCCACAGCATTCGCTACATCATTAGCACCTATGTTCCAGGCTGTGTAGAATCCGCCCACAACTACACAAATCAGCAGCAACCACATGCCTACTTCTCTTCTAGTGTCATACTCACTCGATAGGCTAGCTTCTCGGAATTATTGGATATTCCCGCTACCCTTTTAATAATTTGCATCCATAAAACAAAATCTTTTGTTCCGATAGCAAACTCTTCGGAGAAGAATATCTTCATTAATTCCTTCTGCAATACGTCGCATTCATGCTCAAGATTCGATACCTCACTCACCAAGGTGCGAGTCTTTTCTGCTCGACTTCCCCCGAAGGAAGATTCCAAAAGCCGATCTATCTCTCGTATTGTTTTCGCAACAGCTTCGAAAGACTCCAGAGTTTTCTGCAAAAATTCAAAAAATAATTCTTCAAACTCTGGATAAAACCGTAGCTCTTTCACTGTCAACAAAATTGCGACATCTTCTGCGTTATCAGCTAAGGAATCTTGTATCGAAATAATTTCCAACATAGCAAGACGGGGCACAGGAATGAACACCCCTGACGTAAGATGTTTTCTTACATCATTTTTCATACCGTCCGCTTGTCGCTCTTTCGAAGAAATGAGCTTTGCTAATGCTTCGACTCTCTCATAATCACCCTCCCTAAGAGCACTAAAAAGAGGAAGAAGAATACTCACACTAGAAGAAACAAGCTCTATATGTGCCTGCAAAGGAGCGAAAGGAGACTGGCCGAATAAACTTGCTAGAACCTGCATAAAAGCCTTTTTCATTGTCTTCGAGAAAATGCTCTTCGTAATATATTCTCTTCCCATATATAATTGCAATCTGGAATGTCTTAAGGCTTGCTACTTTGTCTCTTTTTGATGTTTCAGGATTTTTCTTCTCTAGAGAATCCCTTCCTAGAAACTAGTAGGAGATACATAGCTATGCGTGCTCAGCCTCTTCTCCAAGTTCAAAATCTTTCTGTATCTCTGACTAAAAATGGGGTGTCGTTTCCTGTTGTTGAATCGCTCTCTTTCAATGTTTTCCCTGGACAAACTTTAGCAATCATTGGAGAATCTGGATCAGGTAAATCTGTCACTGCGCAATCTCTTATGCAGCTTCTCCCCGAAGAACATTTCTCTTGTTCTGGGACAGCTCTCTTTTGTGGAGAAAACCTGCTTGATCGGAAAAATACGACTTCGAAATCACTATTCGGATCGAAAATCGCCATGATTTTTCAGAATCCACTCGCCTCTTTCGATCCCGTATTCACTATCGAACAACAATTTCATGAAATGATCCACACGCATCTGGATTTAACAAGGAAAATTGCACATGAGCGCATTCTAGGGGTACTACGAGAAACAGGCTTTCAAGATCCTGAACGCTGTATGAAATTATATCCTCATGAACTCTCTGGAGGAATGCTTCAACGCATGGCCATAGCTATGACCTTACTGACATCTCCTGAGCTATTAATAGCAGATGAACCTACAACTGCTTTAGATGTCTCTGTGCAATACCAAATTTTACAACTTCTTAAAACTTTGCAGAAAAAAACAGGGATGAGTCTTCTCGTAATCACTCACGACATGGGAGTCGTTGCAGAAATGGCAGACGATGTCTTTGTCTTATACGCAGGTCGTATGGCGGAATACTCTTCTGTACAAAAGATCTTTCATTCTCCTATGCACCCCTATACTGAGGATCTTTTAGCCTCTCGTCCTTCTCAGTATAAGAAACAAAGCTTCATCCCTATTTCGGGACATCCGCCACACTACACACGCCTCCCCGAAGGGTGCTGTTATTCTCCTCGTTGCCGTAAAGCTCTTCCGATCTGTTTCAAACAGCCTCCAAAAACGACATCTTTAAACGATCATCATCATGTGAGGTGCTGGTTATATGAATAATCCTAGTTTACTCCAAGCGAGTCGCTTGACAAAGCATTATTACAAGAGGTCTTTCTGGTTTCAAAAAAAAAAGATCGCTGCGACACCTCTGAATAATGTTTCCTTTATTATTCCTAAACACAAAATCGTTGGTCTGATAGGAGAGTCTGGATCAGGTAAGACCACGTTAGCTTTAGGGCTTGCAGGCCTTATTCCTTTGACATCGGGGTATCTTACGCTCAATGATAAACCCATCCCTTTACACAATAAGCAAGGACGTCAATACCTGAGTTCGCAGGTACGCATGGTATTTCAAAATCCACGTTCATCTTTAAACCCTCGTAAAACGATTTTTGATGCCCTAAGCCACTCTTTATTATATCATCGTTTAGTTTCTAAAGAAGAACTAGCAACTACTGTAGAAAGAGCCCTTTCCTTAGTAGGTATCTCTACAGATTATCTATATGTGTATCCACATCAGTTATCTGGAGGACAGCTGCAACGGATTTCTATTGCTAGAGCTTTATTGGGAGCTCCCCAATTAATTATTTGTGATGAAATCGTTTCTGCCTTGGATCTTTCTATGCAGGCTCAGATCCTCAATATGCTGACCTCGCTGCAACAGCAAGCTCGGCTGACTTACTTATTCATCTCACATGATCTTGCCGTCGTCCGTTCATTCTGCACAGATCTACTCATCATGTACAAAGGACAACTTGTAGAAACGGGGCCCACAGAAGATATCTTTTGTCATCCTCAGCATCCGTATACACGAATGCTCCTTCATTCGCAATTGCCAGAGTTCCCTGAAGATCGTCGTGACTTGCATCTTCCTCTAACAACAGATGAGTCTTTTCAGATTCCAAAGGATAATCTTACAAAATAGCTTCTGAAGAAGGTGTGGTCAACGCCTTCTCTAAAGCTTCTAATGCCTCTTCTCCCTCTACAAAAAATGACACACATATCCGTTTCCCTTGAGGCTTGACTATCACAGGGTAGCCAGTCGTGGTTGCTAATCGTTCTTGGTATAAGCTTAAACGAGAAGAGGTTTGGGGAATCTCTTTTTTACAAGTATTTTCTTTGCCTTCTACTAAACGCTTAGCCTCCATTTCTGCTTCGCGAACGGCTAGCTTACAAGAGATGATCTTCTGGCTAAGAATCTTTCTTAAATTGTCATCTTCTAAAGATAAAATGACTTTAGCATGGCCTAGAGTCAACTCCCCAGACGAGATTTTTTCTTGAATCTCTTTAGAAAGAGAAAATAAACGCAGATAGTTTGCTACTGTTGAACGTTTCTTTCCCACTTTATGAGCCACTTTATCTTGAGTGAGACCAAAAACGACAATCAGTCGTTTGAAAGCCTCTGCCATTTCCAAAGGATTCAAGTTCACCCTTTGAATGTTTTCTATTAAAGTTGCTTCCGCAGCGATATCATCAGCTAAAACCGGTTTCACAACTACAGGAATCGTTTTATATCCTGCTAATTGAAGAGCGCGCCAACGGCGCTCTCCTGCTATTAACTCATAATATAATATTTTATCTCCGTTACGGATCTCCCTCACTACTGGAGGATGAATCAACCCTACAGCCTTTATAGAAAGGATCAACTCTTTTAGATCTTCTTCAAGGAATATACGTCTAGGCTGAAAAGGACTGACCCGAACATCTTCTATATTGACTTCTAACAGCGTATCTTCACTAGGTAATCTATTCACAATATTTTCCTAATTCAAAAACTCAAGATACAAAATCCCACAATCCAAATCAAGTTGGAGAAGCTAGCCATATATCCCACTTACATATACTACAGGCTTACGGATGGCATAACTGCAAAATATCACTCAATGCTTCAATAAAGAGAAAAATATCTCGCTGATCATTATAGATACCTAAAGAAGCTCGTAGAACGTGACCCAAATCCCAACGCACCATTGCAGGATGCGAACATTGATGACCTGAACGTACAGCAATACCTCTTCCGTCTAGTAAAAAGCTTAAATCGGAAGCTTGCATCTTAGGAACAGTGATACTACATAAACAACCTCTCGGAGCTCCTTGTTGAGGACCCACAATCTGAATCTCAGGCACTGTAAGTAGCTGTTCATACAAAAAATTCGTCAGCTCGGTTAAACGGTCAGAAATAGAAAAAGGCAGCGATTGCAAATAATCAAGAGCTGCACCTAATCCTAAAACTCCAGCAATATGAGGCGTCCCTGCTTCAAAACGCAAAGGCGGCTCTTGATAGTAAGGCTCTTCTGAATTGTATACGATAACCATATCTCCTCCACCTTCGACAGGAGGAAGAGCCTTCAAAAGTTCCCTCTTACCATACAAAACTCCTATACCAGTAGGGGCATAGAGTTTATGACCAGAAAAAGCATAGAAATCAACATCCCACTCCGAAAGGTTCAAAAGTCCTCTCCCTACTCCCTGAGCACCATCTACAGCAAAAAGAGCACCGTAACGATGAACCAAAAGAGCAACCTCTTGCAAAGGTAAAATGGCTCCAGAAACATTGCTCACATGTGCTAAGCAAACTAGCTGTACCCCTTGCTGCAACAAGCTTTCTAAATGGTTAAGATCTACCATACCTTCATTATCAACACGCACTTTTTTTACTTTGGCTCCGGAACGTTGACAAGCAATTTCCCAAGACAAAAGATTGGCATGATGTTCAGCTTCTGAAATAACAACCGTGCCCCCAGCTAACCAACTATCATTAGCTGCTATCGCCAACATATTCAGAGAAGACGTTGTCCCTCTGGTAAATACAATTTCTTGTTCGTATTGCGCTCCAATCCAAGAACAGACCTTTGAGCGAACTTGCCAATGTGCTGAAGAAATATCATGAGAAGCACTGTAAAGTGCACGATTTATCGTAGCATAAGAAGAACTGTAGTAATCTGTGACAGCATCAATCACACATTGAGGCTTGTGTGCTGTTGCCGCAGAATCCAAATACACATAAGAATCTCCCTGACTTCGAAAAATAGGAAAGTCTTTTTTCACATCATACATTTGAAAGACCTTTTTTCTGCAGTTTTCGGAAATAATCATTTTCTATACCCAAAGCTAAAAAGCTTTTCTGCAAAGCTTTTTTCGCATCCATTAAGCTGAATCCTCTAGAACGAAGATATGCAAGTAGATGAGCATCCAAAGAACCTACTGTAGCCCCGTGTGAAGCTTTGACATCATCAGTTAATATTTCCAATCGAGGAAAAGTTCGTGCTGAAGCATGATGACTCAATAACAGAGTATCGTGCTTCTGATAAGCATTCGATAAATTGCCTTTAGAACTAATATGAATGCCTCCTTCAAAAGCAAAACATCCTTCCTCTAAAATAGAACGGATGTTTTGGCGAGAAGAGGTTGCTTGTGCATCATGATACATCATGTTATGCACACCTAAACACTCTCCATTATGAATTTTAACCAACGACTCCCCATGTGCAGCTTCTCCTTTTAATAAAAAGTGATTACGAAACCACCCTTTACCCATTGAGTCCATTTCCTGAACAATAGCACATGCCCCGCGACGCTCTACTTCCACATGATGAGACCAAAGAATATTTTCTACTCCTTTAGGAAGCGAGCGCATAGTCAAAATCAGCTCTGCTTCCTCTCCAAGGAAACAGAGCGTTTGTCCAAAGAGATGGAAATGTTGCGGAAGCGCTAATATTTCCATCTCTATGGAAGCAGCTGTTCCCTTGCCTAAAATGAAAACAATATAGGGAACACATACCTTGTGATAATTCTCTTCTTCACAGATATAATAATGACGCACCATCCAAGAAACAGTAAACTCCTGCCCCTCAGGAATATAAATCACTAGCCCTTCTTCAGAACGAAGAAAAGAATGCAAAGCTTCTAATGGATCTGCACTCTGAGAGTTTTGAAAAAACGCCCGCGCCTCACGTAAGGGAGCCACAATAGTTCCCGAAGGAAGGTTCGATAAAGAAGGGATAAAGCACCCATTAATTAAGACACACTCTATCTCCTTCCTTTCGGGGATAGTAACAAGCGCCTCTTCTCCTCCAAAGCAATGGGACCAAGTCCCTATGCTTTGTGTCATATCCCATAACCAAGAACAAACCTCTCGAAATATACGATTATGCTTATATGCCTCCCATAAAGAACGTCCCATTTCTGATAATCGAACATCAGAACATATAAACTTTTGCTGATGGGTCCCCCACATTGTTTACTCCTGGGTAACGACATCGAGTAATTCTTGATAACTCTTCTGTTCCAACTCTTCCATGAGATGCTGATCTCCTGAAAAAACAATGCGTCCCTTCAAAAGAATATGCACATAGTCAGGATGTAAAAGGTCTCTCATTTTTGGATTATGCGTCACTATACAAAAGGCTGCTTCAGGATGCTTGCTTCGATAAGTTTGTAAAACAGAGCAAATCCCCTTAAGAGCATCGATATCGACACCTGAATCTGGTTCATCTAGAACAACCATTTTGGGCTCTAAAGCTAACATTTGCCAAAGCTCGTTTTTCTTTTTCTCTCCCCCGGAAAAACCCTCATTGACATTTCTATCTGCAAAAAAATGAAAACCAGGAAACCCGTAGGCCTCTTCCAAACAAGAAAGAAACTCATCAAAAGCGATATCCTCAAAAATTGGCTGCTGACGAGCCTTTCGACAAGCATTACAAGCTTCTTTTAAAAATACACGATTGTTCACTCCAGGAATTTCTGGAGGATGTTGGAAACTAATAAACATACCTGCGTGTGCCCGTTCCTCCGGAGACATTTCAATTAAATCCTTCCCTTCTAAAGTCATTGTCCCAGAAATAACCTCTGCGCTCCCATCTCCAGATAATACTTTAGCTAAAGTTGATTTCCCTGCCCCATTTGGCCCCATAATAATATGCAACTCGCCTGGACGAATTGACAATGATAACCCTTCCAATATCCGTTGTTCTTCACAACACACATGTACATCACACAGATGAAGCATCTTTAGCCTACACTATTCTCTAACTTAATCATTAATAACTTAGTCGCTTCTCGAGCGAACTCTAAAGGCAAAAGTTCAATAATTTCTCTACAAAAACCATGCACCACTAAACTAACAGCCTCTTCGGTATTCAATCCTCGACTCCGTAAGTAAAACAGTTGTTCCTCACGAAGTTTAGAAGTTGTCGCTTCATGTTCAACACAACTCTCTCCATTGTTAACAACAATTTGCGGATCCGTGTAAGCTCCGCATGAGGTGCCAACAAGCATGGAATCACACTGCGTATAATTACAACTTCCAACAGCTTGCTCAGAAATCGAAACTAAACTTCGAAAAGTATTGTGGGATTCTTCTGCGGAAATCCCTTTAGAAACTATAGTCGAAGAGGTGCCTTTGCCTATATGCAACATTTTCGTTCCTGTGTCTGCCTGCATCTTCCCATTTGTCAATGCTATAGAATAAAACTCCCCGACACTAGTCTCTCCTTTTAAAATACAGCTCGGGTATTTCCAAGTAATCGCAGCACCAACTTCAACTTGAGACCAAGAAATCTTAGATCGCTCTCCTGCACACAATCCTCGTTTTGTTACAAAATTATAAATCCCTCCCTTCCCTGTCTCACGATCTCCAGGATACCAATTCTGCACCGTTGAATAGCGAATAACAGAACGGTTATTCGCTATGAGCTCAACAACAGCAGCATGCAATTGATGTGAAGAGAAAGATGGAGCTGTACATCCCTCTAGATAGCTTACATAAGCATCATCTTCCGCAATGATGAGGGTACGCTCAAATTGTCCAGACTCTTTATCATTAATTCTAAAGTAAGTGGAAATCTCCATTGGGCAGCGTACTCCCTTAGGAATGTAAACAAACGACCCATCACTAAAAACAGCAGAGTTCAAGGCAGCAAAAAAGTTATCTCGAGCAGGAACTACAGATCCTAGATAACGCTTCACCAAATCAGGATAACAACGAATAGCTTCCCGGAACGAACAAAAAATTACACCCGCTTCTTCTAACGTTTTTTTAAAAGTCGTTCCTATCGAAACGGAATCAAACACTAGATCCATAGCAACATCCTGCACATTAAGCAGTCGTTTTTGCTCATCAATAGGAATACCTAATTTTCTAAACGTTTCGAGGATTTCAGGATCGGCGTCTTCTAATTTCCCTAAAGGCTTTTTCGATTTAGGCGCTGAAAAATACACAATTTTATCATAAGCAATCGGCGCATAGTGGATACGGGCCCATCGCGGCTCTTCCATCTTTTGCCACAGACGAAAAGCCTTTAATCGAAAATCCAATAAAAATTTTGGCTCACCTCGTAAATGAACCAGTTGTTCAATATGCTCCTCACTGATCCCGGGAGCTAACCCTTCAGACTGTATAGGAGTCACAAATCCATAAGGATACTCCTGCTGCTGCAGAAAATGATCTACCGGCGCGTCCATGATCCTCCTCCCTCATCAGGCTACCGTTCTGCCTTGAGCGAAACTCGCAGAGAAAAACTATTACTTCTACTTCCCCTCAAAAAGACAGCCTAGGAAGAGAGACTGTCTCTCCCTAGACCCAAGGAAAGGACTGTCTAACAGTCCTTAAGAAAAAAACTTGTTGGACACGGATCGTAAAAAAAATGGAATTTTTCTACAACATAAATAAACAAAAAAGACAGGAAAATTTTAATGGCTTCCTGAAAGTTTGCTACCTATGCCATAAAAATTTTTCTATGCTCCGTTCTTCAAAAAAGAGTCTCTTTTTTACTGAAAAAAGAAGGACTACTCACAGTCTTTTGTAAAAGAGGTGCGAATATCGATTCTTTAGCGACTAAGAAAGAAAGCTCCTTTTCCGCCTTTTCAGACTCTCCCTGCATATGATGTAAATATCCTAGCAAGTAATGCGAGCGCTCATGGTCTAAGTTAATACCCAAAGCCCGGTAAAAGGCATCATAGGCCAACTCATTTTGCTTAAGATCCATATGTGCTAATCCTATATAAAAATGCGCATCAGCATCCTCAGCATTCAACTGCAAAGATTCTTGAAAGGCTTTCAAAGCTAACCGGGTTTTATCAAGCGTTAAATAACACAAGCCAAGATTGTAATGCCCATCGGACAAATCAGGGCGTAATTGAACAACACGCTCATACGCTTCCGTTGCCCGGTCCCACATCTTATTCTTAGAAAGTAGGTATCCTAACTTCACCCAACCTTTCCAATATAAAGGATTTCTTTTGACCACTAATTCTAATAAAGCGATGGCCTCCTCTTGGTTTTCCATATCTGCTAAAATAACCGCCTTGTTATAAAGGCCTTGAGGATTCCAAGGATCGACTTGCATAATACGATCGAAGCAAGCTATTGCTTCTTCGTAGCGCAGAGTACGATGATAGGCACTTCCTAAGCTAAAAAGACATTCTATATCTTCAGGATGAAACTCTGCATATGCTTGATAATGTTCGATCGCCTCTTCTGTACGATCTGCTTTGTCTAAGGCAACACCATAGCAATACCTTAAGTAACTATCTCCGGGTTCGGCATCCAAACCTTTCTTACACCAAACTAAAGCTTCTGGTGTACGGCCTGTTTCTAAAGCAATGATCCCTAAGTAACAATACGCTAATCCAGCTTCTGAATCTAACTCTAAAGACTCTTTTAACCTTTCTTCAGCTTGTTCGTATTCACCACTCAAAAATAAATTGATCCCAGAGCACAAAAACTCTTTCGCTAAACGTTTTTCCGCTTCTTCCATAGTCGTTCCCTGTCAAAGTAAAACCTTACTCATTACAGGAGCAAAAACTGTGCCAATCACCGACTAATCGAAAATTTTTTACGAATTTCTTCCCATTTTTCTATCATTCTGACTGCCATAGGAGCAGCATCTCTTCCAAACTCTCCTAGTCGCAAGTAGACAACGACAACAATATCAGGAAGCGTGAGCGCCTCATCTTCATACCCTACCGCGGCAAACCATACATCTTTCAATTTCATCCGCCCTCGCTCACGATCTAACCCAACACGTGTAACAACCTCCGCTGTGCTAGTTTTCCCGATGATACGAGATAACCGTTCAGGAGCAAATCGTTGACGCATAAGTCTCGTTGTCCCATATTGCCCCCAAATCACATTATGCATTCCTTGCTTGAACAGATTTACTATCGAATCAGGCAGAAAAATCTCTCTCTTTTTTTTGGCAAAAACTGGAGAAAATGTTCCTTCACTCCACTCTCCTTGTATAAGACTAGGCTCATAAACAATTCCACCATTCACTAGTGTGGCCATCATAACAGCCGTCTGCAAAGGAGTCACAACAAGAGTATGTTGCCCTATAGCAGTCGCGTATAACCCTGAACGGTTGTACGCGACATCTACAGGTACTCTTCCTGCGTATTCTCCAGGAAGACCAATACCCGTTTTTTCTCCAAATCCAAACAGCTTTGCTGCCTTACACAAATCTTCTGGATCTGAAAGATATTCACTAACAAGCAAAGAGAAATAAGGATTACTCGACATCTCTAAAGCGGAGATAAGATCGATATATCCTCTCCCCGCATAATCATTCCCAGGAAGCATTCCTCCTTTAAAAAAGGAAGTAATGGGAGAGCCATCTTTAAAGAACCCTACATGAGATTTTCCATAGCGATACCCTAACGACTGCTTATCTACAATCACCAATAACTTAGACAAATCTTCAGAATCTGAAAGATGCTGGACCAATACTGAATAAGCAGAAACAAGTTTGAAAATCGATCCTAAAGTAGCCGCTTGACCGAAAGCATGAGTGGATAGATAACCGTAACCATAGATAGGATAAAAAGATGCAATAAGATCTTGCTCTATTTGCTCTTTATTCCGCGTAAGCGTAAGTGGATACTGTCCGTATAAAGGACGTTTAAGTTCAGAAAATTCACGAAAAGCAGCGAACAGCTCACATGGATCGCAAGAAACTTGAGACAAACGATTGCTTAAAAAATCATAATGCTCACGCCATTCCAAAGCTGGATGCGCCCCTGAACGCAGCTCATCGCGCCAACAAGCGATTTCTTTATAGTAAGGATGATTAGGAGGTGTGTCTTTATCAGACAACAAAAAAGCTACAAAAGCATCCATATGCTCTTCGCAAAAAAGAGCATATTGCCGTAGCCTCTCTTCCAATAAATAATCTACATAAGGTGTTGGGAATCGTTGTTTACGCGCTAACTCGTCATCACGCTTCTCTTTGATAAACTGTGCGAAACACTCCTTCCTCCAAGCAGCGAAATCTTGATCTATAAACACATTCTCCATTAGCTTAGAAAAAGATTTTCTCAAAGCAACAAAATGCCCTTGATAATCTACAAAGTCTAGCACAGACATATGACCGATCTCCGCTAACAAAGAGATGGAGACTTTTTCAGGATCTATCGCCGTTCGCAATAAATCCAAAAATAGTATCTTATCATAGTTCGCTGGAAGCTTGATCAAAATAGGAAGTAGTTCTTCTTTAAGAGCTTGAATTTCTTCTTTTTTTTCTATAAGGACTTCTCTTAATAGCTTTTGCCGTCTAAGAGAAGTGACCTCTCCTATGGGTTCATGACCATCTTCTTTTGGGAAAAGAACATCAAACATCAGCCCACAATCTTTTGGTTCACAATCAAAGATTTCCAAAAGTTGATCTACCTTCCCTTGCAGATAAATAGACAATCCCACAGAACCTTTCTCCAATACTAACTGTTTTACCGTAGAGGTATCTGGAAGGATAAAGTCTAAAAAAGCGCGGTAAGAAAAAGAGAGTTCCTCATCAAAATATTTCTTAGAAAAAGGATCCAACCGCTCTCTTCTCAAAGGAATACGTCTATTAAAGACCTCCCCAATGTATTCGAGATTCTCTAACCATCGCAAAACAGAAGCACGACATTCTTCCTGATGCGGAGAGTCTTTCATATTAATAAAGTCATTATTGTCGTAACGAGGAGAAGAGGCCATAGCTAAAATCTGACCATTCTTCGGATCCATCGCTACAATAGCCCCGCCTTTTATCCAAGGGAAAAATGGCGGAAGGTATTGTTGTTGACGCCACTGCCGATAATCACGAAAAGTCTCTCCACGCTCATGTTCTGCAAGAAGCTCATGAGCAAAAGCTTGTAATTCAGTAGAAATCGTAAGCTGTATTTTTTTTCCAGAACTCCCTGCTGAAGCCCCTTCCATTTCCTGAATAAAGTTTCCTCGGCGATCAACGAGCATAGATCGTTTGCCAATCAATCCTCTTAATTTTCGATCACAAAAAGATTCGATACCTAATTTCCCAATCAAAGAGTTCAATCCATATGCATGCATCTCCAACTCTTGTAGAAGCTTACGAACCTGATCTATGCTCGATATCCCTAAAGGAAACTTCGGATCTTCACCTTCTTCATAAGCGCGAATGCATTCCCTTAATTTCCCTAGCTCTCGAGTGATTTTTTTGTACTCTTCTGCACTAATTGGGCCCACATATCCCAATAAGTCCGAGACTGTACGTCCTTCAGGATAATGTCTACGAACAGAGGATTCGACATGTAATCCTGGCCAGTCTTTTTCTATCATCTTGAGTCGTAAGAAAGTGCGTTCTGACACATTCGCTTGAAGAATATAAGGCACGGAACCCAATATAGAAGCTTTAGCATGGATTGTATCTTCAACAAAATCCTGATCCATATTGAGTTCTTGAGCTAAAAAATTTGCGAATTTTTTAATATAGTCCTTACGAACAGGAACTAACCTTTTGTACCCTTGCTCATCAGTATGCCAAACACGAGCGGGAATATCTCGGATTGCGCGGTAAGAAACTCCCACATTGTATTGTAAAACATTTTCTGCCAGCGTTCTTCCAAAACGGTCGCACACCCGGGCACGATCACAATGTTCCGGAATAATTCTTCGTTGTGGACGATAGGCCTCTTCTTTTTTTTTCTCGTGTTGAACGACAGCGATATGCCATATACGCAAAGTAATGATAGAAAGAGCAATAATAAATCCCACAAGTAATCGGTTCGCTTTTTCTGGGACAGAAAGCAGTTTGCGTTGTTTTCTTCTCATGTACGGACTGTGTCGTTTACATTCTTAGATGATTGTCAAAAACGTTCCCATCAAAACAAAAATTTCGCTTTTCTTACAAAAAAATCATCTGCTTTCATGGAATCTTTAATCTACAGATGCTTCAAATAAAAATCCCTGTTATTAGAATTAAAAATCATACCCCCCTTCTTTTATAATTAACTCTTAGCATTCTTATCTTGAGTGACTAACGTTTTTCTATTCTTGCTCCATACTCTGTTTTCAGTCCGTTTTTGACACAAGAACAAACAAAAAGATATACAAAAATAGAAATCTGCTTTATTGCTAGGACAGGAGGCGCTTAAGGGCTTCTTCCTGAGACAGGCATTTTTCTTATCAACTTTACGATAATAAGAAATTTTTGTTATGGTCTCGAGCATTGAACGAAATGTTCTTGATTAAGGCTGCTTTATACTTGCAAGACACTCCTCAAAGCCATTCATTGCTACAGGATATCTTGTCTGGCTTTAACTTGGACACAGTGCCGCCAGAAAGAGATAGCGAGCACAAAGAGAGCTAAATATACAATCTTAGAGGTAAGAATGAAAAAACTCCTGAAATCGGTATTAATGTTTGCCGCTTTGGGTTCTGCTTCCTCCTTGCACGCTCTGCCTGTGGGGAATCCTGCTGAACCAAGTCTTATGATTGACGGGATTCTTTGGGAAGGTTTTGGCGGGGACCCTTGTGATCCTTGCACTACCTGGTGTGATGCTATCAGCATGCGTTTAGGCTACTATGGTGACTTTGTTTTCGATCGTGTTTTGAAAACAGATGTGAGTAAAGAGTTTGAGATGGGAGCGACTCCTACAATAGCAGATACTGGGGACGCAGTAACCTCCCCTACTTCATTGGTTAGCCGAACGAATCCTGCTTATGGTAAGCATTTCCAGGATGCCGAAATGTTTACGAATGCAGCTTTCATGGCGTTGAACATTTGGGATCGTTTTGATGTATTCTGTACACTAGGGGCCGCTAGTGGTTACCTCAAGGGGAATTCTGCCTCTTTTAACTTGGTTGGTTTATTTGGGGATCCAACACAAGTGAATAACGTTGCGACGGCTAAAACAGTCCCAAACGTTTCCCTATCGCAAGCAGTTGTTGAACTTTACACTGACACAGCTTTTGCCTGGAGCGTTGGGGCCCGCGCTGCTCTTTGGGAGTGTGGTTGTGCAACTTTAGGCGCGTCCTTCCAGTATGCTCAATCTAAACCTAAGGTCGAAGAGTTAAACGTTCTTTGCAACGCCGCAGAGTTCACAATTAATAAACCTAAGGGTTATGTTGGTCAAACATTTCCTTTAGATATCACAGCGGGAACGGAGAACGCTACAGGAACTAAAGATGCTTCCATCGATTACCATGAGTGGCAAGCAAGTTTGGCTTTGTCTTATAGACTAAATATGTTTACTCCATATATTGGGGTTAAATGGTCCAGAGCTAGCTTTGATGCAGATGCAATTCGTATAGCTCAACCGAAACTTGCGCAACCAATTTTGGAAGTGACCACTTGGAACCCTACAATTGCTGGGGCAGGGTCAACGACAGAAAACACCGACGGACAACAAGCAAATGCTTTAGCAGATACTTTACAAATTGTCTCCATGCAGATCAACAAGATGAAATCTAGAAAATCTTGTGGTATAGCTGTTGGAACAACGGTTGTAGATGCAGATAAATATGCAGTTACTGTTGAAGCTCGTTTAATCGATGAAAGAGCAGCTCACGTAAATGCTCAATTCCGTTTCTAATAACGGTGTGATTTTATAAAAAATTTTTCATTAAGCTTATTTTCATCAATAGACACTTCTGGTGTTTCTGGACTCGGCTTCGGTCGAGTCCAGTTTTTTCAAAACATCTCTAATATTTTCTTTTCCTTCTCTCTTTTTTCTTCGTTACGAATCAAAAATTTATCCAAAACACTATTGCATAAAAACTTAACTTTCACTAGTATATCAGTTCATTTGAGCGCGCCCGTAGCTCAATGGTAGAGCTGTAGCCTTCCAAGCTACCGGTGTCAGTTCGATTCTGATCGGGCGCTAAATTTGAAATAAAAAATGACTTTACCAAGTCTGAAATCTGAGTTTATCTCAGATGCCTTGTTGACACGTAAGAGGAGGGACAAAGCTTGGCATTTTCCTGCGAATTAACATTGAAAGAACTTTTAGAATCCGGAGCACATTTTGGACACCAGACGAGTCGCTGGAATCCGAAGATGCGCCCTTTCATTTTTGAAGAAAAAAATGACCTCTATATTATCGATCTAGCAAAAACTCTCTCTCAGTTAAAGAGGGCTGTTGTTTGTATTCAGAAAATTGTTGAGCAGGAAAAATCTATTTTGTTCGTTGGGACAAAAAAACAGGCCAAGCAAATTATCAAAGACGCTGCTATTGAATGTGGGGAATTTTTTGCTTCTGAGAGATGGTTGGGAGGCATGTTGACCAACATGGCCACTATCAGAAATTCTGTAAAAACGTTAAACAGAATTGAACTTGATCTTGAAACTCCTAATTCTATTCTCACGAAAAAAGAGATCTCTTTGTTAGCTAAGAGACATCGTAAGCTGCTTAACAACCTAGAAGGGGTTCGTCACATGAGTACTCTTCCGGGGCTTTTGGTTGTTGTTGATCCAGGCTACGAGCGTATTGCTGTAGCAGAGGCCGGAAAGCTTGGTATTCCTGTGATGGCTTTGGTTGATACAAACTGTGATCCAACACCCATAAATCATGTTATTCCATGTAATGATGATTCAATGAAGAGTATTCGTTTGATCATAAATGTACTCAAAGATGCTGTTATCGATGCGAAAAAACATGCAGGGTTGGCAATTTTATCTCCTGTACGTCCTATAGAAAAATCTATAGAAGAGGTCATGGAGGAGTTGTCTTTTTCAAGAGAAGTTCAGGGTGACTCTGATTCTAAAGAGGGTTTTTTCCTTTGGACTGATGTTGAAAATTGTGAGGCATTGAAATGAGCAATTTTTCCATGGAAGCATTGAAAAGTTTAAGACAACAGACAGGTGTAGGCCTGACCAAATGTAAAGAGGCTCTTGAACACGCAAAGGGTAATTTGGAGGACGCTGTTGTTTATTTACGGAAGCTGGGGCTTGCCTCTGCAAGTAAAAAGGAACACCGAGAGACAAAAGAAGGCGTTGTTGCTGCGTTAGTCGATGAACGAGGATCAGCTATCATCGAGGTGAACGTTGAGACAGATTTTGTCGCCAATAATGGCGTCTTTCGAGCGTTCGTTTCTGGTTTATTATCTGATCTCCTCAACAATAGACTTAGCGATGTTGAGGCGTTGGCTCGTGTAATGTCTTCTCAAGAGCCTTCTTTGTCTGTGGAGGAGCTCAAGGCTGTAACTATGCAGACAGTCGGAGAAAACATTCGTATAAGCCGTGCGCTTTATATGCCTGTTAACTCCGACCAAAGTGTAGGAATTTATTCTCACGGGAATGGGAAAGCTATTGCTGTAGTTTTTCTTTCTGGCTCTGACAAACAAGAAGCGTTGGCAAAAGATATTGCTATGCATGTTGTAGCTAGCCAGCCACTTTTCTTGAGTAAGGAAAGCGTACCTCAAGAAGTTTTGGAACGTGAGCAAGAAGTATTTGCTTCCCAGGTTGCTGGAAAACCCCAAGAGGTAATTGAGAAGATTACTAAGGGGAAATTTAAGGCGTTTTTCCAAGAAGTTTGCCTGTTAGAGCAGGCCTTTATTAAAGATCCTGAGATCACTGTTCAGGATTTAGTTAATAGAACAGCAAAGGCTAGTGGGGAGCCTCTGAAGGTGGATCACTTTATTTTTTGGAAAATAGGTGCGTAAACTAAGTGGCGAGATGATGAAAAAACGAGTAAAACGAGTTTTGTTCAAGATCTCTGGGGAAGCTCTCTCTGATGCGAATTCCAACAATAGAATCAGCGAAGAGCGTCTCTCTCGGTTGATTGCGGAGTTAAAAGTTGTCCGCAATGCAGATGTTGAGGTTGCAGTGGTCATTGGTGGGGGAAATATTCTTCGCGGCCTCTCGCAAAGTCAAAACTTACAGATCAATCGAGTTTCGGCTGATCAGATGGGAATGTTAGCGACATTGATCAATGGAATGGCGCTAGCAGATGCTCTGAAGACTGAGGATGTGCCCAATCTGTTGACGTCGACTCTGTCGTGCCCACAGTTAGCAGAGTTATATAATCCGCAAAAGGCATCTGAAGCCCTAAGCCAGGGCAAAGTTGTTATCTGTACGATGGGGGCAGGCGCACCGTACTTAACAACAGACACAGGCGCAGCTTTGCGTGCTTGTGAATTAAAAGTCGATGTTTTGCTTAAGGCAACGATGCATGTGGATGGTATCTATGATAAAGATCCTCGTGAATTCGTTGATGCAGTAAAGTACGACCACATCTCTTATAGAGATTTTCTTTCTCAAGGGCTAGGAGCGATTGATCCTGCAGCAGTATCTTTGTGTATGGATTCAGGAATCCCAATTAAAATGTTTAGCTTTGCCAGACACTCCTTGGAAGAGGCAATCTTTAATGCTGTTGGTACAGTAGTATCTTCTACAGAAGGAGGGCAACTATGACGCTCGCTTCTGCAGAGAAAGAGATGTCCGGGGTTTTAACGTTTTTCCAGAAAGAGACTCGTGGATTTAGAACTGGGAAAGCACACCCGGCTCTGGTAGAGACGGTTACCGTTGAAGTGTATGGGACTACGATGCGGCTCTCAGATATCGCATCAGTTAGTGTATCTGATACGCGACAACTTTTAATCTCCCCTTACGATGCGGGGACTGTTTCTGCTATTTCTAAAGGGATTTTAGCTGCGAATTTAAACCTTCAGCCTGTGGTGGAAGGTTCTACTGTTCGGATCAATATTCCCGAGCCTACGGAAGAATACAGACGTGAAGTTATCAAGCAACTGAAACGAAAAAGTGAAGAAGCGAAGGTTTCTATTCGTGGTATTCGCCGTAATTTTAATGATAGACTGAAAAAAGACAACAGTCTAACAGAAGATGCTGTGAAAGGGTTGGAAAAGAAAATTCAAGAACTCACAGATAAGTTTTGTAAGCAGATAGAAGAGCTTGCGAAGCAAAAAGAGGCAGAATTAGCTTCGGTATAATCTGCTTTTTTGCAGTCGACTTTTTCTTCAAAGTAAACGAGTTAAGAGAAAAAGGAATTTGCAGAAAAAAAGGATTTAATGGTAGCATTACTTCCGTCCTGGCCCCATCGTCTAGCCTGGCCCAGGACATCGGATTTTCATTCCGGTAACAGGGGTTCGAATCCCCTTGGGGTCATTAGTAAAAAGAAATATGGGTCTTTAGCTCAGCGGTTAGAGCATCTCACTTTTAATGAGAGGGTCGAAGGTTCGAATCCTTCAAGACCCATTTCTTTTTTCTTCCTATCAAAAACATTTCTTTCCTTTGTCTTTTCTGTTATTGCTGAAAGTACTTCATTGTAATTGATAAGGCTTTTGGTATGACCCTTTCAGAGTCTTCTGCTCTTTGCTATAACTGCCAGCAACCTGCGACGATTTGCTTCACGGAGATTTCTGATACCATCACCTCGCGATGCTACGTATGCGACAACTGCCCATATCCCTCTCGGTATTATGACCGAGAAACCCTTCTTGCTTCCCCTACCAATCTCGAACTCATTCTAGAATGCGGCAACTGTAAAACGAAATGGTGCATTCGCGATACTGATAAAATCTTATTAGGATGTCCGTTATGCTATAGGACCTTTAAATCTCTAATTCTATCTAGGCTCTTGCGTTATCAAGCCATTTCATCCTATACATCAGACAAGACCAATCACTTTCATATCGGCCGAGCTTTGGGAAATGTAGAAACACCTAGTGTCACCCCCGCTATGCAATTGATCGCCTTACATGAAGCCTTACAAGAGACTCTGCGCCGAGAAGATTATGAGCAAGCCGCAGAAATTCGTGATCAGATTAATCAGCTAAAAAATCAGAATACTACCGATGCTTCCTAACGATATCCTTACAGCTATTGCTGCTACTAAGTACTCGTCCAGAATAGAGACTTTACGTCCTATTTCTACACTCTCCTTATCAAGGAATCTTTCTGTTGCTAAATTCGTGCCCTGTCTCTCTAAAGAGAATAAACGAGATATTTTAGAGACAATCGCAAAACCGTTTTTAAATATTGAAGGAGAAGAATTTTATCTTCTCCCGCTTAAAGATTTACCGGTTTGGCAACGAGAGTGTCTATTGGAGCACTATCTTTTCCCCTATGATTTAGGAAGTTGTTTAGAGGGAGAGGCTCTGATGGTTAATCGAGCAGGAACTCTCCTGATAGGGATTAATCTTTGTGATCATTTGATCATACACGGTATCGATTTTGTATGGCAGCCAGAAGTTTTGCTACAAAAGTTGATAGATTTAGATATACGCTTACAAAAGAGTCTTTCTTTTGCTTTTTCTACTGATTTTGGATTTTTAACTACGGATCCTTTACGCTGCGGAACGGCGCTCACTGCTCGAGCTTTTGTGCATGTTCCTGCACTTAAGCACAGAAACAAACTCACAGAGCTATTAACTCCTCACCAACGTGAGTTTACGTGTTCTTCATTACTTCCGTTATCTCAGGAATCTTTAGGGGATATTCTATGTTTATCCAATATATGCTCGCTAGGCCTATCCGAAGAGCAGATTCTTTCTTCTTTAAGATTTGTTGTAACGAAAATTTTATCTTCAGAGACTGAAGCTAGAGCTTTGCTCTTAAAAGAACATTCCACAGAAGTGAAGAACCGGATACTTCGTGCTATAGGCATGCTGACACATTCTTGTTGTTTAGATTTACAAGAAGCCTTGGATGCAACAAGTTGGATACGGTTAGGAATGAGTATGCAATGGATAGAAGATCAAGAAAAACACCCTTTATGGGATCCTATGTTCTGGGAACTACGCCGAGGCCATCTTGTTTTATACAACCAAGACGCTTCAAATCAGACCATTGAGAAAGAAGTGATTGCTCAGATACGAGCTCAGACAACAAAACCTCGGGCAGAGCGATTGACTATTCGAGTCTGAAAGAGGGGACGAAGGAATGATTGCTTTCCTCTTTCGTACTTAGACACTGACGGCTTGTTACATGAACAAATATCTAAGGACTCCCCTAACCAATACACCCTACCCGAGCATGCCCAAAGCCGGGATCGAACCGACGACCTACGCGTTACGAATGCGTTGCTCTACCAACTGAGCTATTTAGGCCAACTCAATAAAAAGCCAAGAGAACTGGAGATACGGCTAACTCCAGTCCCTCTTGACTTCCCCCTTATGCAAAAACATTAGAGTCAGAAGCTATTCCATGGCGTTAGAATACCAACTTGCAATCCTTATAACATTATTCAGCTTCTATTTCCAGCATTTTAAAATCACTTTCTGCTTGGATCTTAGGAATATGCTGACATTCGGGAGCATGACGAGGAGCAATTTCTAAAGATCCTCTTTCACTTTCCCAGTTATAACGATATCCTTCTTTGTTAGATAAGGCCGTTCCTTCTTCGAAACTACTGATGACTTTTGGTTTAATAAAAATCATAATATTGCGTTTCTGACGCTGATCAATCGTCCGACTAAAGAGACCTTTAACTAAAGGAAGAGAACTGAGCAAAGGAACACCGGAAACTACTTTTGTCAGTTTATCCCGAATATGCCCACTCATCACAAGGAAACATCCGTCAGGTACTTGTAACCTTGTAGCCGCAAACGTTTTGTCTGTCACAGGAGTGAGCACTCCTTGTGCTGAATGTAACTCTGAAATTGTTTGCTCAATCTGTAGAGTCACAACGTTATTAGGAGCTATCGTTGAAGTTACTACAAGATTTACTCCAATATCTTCATACTCAATGTTCTGTGTAACAGAGCCTGTTTCTTGAATAATCGTACTTGTAGTTTGGAAAGGAATCGTCTGCCCCACAAAGAAGGACGCCTGCTGCGTATCTTGCGCCATGATTCTAGGGTTAAGCACAATTGTTGTATCCCCATCTTGATCTAAAGCGCTTAATAATCCCCCTAACGTCAAGTAAGATTTCCCATTATGGCTGAGAACATTTCCAATAATTCCCAAGCCAAAAGCAGAAGATCCGTACATCATATCGCTGATCCCTGCTAGCTGACCTGGAGTTGGCAGTGAAATATTTCCTGGATTTGGAGCTATAGGCAATGCTTGATTGCGGAAAGGCTCCGTTAAACCTGTATTGCTTAATAACCCAGAAGCGTACGCTACTTTACCCTGCTCATCGCCAAGAGCTGCCCACTGGACTCCAAAATCCCAAGATTTTTCCAAACTAGTCTCTAGAATCAACACTTCAATGTACACTTGTTTTGGTGGAAGATCTAGTCCATTTAACAAGCTCACAACTTTATCTACATTAGCTTGGTTTCCAATAACGACGATGGAGTTATTGACAGGCAACCATTGAATACTGTTCAGCGTATTGATGAAATCTTCATCCATCGCTGTTGTAACATAAAGATTGTACCCAATATCCTGGATTGCCTGCGCGATGGCAGCACCATTTTGATATTTCAATTTATACATGAAAAAACGCAGGCTCTTGGGATTCGCAGCCCCGGAGCTGCCTAAAGCAGCTGCAGGACTCGTCACATCATCTAAAGTATGTGCCATTTCTGGAATATCAAGAGACTCCAACAATTGAATAGCCTTCGCTGTCAATCGTGGAGACGAAATAACAAAAATTTTATTTGTTCCTGGTTGAATGAAAATCTGAAAAGCCTCTTCTTCTGCCATGGCTCCAAGAACATCTTGGCAATAGCTAACCAACGCAGCAGGATTGGCAAACTGCACCTCATATTCAGACATATCAATAGCAGCACCAGGACTATCTAATGCTTGCAGTAACTCTCGAACTTTTTCAATATTCCCTGCAATGTCAGAAACAATAATGTGTCTTGTAGATTCTGATGCACTGACAATAGCATCATGAGAAAGAAGTGGTTGAATAATTCCTACAGCAGCAGAAGGACTTACGCTGTATAAACGGAAAACACGTGTAACCACTACAGCTTCGCACGTATTTTTCGCAGATCCATCCGTAACTACGGTTGATAATTTCGAAAGTTTCGGATTCCGATAAATTAGTACGTTGTTCCCTTGCTCAACGACTTTTAAGTCGTGCATTTTTAATACTTGTAAGAGAATCGTTGCTAAATCATCTACAGAAGTAGGATCGTGAGAAACAATGGTCACATTAAATTGTAAGTCATTACTATCGAAAACGAAATTCGTTCCTGAAATTTTACTTACAAATTGCAACAGCTCTAAAATAGAGATATCTTCGAAATTTACAGTATAGCCAACATCTTTCAAATCCTGACAAGTCAACGAGCGTTGATTCAATCTTTCAAGAACTTTTTTTTCTTCTTCTTGATCTTGGCTGCTATCTTGTACAGTTTTGATAGAAGGGTCTTCGGAACCCTTAAGATCTCGTTTTCCTGATTGAGGGCCCTCACTTCCTTTAGTAGAAGCTGCTTTATGCTGCTCTTCTATCTGCTTTCTTACACTGAAATTAATCGCATTAACTGCACGACGCGCGTAGTTCTGTTTGTCCTCCCAAAGCTTAAAAGCCTCTTCCTCTTGTTTAGAAATATCTTGTTCGCTGGCCTTTTTTTCCTTAGTCACTGCAGACTGCTTAGCTGTACCCGGCAAATATCGAGGCTCAGGACGGCGTCTCTCTTCAGACCTTGGCATGGGCTGAGGAGCCTGCTGCGTAAAGTTAGGCGAAAAAATTTGATGATTTTTCTTAAAATGACGTGTTTGCGTCATGGGAGCTTGTGGAGTAGCTGGGCTCGCTTTTACCGATACAGAGCGTGCGGGTGATGAAGGTCCCGTTACTGGCTTCGCTCCCGGAGCACTCTTTTTAGCTAAATTTTTCGCGATATTCTTAGGACAAGCTGCTATATGCTGATCCGTATCATGATAGTTCTGCAAAGATATGGATGGATTGCTTAGACCCTCTTTAGACTGTGAATTCACACTTAACAACGCCGCATCTAGAACAACTAACGCAGACAAGAGGCCCAATTTCTTGTTATTTTGAATGATTCTTAAAATCTTGCTTCCTATTTTCGACGTCACTATGTTCACCGGACTCTTTTTAAGCTGATAAGTGTTGAAGGATAAAGACTTCCGTCAAGCTTCTGCCTTATTCCCTTTTGTAGGTCACCTGTTTGGCAGAATATATCTATTTGCCCTCTATCTTGCAACTTCAGGAAAGAAGGGCAATACAAATAGACCAAATCTCTAGCCTTTGGAGTATGCACGATTAGCTCATCACCAAGTTCCCACACAACGGATTGTTCGTGGATCTCTAGGGAAACCTCCTCCCCAATTCCTTGCGATTCCGCTTGAAATCGTTGCACCCCCTTTGTTTGCTTTTTTAACGAGAAATCAGTTTTCCCACAAGAAAAGCACATGAGTTCTTCTGGTAAAAATATAAAACAACAACAGGAAATCCCCCCTTCACAAATAGGGATTCCCATTGTTTTACAAAGATTATCGATTGTATTTATTACTGTTAAAATATCCTTTGTTGCCTCTTGCCTTTGATGAAGAAACTGTTTGATCATACTGAAAGCAAAACTACAATTCCCCTGAGCATAGCAAAACCAAAATTCCACTACGTCTCCAAACACAAGCATATCATAGTAAATATTATGTAAATAATAGGACTCTTTATGTGTATATATCTGAACGAGCATTTCCTCTGGAGCAGAAAGTTTTTCTGGAGACAACCATAAACTTTGTTGGTGCATCTGTTCCAGTTGAGAAAGGACACGATCTTTTTGGCGATAGTCTTCGTGCACATCATGCACAAGATATTCTTGTAATGCCAGAGCAAACTCCCGCATAGAAGGAAAGCGTGCTGCCGGTGATGGTTGAAGCGCACGCGTTAAAATTTTACTAATTTTTGACGGAAGTAAAGATAAATATACCTTTCCTAAAGAAAGTTGCCCTATGATTAGTTCGTAGGCTAATAACCCTAAAGCATATACATCTGATGCTGGAGATAGTGTTTCCTGTCTGCTTTGCTCAGGGCTCATGTATGCGGGCGAACCCCAATGATTGAACTGCCAAGCCGAAAGCCCGTAATCGATTAATTTAATCTCTCCTAATTGAGACAGCACTACGTTTTCTGGTTTGATATCAAGATGTAAAACTTGATGTTGATGAAGGGTAGTGATCGCCTGTGCTATTTGTAAAACAATAGAAATGGCCTTATCTAAGGCTATTTGAGATGAGAGGATACTTTCTCGCAGAGAATTTCCTAAAATATATTCGGAAACAAAATAACGTCCTCGCTCCCATTCTCCTATTTCCTCTAGTCGAACAAAAGCAGGATGGTCTACAAGCTGCATGATTCTCGCTTCCTTCTCAAAAGCTCGTAGAAAGCGTTGATCATGAATTCCTGGAGAAACCAGGGTCTTGATAACTACAGGACGAGAAGATCTTTCGTCGATCCCTTGATAAACAGTTAATCCTACTTTACGACTGAGTTCTCGCGTTAAGAGATAGTTCGCTATAGATGAGGAAAATGGTATACCCAATCCAAGCATAAAGACTTATACTTTTCGTTAAAAGAGCGTTTCTTATACTTCTAAAACTTGAATTCCTAGAACATCTTGCAAAGCAAGAATATTGCCACGTCCAACTTTAGCTCCATTAAGAATAATATCGACACCTAAAGCAGGATGTACGCCTTCCAAGGGTAAAATACCTCCTGGGCCCAGCTTCAAAAACTCTCCGACAGAAAGAGAATACCGAGCTACTTCAGCAACAATCTTCATTGCTGACGGCAAAGGAGCCGCAGGAACCTCTGCGCTTTGTTCCTCAGGAGGATTTTCCAATTGAAGTTCTTGCAGGCCGGTAATTTTAAAAGATCCAGACTGCTTATCTAAAAACCGTCCACCAAAAAACCGTGTGCCTTGAATAGACAGAAAAGCTCCTGCGTCCCCTGTATCTGGGTCATACAAACATGCGTCTAGAAGAATAAAACTCCCAGGAACAACTTGATGCCAATCTTCTTCAGAAATCTGACAGAAGCCCACTTCTACAGCGAGTGTGACAGGAGCTAGGAGATCCACTTTCTGCATATCGAAAGCTTGATCTTTTTCCGCCAGGAATTTGTAAGCGCTTTGAGCTGTAGTCTCAGGAACTAAAAGAGAAAAGCGTACATAGGCACTATCTAAGCGGCAGACAACTTGTACGACATGATAGTCTCCCTGCAACGAGCGAGCAGAAAATGCCACATCACCTGTGACCCGTAAAGCCATAGAAGGAATCCAAACGCTTTCTTGGAAGAGCTTGCAAATCTCTGCAACAAAATAGTAATGAAATCCCAACAACCGGTCCTTTTCGTAAAAATAGGAAGTTAGAGAATTGTCATTAAAAATCGTCCCTATCAGAGCTTGCAAATCTTCTTCTGAAGAAACTAAATAAAACTCTCCCGACTCAAAAGGAGTCGCCAAAAAAGATTGTAATAAAACATGCTCTCCGTACTCCTGCACAGCAGTTGCAGCAGAAAGAAGTCCTCGCGAAACAAAAGATAGCTCAACTTCTTCTAATTGAAACTTATCTTTAAGTTTCTGCTCACACTCTTGCTTTGGGAAAACAGGAAGAGAAGAAGCCTCTTCCTCCTGTTTTTGCAAAGAACGTAGTAATTCTTCTCTAGCTTTTAACCAACCACTACTAGGCTCTGCTGCAACTGCCATGGGGATACCTTATATCTGAGCTTCTTCTACTTTCTTTTCTTGATGATGTTCTTGATGATGTTCTTGTTGGCCCTTATCCTTTTGCTCTCCCTCTTGATCATGATGACGAATGGAAGCAGCAATCATATGCAAAGGAGTTTCCATTTTTTCAATAGTAGGCAAGTTCATAGCAACATTACCGACAACAAACTCTGTGAGATTTAACTGACGAGCTTTCAAAGAACCTACTAAAGATGCTAACTGCTCAGGGTTTTGCTGAACTAATTGAATAGCTTCTGCAACCTGAGTCTGATCGACAAAGCTCGAGAACGACACTGCAACGTTTTCTCCAGTTTGCACCAAAGTGAGATTCGCACCACAAAAAGCTTCTGGAACTGTGTTGCTGTTATCCAAAACAATTTCCACTAACTGTTTTCCATCTACATCAGCAACTAATAAAGACTCAACTGTAGACAAAACAAGGTGCTCAACCCATTGTAAATCTATTTGACTCACTGTTATAGAACTTGTCTCCATCATGACTTCGCTTGCTACAGCCATAGGTGTATCAACGAGAGCCATTCCGGATGTTGGATTGCTTCCAGCAAAGAATCCGTCTTCTTTTTTCTCCTCTTCCTCTCTGGAAGAAACGTTCTTGGAATTATCTTCAACCACATTCTCTTCAGAATTTTTTGCAGATTCTTGACGAGAAGTCGTTCTGCCTGCCATACGATCCAATTTCTCTTGTTTAGCTGAAGATTTTCCTTCTAAAGAAAAAACTTTAACCTCTCTTTGATCTCTTGGCTCGTGTGCATCCGCTCGCGGTTGATTATGTTCAACTTTTGCACTAAACAAAGATTCAGAAGTTTTATTTAATTCCATACACTAATTCTCCCCAGATTCCCGTTGTTTTTGCTTACGTAATTGATGAAGCAACTGCCCCATTTCATCTTGCTCTTTTTCTTCCTGGCGAGCTTCTTCTTTAAGCGCTTCTTTCATCCATTCTTCTTTATGCAAGCGCGTTTTTTCTTCCTCTTTACGTCGCTTTGTCAGCTCTACCTCAGCTCTTTCCAGCTCCTTCGCTGCTGCTAGTACATTCTCTTTCTGTTTATTGACTTTGTCTTCTTCCTCAGAAAGCTGTATAGCGACAACCTTGATGTAAGCTTTCATTTTAAGAATCGCATCACTTGTCGTCCCATCATCCAACTGCTCTCTGAGCTGTCGAATTTTTTGCATATAGTGATTCTTAACTTTGTCACGCTCAGCTTCGCATTCACGCAATTTTTCCTGCTCTAATTCTAAAAGTCTGCGCTTCTCTTTAACGACCTTTTCTGCTCTGTCTACACGATCCTTTTTAATGGATAAGACAGGCTCTAAAGGATACTTAACCACACGATCCTACTATTTTTTAGACTTATCGGAATATTGCCCGTAACTGTTGAGCAGCTTCCTCATAATTCGTTTTTTCATGAATGTCTTGTTTGAGGAAACGATTCAATTTATCAATATGATCAATAGCAAAATCCACTTCGCGATCAGATCCTCGACGATATTCCCCAATACGAATCAACATTTCATTCGCTTTATATTTTGCTAAAACTTCTCGAGCTCGACCAATAATACGTCGCTGTTCATCAGGAACAATCGCTGTCAATAATCGGCTAATAGACGCTAACACATCAATTGCAGGGTAATGATAAGCTTGTGCTAATGCATTAGAAAGAACGATGTGTCCATCCAAAATGGATTTAACTTCATCCGCTACAGGCTCATTCATATCATCCCCAGCCACTAACACGGTATAAAACGCAGTGATTGTTCCTTTTTCAGACGCGCCCGCTCTTTCCAATAATTTAGGCAAGGTCGAAAACACAGAAGGTGTATATCCAGCACGGGCAGGAGGCTCTCCAGCTGCAAGACCAACCTCACGCAAAGCTCGAGCAAAACGCGTCACGGAATCCATCATAAGAATCACTGTCTTACCTTGGTCTCTAAAATATTCCGCTATAGCAGTACCTACATAAGCAGCATTTAATCGTAATTGTGAGGACTGATCAGACGTAGAAACAACAATCACAGAACGTTTCATTCCTTCTTCACCGAGGTCATTCTCTATGAATTCCCGAACTTCTCGTCCCCGTTCCCCGATCAACGCAATTACGTTAATATCTGCTTCTTCCGCATTACGAGCAATCATCCCCAATAAAGAAGATTTTCCTACTCCCGCTCCAGCGAAAATACCGACTCGTTGTCCTTTGGCAACAGTAAGCATACCATCAATGCATCGAACTCCCGTAGACAAAATTGTACGTAGCTTTGCTCGATGTAATGGATCTGGGGGAGCTTTAAAAATAGGATAAATAGCATCGACATCTTGGAGAGGCCCCTTCGTCTCCGTATCAATAGGCTCTCCTAGACCATTTAACACACGACCTAACAGCCCCGCTCCCGCCCGAATATGTAAAGGTAAGCCTGTGGATATCACTTCGGAAGAAGGGCTCACTCCTGTTAACTCCCCTAAAGGGGAAAGGAATACAAAGTTTTGCGTAAACCCAACAACCTCGGTGACTAAGGGCTCCATTTCGTGGCGTTTCACTAAACACACCTCGCCAACCCGAACATCGGGAACAACAGCTTTGATTAACATCCCGACAACTTCGATAATACGCCCAACAACAGCTGTCAATTGCACATCAGGCAATTGCGTCATGAGCGAATCAAACTCGGTCGTGAGCTCTTCCATGTTAACCTAACTGTGTTGTCATGATCGTTTTTATGCTACTTACTGTCGCGCCCAAAATACTGGCAAATAACTCCGCACGTTGCGTAGCTCTCTGAACGGCATATTGAACTTTTAAGAAGTCTGCAAGCGTTTCTCTTTCTCCATTACGATCAGAAAAATATAACAACGCCCGATTTAAAATCTCTTCTCCTGAAGAAACCCAATCTACCATCTTGCGTGTTACTGATCTTTCCTCACCACTGTTCTCGTGCTGGATCGTCTGTTGTGTGTGTTCAGCTATAGTCTGCAAATCTCCATTGATCAAATTAACGATTACATCCAAAGCATCCATATGCTCTGCAGCTAACCGATCTGGATTCTGATTTTGCATTTGCATTTGCGCATCCCACAAACGATGTTTCAACAAATGAATTTGCTCTTGCAACTCTTCAGAATCTAAAGCTTCTTCTAACTCTGGATCGATCAACTTTGAATTTTTATCTTGCATCATAGCCATCAAAGATAATTTCTCAGCGGATACCCTCGAATCAAAAGCTGCATTCTCGCCTCCTAAAGAAAAAGAGGCTATATTCTTACTTAATTCGCTGGGCATAGGAGATGCTGCGGGTTTATTAACCCCAACATTCTCCTGATCCCCATCGAAATTTGGAAAAAGCTTAAGAGGATCTATCACAGTATACCTCGTTCTTCCTCTAATCTAATTTAAAGGGCCACCACTTTTAGCAACTAACCCATCGTGCCAATCAAGAACCGATCTTACTAAAGCTCTTGTTGACTCTATTTCACAATTCTCTAGTACTTGCTCAGCTAAAAGTAAGCAACGCTCTAAACTTTCTCTACGAACTTCAAAGGAACTTCCCTGTTGAAGCACGATCATCATTAACGTTAATGATAGAAATGCCTTAGCGCTCCAATTATCTGGATCTTTTTCAGCAACAGCACGAAATAGGTTTTCTGCTTTTGTTAGTTCCATCTTATGCAAATAAATCAGACCCACCCCTAATTCATATCCTGCATGCTCAGGATCTAACACATGCAATGCCTGAAACAAAGCTTTAGCACTAGCCTCATCCCCCTGTTTGATAGCGACCATTCCCGCTTCAAACAACAATGCAAAATCTTCTTTAAATACATCCAAATCAGCCATGACTCATCTCTTATTTTATTAACTTCCTTTAACAGCTCTTGCCATGGTGATCATCTCTGTATTCACCGCAGTCAAGATGTTGGATACCGACTCCATATATTGAGACAAAATTTGCATACGGAACTGCAAATTAAACATTGTCCCCAGGTCTACAGTTCCTTGCGTGGATGTTTCTAATTCTGTTAGATATTGCTGTACTCCTTGAACGTATTTGCATACGCCATCCAGCATCTGATTGAAATTAAAAGCCGAACAACTACCGCTCGCCATAGATACTCTCTCCTTTACCGTTTACATTACATCATTTTACGGTTGATACGTCCTAGCACCTTTTGAAGAGCTACATATCCCGCGAGTAATGTTTGTTGTTTCTCAAAAGACTCTTTAGAAGCTCCTTCTCGAAGAGAAGATGTCAGCATTTGTACTTTATTCTGTACATTGGTGTTTATTTCATGGGCTTTGGTTAAATCGTGCATGTCCTGCTCTAGATCAAATAACTGTCGTGCAGCCTTTTCTTCTTTAGCTGCCGAATTTTCCATATTAAACATAGATTTATTCCTACCTGGAAGAATTAAATAAACCTCGAATCGCCTATTTATTGTACTCAATTTTATATTTCAACCCTTCCCGTTCTAAAAAGATACAATGCGGCTGAATGCTCGTTACCGTCATTCCATCTAAAACATCACCTCGAGTTAAAATACGCCCATTAACGACTACATTGATGCTGATATCCCCACATTTAGAAAACCCAGTTACCCGATAACGACCGGGATACCGCATATTCAAATCAATAACCCCTTCTTCAGCAGGCAGCAAGACAACAAAGTTCTTCACAACACGAATTCCAACAATATCTTGCAATTCTTGCACAACTGTTCGGAATTTATCAGCATCCTTGTTGTTGATATATCCTGTTAAAACAGCTTCTCCATTAGTAAAAGAAACGTGCACATTGGCGAAGCCAGATTGTATCAGATGCCCAGCAAGGGCTTTCATGACTTGGGATTCAACCACAACTTTGTTGTCTAACAACGAAAGATAATTAAAATGTAGGTTCAAATAATCAGCTAAGCAAGCTGCTTGTTCTTCCGTTTTTAAGTAGCCACTGATCACAAAAATCCCTGGCTCTGGGGATTGCATGCTAATGCCTTTAAATTCAGGCTTTTTAGAGAGCAAGATATTCATCTCTTGCCATACTGCTTCATCATCAATGACATTATCATCAACAGATTTGACAAACGGCAACGCATCGACTTTATATAGTAATTCACTCTTATCGATGCTGTTACTTACGTGACCAATTAAAAATAACTGCCCATTATTTTTATTAAATGTAAACCGTACAGTAGGAAACTGATGAATAACATGCTCGATATCGTGGATCAAGTCTACTTGATCTACAGAAACGACTTCCGTTGTATGGAATAAAGAAGCTGTTCCTATTCCAAAAAGAAGCGCTAATCCACCTATGAATAGCGTTAAAATAAATGCCCCTGTTGGTAATGTCGCTCGCTTTCTCTTTTCTTCTTCTTCTTCTTCTATTCTAGCAGCAACCTCTTCCGGAGACTGTGGTCGCCCAAATAGACCATAATCTTCCGAAGAAATGGTTGCCATTACTGTGTTGGAAGGAGCCGCATAGTCAACGAGTAAGAATAATGTTGTTCCTAGAGCAACAACTTGATTAGCAGAAAGAGTGGATTGATTCTCGATCTTTCGACCTTCAACAATTACCCCATTTTTACTGCCTAAATCCTCAATTAAGACCGTGTTATCATTTCCTATGATGATTTTCGCATGCTGACGCGAAATACTCATATCACTCAAAACAATATCTGCAACTGTAGGATCGCTTCCAATGATATAAGTTTTTCCACTGTCTAAATGAAACTCTGCGCCAATATTAGCCCCTGCAAGAACTTTTAATAAAAATCGAGAAGGCTGTGTTAAATCTACGGCCACTTGTTTCTGCGCGAGATCTTCTATCTCGGCAGGAAAGACTCCTTGATCAAACCGGAACAAATCTTGAACATTAAAGGGAGCCAAAACTTCTTCTTTTTTCTCTTCGTTAGACGCTGCCTCAGATTGCTCTGTATTTGTTTTTTCCTCGACAGGCTCCTCCTCTTCAGGTCTTTTTTCTTCTTCACTTAATTCAGGATTTTCTTCTTCTTTCTCAGAAGTACCTTCAACTGGAGCTGAAGGATTTTCTTCTGCTAAATCTTCAGTTTCTGCAGGTTGCTCAGAAGCATCCGCAGGGGCTGGTGGTGTTTGAGCAGGCTGTTCCTCGCTCTCGGGGCTTGAAAAAACAGGTTCTGAAGCAGAAGAAAGCTGCGACTGCTGATTTTGATCGGGCGATGTTTTGTTCTCTTCCATACTCACGTTTTGAGATTGGGTTGATTCACCACTGCCTGATGGAGTAGTTTGTTTAGGTTGTTCTTGATTTACTAAAGACGGTTTAAGATTTTTAGCCTCTTCGGTAACAGGAGCTGCTTTCCCCTCTTCCGGAGAAATATTTTGATGAGAATTCTCTCTTGCTTCACTGCCATCCTGTTTAACAGAAGCTAAAAAAGACGCCGCTAATTCTTGTTCTTTTTCTGTTGCCTGACTTGAAGCTTCTCCAGAAGTGGAAGAAGCTTTCGGAGAAGATGAGTTCCCTGTTCCTGCAGAAGAGCTAGAAACGTTCTGCTCTACCTGCTCTTGTTCACTATTATCTCCCGTTTGTATTGATATTTCTATATCACCTTCTACAGCCTCTCCCTCAAAAAAGGAAAACTGACAGCTTCCCATAGCGAAAGAATCCTTGTCTTTCAATAAGACAGGGTCGCTGATAACAGAGCCATTCACAGAAACTGGCCGTGACAAATCTAGGTTTTCGAGATAATACTTGCCCCCCCTCGCTGTTATACGAATCTGAATAGGAGCAAGCTTATCATCCTGCAAAAGAATGTCACTTGCCTTTCCATCACTTCCGAGCGACCAGCTGGTTCCATTCTCTAAAATAATGACGGTTCCAGACAAGGGCCCTTTATCAACAACTAAGCGTATCCCCATCCCTTACTCCTGCTCCGTTCTACTTAACCCTAAATCTTCAAGCCATGCCTCGGCATAATTCAAGACACTTTCTACGTAATTGGCAAAATCTTCTTGAGAGACCTCGCCTGGAACACGCCGCACAAGCACTGCATGTCCGTCACTATCAAGTCCTAAAGCAGCTCCCCCGGTTTCCTGACCAAATAAATTGCCTTCCATCATTCGGGTATATGCTTTTTCTATATCCATAGATGTGGGAATTTCTCCCAAAAAAGCGCTGATGATAATTTCTTCATCAGCATTCTGGCGAACACGTAGCCGTACAAGACTACTGATTGGCAGCACATAGGCTCCATCGGCGTCGAATTCTAATTCGGACGCCACTCCCATGTAAGCCACAAAATTTTTTACCAACTTTTCTAACATGTGTTCACGAGTTTATCTCTAGCAGAAAGCGCTGGGTCTGCAATACTCTATACTTAGCTGTTGGAAAAAGACCCACTGACCTTATGCTGAGTTATGCCAATACCCACCTTAAAAAGAAAAACGATTTCTCATCTCGACAGCAAGGCCTTTTCTGTTTTTTCTTTTATCTCTTTCAATGTAAAGCAGAAAAGAATTCCAGAAAAATTGGATATAATCGACTCGTTCCTTTGATTTCTAAAGACATCTCCTAAGCACACTTCCTTTGGAGTCTCCCTTAGACACAACTCTCTGGGTTAAAGTAGATCTTGTGTCATAACATACGGAGAACATGCACCTTCATCAAAAAAATCATCTATACAAGAAATAACACGTATCTAAGAAATCTCAAGAGAAGCCCATCTTCCTTTTGATCTTTGTTCTTAGGTTAAGCGTAGCTTAACAGATCCCCCCTCCCTGCTTTCTATCAAGACTTTGCATTCCATCATCTAGGGAATTCGCAAGCTTCCGAATGAAAGGCCAAATAGGGCAACGTACCTCTAATACACGAATATGTCAACTTGAAAGTTCTTGCTTTAAAAAGTCCGTAACAAAACGAAAAAAAAATTCGTTTTTGGTCTTTTTTTTATAAAGGCTCTCAAATAGTCTCTCATCTATTTTTCTTTGCTTTCACAAACTGCATTTTGTTGTCTTATCTTTTGAGAAAACTTTTCTTAAGTTTCACATATATGAGCATTTGCTTAAGCATGAGGCGCAACACAAAAACGACGTTCAAGCCGACGATCTAAAGACTCCCAGCAACGATAAGCCCCCTCTTGTAAACTTTGGAGTTGTGTTACGCTAACTTGAAGTTGATGTTGCCTTAACCATTCGCTGATTTGTTCCATATCGATATAGTTATGACAAAAGGCTGCTTGCGCAGAAAGAGCTCGAGGAACTGCAAAATCAAATACTACTCGCTCTGGGAAATCCCAAATTTGTTCCCAATTCGGATAAGGAGGAGTACGAAGAAGTTCTGAAGAACCCAAAAACACTACCTGATAAGGATCACGAAAAGACACTTCTTCTCGCAAAACTTGATGAGCTAATAACATAGGGAGTTCTTGACGAGAACAGAAAGTAAGACAGGAAAACCCTTGCTTTTGCAAATCATGAGCAACCATACGGTTAATCTCGGAATACCCCATGAATAACAAGGCTGAGTTCAGAGCAATCTTTCGTTTTTGTAGTTCTTGATTAACAAAGGTTGAGATTGTGATCCCCGAGCGAGGAGCGCATCCTTTTGCCCGAAAACTCTTCCCCTCTTTAAGAGCTTTTTGAAAAAGAAAATGGAGAATAAAAGAAAGTTTCCGCTCTCCAGCAGCTTGCAAATAAGCGCGTCTAACCTGCCCTTGAATCTCTGTCTCTCCAAGAACTAGGCTATCCAAGCCTCCCGCTACACAAAACAAATGAGAAAAACATTCATGATTCCGATAAAAATAGGGCGTTGCCCCTAAAGCAAGCATGTCCTTTTTTAAGGCGAAAAACAACTCATCCGTAGCGATACCGTACAACTCTACCCGATGACAAGTGGATAGCAAAACATAGTTGCCCTCTTCTAGAAAGGGATCTTGATCTAAAGAAACCTGTGCTTGTTGTAAAATCTGAAGAACTTGCTCTCGTTGTTGCAAAGGAGTCTCCCGATAGCTTACTCCAATAACACCTAACGAAAGCTTTGTCCTCATTCGTCTTTTCCTTCTCTAACCACTGTGGTTCCCGTCGGCTTATTCTCCTTGTTTCTTGATTTTATACCAATATTTTTGATCTGCTCTTCCCCTCTTGCTATTTCGAAAAAGAAACCCACTTGTACTCTAGAGCTTAAAATAACAAAAACGTTAAAAAGGCTCTTACCATTCAGAATGTCGCCACATATAGAGGTGCGAGATAAAAGAAATACTACGCCTTACATTAATTTTCTAAAGAGAGCATAACTATAACCGTTTGTTTTTAGAAACCATAGCATCCTTTATTAAATCTTAATTTTATTCTAAGAATTCTTATGCGAAAAAAAATGTCCTACTCAGAAGCTTCTATCGTCTCTTTAGCTTCTTTAGATCATATTCGTCTCCGAGCTGGTATGTACATTGGACGACTAGGAGATGGCTCTCAACCGGAAGATGGGGTATATACTCTATTTAAAGAAGTTGTTGACAATGCCATCGATGAATTTGTCATGGGGTATGGACAAACTATCTTTATAACTGGAGATGCTCATAAACTTTCCGTCCGAGATGAAGGACGAGGAATCCCTTTAGGCAAGGTTATTGATTGTGTTTCCAAGATTAATACTGGAGCTAAGTATACCCAAGATGTCTTTCATTTTTCTGTTGGACTAAATGGTGTGGGACTCAAAGCAGTCAACGCCTTATCACAACATTTCTCTGTACGTTCTGTGCGGAACAAAAAATTTCTGAAAGCCTCTTTCTCCAAGGGTATTCTCTTGAACACAGAGCAAGGATATACTGAAGATCCCGATGGCACAGAAATCGTCTTTTCTCCTGATCAAGAACTGTTTGCTCATTTTTCTTTTCACTCTGAATTTTTAAAAAAGAAAATTCGTCAATATACCTATCTCCATCCTGGCTTAAAGATTTTTTACAACGGAGAATCCTTTATCTCTCAATTTGGCCTAACAGATCTTTTCGAAGAAGAGATTCAACAAGCGGTTCTCTATCCTCCTATTGCTTTCCAGCATCCGGATCTATCCTTTCTCTTTTCCCATACAGAGACCTCTTCGGAACAATACCGCTCCTTTGTTAATGGACAAGAGACCACAGATGGCGGGACACATCTCACAGCTTTCAAGGAAGGTGTGGTTAAGGGTATTAACGAATTTTTCGGGAAAAATTTCTCCTCCCAAGATATTCGCGATGGCCTTGCTGGCTGCATCGCGATTAAAATCGCCTCTCCCATTTTTGAATCTCAAACAAAAAACAAACTTGGGAATACTGACATCCGCGCAGACTTAGCCAAACGTGTGAAAGAAGCTGTCCTCTCTTGCCTGAAACAACATCCCTTAAGTGCAGAGCGCATCCAAGAAAAAATCAAATTCAATGAAAAAACCCGAAAAAATGTACAACTTCTTAAGCAAGAGCTCAAAGATAAACAAAAAAAACTGCACTATAAAATTCCGAAGCTTCGGGATTGTAAGTTCCATTTCACAGACAACTCTTTGTATGGCAAGAATTCTTCGATTTTCATTACCGAAGGAGAATCTGCTTCTGCCTCCATCCTTGCTTCTCGAAATCCTTTAACACAAGCTGTCTTCTCTCTACGAGGGAAACCCATGAACGTCTTTTCATCAAAAGATGAAACTATCTACAAGAATGATGAACTCTTTTACCTAGCAACAGCTCTGGGGCTACATAAAAATTCTTTTGAAAATCTTCGTTACAATTACATTATCTTAGCTACAGATGCTGATGTTGATGGAATGCATATTCGTAATTTAATGATTACCTTTTTCCTAAAAACTTTTCTTCCTCTCGTTGAGCGCAACCATCTGTTTATCTTAGAAACCCCTCTTTTTAAAGTTCGTTATAAAGATGACACCTTTTATTGCTACTCAGAGGAAGAAAAATTGGCTACAATAAAGCAACTTGGAAAAAAAGAAGCTGCTCTTGAGATCACTCGTTTTAAGGGTCTCGGAGAAATTTCCCCTAAAGAATTTAAGTCTTTTATTGGTGCAGATATGCGCCTAACGCCTGTCTCTCTCCCTAACAAAGACACTTTAGATTCTCTCTTACAGTTCTATATGGGGAAAAATACCAAGGAAAGAAAACAGTTTATTATTGAAAATCTAGTTACCAATGTATGAGCGATATTTCAGACTTATTTAAGACTCATTTCACACAATACGCGTCTTACGTAATCTTAGAGCGCGCAATTCCTCATGTTTTAGATGGGCTTAAGCCTGTGCAAAGGCGTCTCCTTTGGACTTTATTCCGCATGGATGACGGGAAAATGCATAAAGTAGCCAATATTGCTGGCCGGACGATGGCGCTACACCCTCATGGTGATGCACCTATTGTGGAAGCCCTTGTTGTTCTAGCAAACAAAGGCTTCCTTATAGAAACACAGGGAAATTTCGGGAATCCTCTCACAGGAGATCCTCATGCTGCAGCTCGTTACATAGAAGCTCGTCTGAGTCCTTTAGCGAAAGAAGTACTTTTTAATACCGATCTCATGACATTTCATGATTCTTATGATGGACGGGAACAAGAACCGGATATTCTAGCCGCGAAAATTCCCGTATTGCTTCTCCATGGAGTAGATGGTATTGCCGTAGGCATGACTACAAAAATCTTTCCTCACAACTTCTGCGAATTACTAGAAGCTCAAATTGCTATACTCAATGACCGTTCGTTCTCTCTTCTTCCGGACTTTACCTCCGGAGGAGTCATGGATGCTTCCGATTACCAGGATGGCTTAGGATCTATCACTATCCGTGCAACCATAGACATTATCAACGATAAAACTTTACTAATTAAAGAGATCTGCCCATCAACAACGACAGAAACTCTGATTCGCTCCATTGAAAATGCTGCTAAACGTGGGATCATCAAAATCGATTCTATTCAAGATTTCTCGACAGATCTTCCTCATATTGAAATCAAACTCCCTAAAGGAGTACATGCTAAGGACCTACTACAACCTCTGTATGCTTATACTGAGTGTCAAGTTGTCTTAACCTCTAGACCCACGGCTATCTATCAAGGGAAACCTTGGGAAACTACCATTAGCGAGATCCTACGTTTACACACTGAGACTCTCCAAAACTATCTAAAAAAAGAACTCTTGATTTTAGAAAACTCGCTCAATCGAGAACTTTACCATAAAACGCTTGAATATCTATTTATCAAACACAAGCTCTATGATGTTGTCCGTGCTATGCTTTCCAAACGAAAAACGGTACCCTCAACAAGTGCGATTCACAATGCAGTTCTAGAAGCTTTAGCACCTTTTCTTGGAACACTGCTTCCTCCCGATAAGCAAGCAACCACACAACTTGCTTCGTTAACCATCAAAAAAATACTTTGTTTTGATGAAAGCTCGTACGAAAAGGAACTGGCCTCCTTAGAGAAAAAGCGCGGGCTAGTACAGAAAGATTTGGATCAACTGAAAAAATATACGATTCTTTATATCAAAAAACTTCTTGATACCTACAAGCATCTCGGAAAACGAAAGACAAAAATAGAAATATTTGAAAGCTTACCCTCTGACAAAGCGGTCACTCACAAGAAAGTTAGGGAAGCCACGACCCTTCATGAAGAAGACTCTCTAACCCTGAAGTAAGACAAACCTTTATATCAATAAAGATTACCTTCCTTCCGAAGAAAAAAAATCTGCATCACGACGCATGTGTACTGCACGTCCACAAAACCGTGAAAACAGAAGACAAAAGAAGCTCACGCTTATCGTTCTTCCATGATTTCTAGGCTAACTTTCACATTGTCTCGACTTGCAACGGAGACGAGCAAGGTACGAATCGCTTTGATTGTTCGTCCTTCCTTCCCAATAATCTTACCAATGTCTCCCTTAGCAACTGTGAGTTCATAAATAATCGTATTCGTCCCCTGCACCTCTTTCAGATGCACTTCCTCTGGCTTATCAACAAGATTTTTGACAATATATGCTAAAAACTCTTTCATGCGAAGCAAACCCTACACAAGCTTTTTCGAAGATGTGAAAGAAAAATAAAATAATAACTTAATATAATTTTACATTTCTTATTTAAAAAACAAAACTACCTAGTCATTTCAGACCAATCACACGAACTATCCATTACAGAAAGTCCTTCTCTAAACTCCTTTTCTATGAGGGAACTCATGTCGTCTGGAAGCTTTGTCACTAGCTCTACTCGCTCCGCACTCTCCGGATGAGTAAAAACTAAGCTATAGGCATGTAATTGTTGTTTGTCAAGACCGTAACGAAAGTTTATGGCAGGGAGCCCATAAACGGGATCTCCGAGAATCGGAGTTCCAAGATATTTCATATGTACACGAAGCTGATGAGTTCTCCCCGTCTCTGGATATAAGGCAACTACACTCAACTGTCCATTTGAAGCTAAAACACGGCAATGTGTGATAGCTTCCTTTCCTCCCTCCGAGTTTTTAGCGACTACCATCATTTCCTTTCGTTTTACAGGATGACGTGCTATGCGCGTATGAATCTTCTCTTGAGTAGGGGCTTTTATACAAATAGCAATATAGAGTTTCTTAATCTGTTTCTTTGCAAAGAGCTCACCATATAGAGCCTTAGCTCGCCGTGTTTTTACTGTAATAAGAAGCCCTGAAGTGTCTTTGTCTAAGCGATGTACAATCCCTGGACGCCAAGGCTCCTCAGGGAACTCTTGTTTTAGGCGCTCCCCGATTTCATGAAGCAAGGCATGCACTACCGTTCCTTGTAGATGTCCCGGTGCTGGATGAACCACCATATTGCGAGGTTTATTGATAACTAAAACCATATCATCTTCATAGACCTTATCCAGAGGAATATCCTCTGGTAATAGAGAGGAGGGAGCCTCTTCTTCAATCAGATCAACCTCCACCTCATCTCCGGGAACCAGCAAATACGAAACGCGTGTTCGCACTTGCCCATTGACACGAACGCGCCCACTCTCTATCTGTTGCTGATAAAAGGCGCGAGAATAGGCTCCATGATACAAGACAAGGCCTTTATCTAGGCGTCCTATCAACGCCTCGTTAACAACAAAAGAAAAAAAAGTTGATGGGGCAACGATTTCCAAGGGAGAACTCCTTAGAATACAGCTTATCTATTTGCAACCCGATTATGATATCGCTCGGAAAAGATTTTATTCAACCTCACCAATCGTTAAGAAATGCTAATAAAAAGATCGAAAACCCCTTCCATAATCACTTGTTTAGCCTCGCAAGCGAGTAACAAGGGATCACGATCCAGAAAAAAATGAAACCGTTGTTGCCATAGGCTTGTGACATGTCTTACCTGTAGCTGCCAGGCCTCCACAGACATAGGAAACTTCTTTACAGGCTTTGCTAAGTAAACCCTCTGCTTATAGCGAATCGGCATCAAATATTTCTCAGCATCGAATAGGACAGTTGTGCTTTGATCACTGCTCAACCTGTCTATCTCTTCCTCACGCAGAAGAAAAGCTAAGAAGTAGAGGATTTCCATCAGTCTTTGTAAACAGAACGCATTCTTTTTGAGGCACGTTGGGCTCTATCCATCTCCTTATGGACAGTTGTAAATGTAGAGATAAGTAAGGATTGCAAGAAGCGGTCGTACATTTCCTGCCCTTTCTGCTCTCCCATTTTAGCAATAAGAGCCTGACGCAACTGATCTAAAGAACGCACTGGCCCATCAAAAGTCATGGTGGAGGGAACAGTCTCATTTCTCAATCTTCCTTCAACAGAAGGCATTTTCTGGTTCTGAACAGATCGATCCGTTACGAACTGTGTGTCCATACAAGCAACTCCCCAAGCACAAAGACTTTTTTGTATTTTACTTGAGGCAAAAGTATTTTTCACAAGAGAAAGATGCGTAATCCAGCAAAGGACGCGCCATGTGTTTCGGACCGAGCAGGATTCGAACCTGCGACCATCCGCTTAGAAGGCGGATGCTCTATCCACTGAGCTATCGGTCCAAAAAGAAAGAGATCACTCCTTATGGTGCTGGAAATACTATACCGCAGATTTCGATTTTCTGGAAGCCCTCTTCCTTCTTCGGGATTTTGTAAGGTTTCTCATACCAATCAAACATAAATGGTGTATAGTCAAGTTTCTGTCATCTAAAGAGCTTTCTATAACCCAGACTAAACGCGCAAAATCTACTCTAAAGAAGGATAATTTTTTATGTTCCCGAATAACAAAATGCTTCTGATAGCAGGCCCCTGTGTTATTGAAAACCATTCTGTTTTCGAAACTGCACGACGATTAAAAGAGATAGTTGCTCCTTACTCGTCTTCTGTCCACTGGATCTTTAAAAGTAGTTATGACAAGGCTAATCGCTCGTCCATACAAAACTATCGCGGACCAGGACTAAAACTCGGCCTACAAATTCTTGCCAAAATTAAGGAAGAGCTAGATGTGGAGATCTTAACCGATGTGCATTCTCCTGAAGAAGCTCGCGAAGCCGCTAAAGTCTGCGATATTATCCAAGTACCCGCCTTCTTATGTCGGCAGACAGATCTACTTGTTACTGCAGGAGAGACCCAAGCTATTGTCAATATTAAAAAAGGGCAATTTCTTTCTCCTTGGGAAATGCAAGGACCGATCGATAAAGTCCTTTCCACAGGGAATAATAAAATCATTCTGACTGAAAGAGGTTATTCTTTCGGATATAATAATCTTGTTTCTGACATGCGTTCCATCGAAGTTCTCCGCCGCTTTGGCTTTCCTGTTATCTTTGATGGCACACATTCTGTACAACTTCCGGGGGCGTTACACAGCCAAAGTGGCGGACAAACAGAATTCATCCCAGTATTAACCCGCTCAGCAATCGCTGCTGGAGTACACGGATTATTTATCGAAACTCATCCAAACCCCACTTCCGCTCTTAGTGATGCTGCTTCTATGCTTTCTCTAAAAGACCTAGAGCGATTACTTCCTTCTTGGGCTCAGCTCTTTTCCTACATTCAAGAAATGGATACGGTTTCTGTATGACAAAATTTCTTTTTCACGGAATTTGGTGCACTTTTATTTTAGTATTATGTGTTTGCGGCACAGCATTAGCTGTCGTCAAAATGGGAAATTTTACGAATCTCACTCTCGTACCCCAAGATTCCTCTCTCCCCTCGCCTCCTTTTTTAAAAATAAAGAAACTTGGTGTACGCAAGCGCATTATTTCCCCTGAAAAACAATTTTTTTACTGTGCGATAGACAAGTCTTGTATGGAGCTGCATCTCTCAAATGCAAATGTATACTGTCGAGAACTCCTATCGCATCTGACAGGGAGTCTACAAACCGAAACAGCAGAGCGTGCTATGTTTTTTCGAGGAACAGGAGGGCTCCTTAATTACAAAGATTATTCTTTGAGCGTGTATAATTGTTGTTTTTCTATTAATGACCCCGATACGAACTCGGATACAACATCAGAAACCAATAAGGGAATTGCTGAGGGCGGAATGAAAGTTCTCTCTCTTTCCTTACTTAGGGACTAACTTTTTTATGCCAGTACTATCTGTTTGTAACCTAGTCAAAAAATATAATAAAAAACCCGTTACCAACGACGTATCCTTTCAAGTCAACGCTGGAGAGATCGTTGGATTATTAGGTCCAAATGGAGCAGGGAAAACCACCGCTTTTTATCAAACTGTGGGATTAATCCGCCCCGATTCAGGGAAAATTCTCTTTAAAAATACAGATATCACCAAAAAATCTATGGACTATCGCGCCCGCCTGGGGATTGGCTATCTAGCACAAGAACCTACGATTTTTAAAGAGCTCACCGTTAAAGAAAACCTGATTTGTGTCCTTGAAATTATCTACAAAACACGTAAGGAACAAACTCATTTACTGAATGCCCTTATCGATGATCTTCAGTTGACAACCAGCTTACATAAAAAAGCAGGCTCTTTGTCCGGAGGCGAGCGGCGCCGATTAGAAATTGCTTGTGTTCTTGCTTTGAATCCCAGCGTCCTTTTATTAGATGAGCCGTTTGCTAACGTAGATCCTCTTGTGATTCAAAATGTTAAATATCTCATCAAAATTTTAGCCAGTCGGGGCATCGGCATCTTAATTACAGATCACAATGCTAAGGAATTGCTGTCTATTGCTGATCGATGTTACCTCATTATTGATGGGAAGATCTTTTTTGAAGGATCTTCCGCACAAATGATCGCAAATCCCATGGTACGACAGCACTATTTGGGAGACTCTTTTTCTTAAAGTTAGACAAAAAACTTCTGGATAACCTGTTCACAGCCCGAATAAACCCAGGGCAGAACTTTTTTGTATCACAAAAGAAAAGGAGCTTGCTCTATCCTTGAGGATCTTCCTCAGCAAGTACCTCATTCGCTATCGCAGCTATAGTCTTCAAACCTTCAGGAAATCCTATAGCACACAATAAGTTATGGATATATGCTCTTTCTGACTGAAGTTGATCATTAATAAATTCTAAACGGGCTAACTCTTGGTGTACCTGAGATAACCGATCCATATGGCCGCTCCTTTTTTCTGGAATCGTTCACTTCTTATTAGGAGCAAAAACTGTGCCAGTTCCCTTAATAACGCCCTTTTTTCAAAATGAGTGCATCCAACGTCTCACGGTCTGCCCAAATTTCTACATGCTGTTTCGTTCTTGTGATCGCTGTATAAAGAATCGCGGAATCAAAAGCTTCGCTTCCCTTGGGAAAAATAATGATCACACGATCATACTCACTACCCTGACTTTTGTGAACCGACATAACATAATTGTAGGAGTAATGAGGAAAATCCTCTTTTTGTAGAATCTCTCCATTCATAAAACAAAGTTTGTGTGTCAGAGGATCCAGAACTCCTGTATCTCCATTTGTTAATCCCCAAGTTTCATATCTCTCTGTAACCATAATGGGAATAGATACCTGCGGATAATGCTCTTGCATTTCATTAAATAGTAGTTGATTCAATTGTAAAAACCCCCAAGGCCCCTGTCTCATGGGAGTCAATACACATAATGATACCCCTTCCTCAGCTGCTCGCATAAATGCAGTCGACAGTCTTCGAATTGCTTCGCGACGACTGGGTAACTGCTGAAAGGGTATCGGTTGTTTCTGAAGAACAGCATAGGCTAACTCTTGTAATTCTTTATGCTTCGCTCGATGACAAGTAGATAAGGAGAAAGTCTGCTTAGAGAATCCTGAAACAATCTCACGAAAAGGATTTCCTACCCCAATTCCTATCGGTGGAAGCTGATTGGCATCCCCAAAAACGACTATTCTATCTGTGAATACAGTTTCCCCTCGATACTCTCCCCGTATAGTCTTTATCAGACCATGTAAAAGATTCATGGTCACCATAGATCCCTCATCTACTAAGAGCAAATCCGCTGGAGAGCGTCCGTTACGCGTGTCTTTCAAAAATTTATGAATAGTAACTACTTCTACAGAATCTCCAATAATCCCCTGAGAAGTTAACACGCTGTGTAAATGAGTAGACGCTTTCCCTGTGGGAGAAGCAACCACAATCTGTGCCGAAGGAATTTGAGAAAGCACCAACCGAATCATTTGTACAGCTAGAAAAGTCTTTCCTGTTCCAGGCCCTCCACAAACAAGGGAAAAACAGGAATTTAACACATTTTTCAACACTCGATTCTGTTCTTCTGAAAGCTGAGGAATCTCCTCAAAGACAAGAGGGATGCGAGGAATTGCTTTCACCAATACCTGAAGTTTTTGAAAAACCTGCTCACGTAAAAGAAAAAGTGGCCGCAAATAAATTTTCTCATTAACAACTTCAAAAAGAGCGGTCTTCACCTCACGAGGAAGAGCCTGAAACCATTGAAATAACTCCCGATTTGTAATCCCAGGAAGAGTAGGACTCATTGCCTCTTCATGAATGGAGAAATATGGATATCCGCAACGCAACAAGGCGGATGCTACAGCCAAAAAAGCCTCTGCTTGTGGGGGAGAATCCTTTTGAGACAAGTGTTTTTGAGCAAAAGCAATATCAAAAGGAAGAAGGACATGCTGATCTACTAAAGATTGTAAACTATCTTGAACAAGCGAATGTACGTTCACAGAGAAAAGAATTTTTCTACCTTTGCGCTACATGCTTATAGCATAAAAGCGATGCTTTTTGCACTTGAGAATTGCAACCATCCTCTTTCGACGAAAGTTTTTGCAAAACTTCCCAAGCCTGATGATATTCTTTCTGTTCCACTAGGCTTAACCCCAGCAATCGTAAAGCTTCCTTAGAAGAAGATACTCGCACAAGCCAAGAGCTATATATTATGCAAAGCTGGTAATCTCCTTTAGAGAATAGATATTGCGCATCCGCGAGACAGTTCGCAATTTCTGCATCACAAGCTAATGTTTTCGGGAAATCCTCTTCATCTAAAAAATTTTCTATCAACATGAGTTGAGAGAAGGTCCGCATAGCTAAAGCTTGTTTATAAAAACGCTTCACAAATTGCAGAACTCGATTTTGACATGCCTTCTCTCGTTGAGAAAAAGACATAATCTCTTTGAGTAAGCGCAAACACGCTTTTTCTTGTCCGCTTCTCCATAAATGCTTAGCACTGAAAAAGAGATAATGCACTAACTGTTGCCGATCTACATCAGAAACATCTTGCTCTTCCCATAAAATCAAATATTCTTTGAGGCGCGTATAGTGTTCATCATCTTCACAAACCATTTTCATAATATCTTGCTTAGAAAGCAGTAATTTATATCCCCAAGAAGTTCGTGGTTCCAAAATCTTTAACAATGCTAAGTACTCACTAGCCAATCGGGTATTCCCTTGTGCTACCCAAAAGACAAGCTCATCGCTAAAAGACTCAATAGCCTTCTCTTTTAATTTTTGAATTTTTGAATTAGCGATTGCATGGCATATCTTTTGCGCATATCCGGAACCTGCCACCACTTCTTTTTTGATACCATCTAAAACTAACGCATAATTCGGGTGTACATAACTATTCTCCCAAAGCAGTAGCGCATCCATGAAAAGAGGGAGCATGGTTTCTGGAACAACACAAATGTGCTGCATCAATGTAGGAATAAGAGAACTTTCTGGGAAAAATGTTTTGTAAACAAACGCGTCAAATCCCCGCATTTGTTTCTGATAGAAAATAATCGTTGCATAATATTCTGGTAATAAGTCGCTTCGTACACCTTCTTGCAACTCCAGTAGATAACTTTTCCCCAACATTAATACTAAGCGGTTGTACATATCCGTGGACCAAACGTATTCCCGAGAAAGAATTTTATTAAAAATTCTATCAAGAACGATCCGCCCTTCTGTATATTGCCCAGAACAAATTAAGCTCTCTGCGGCTATATCTTCCAAAACATAGGGAGGAAACAACTCGTAAATGTTTGTATCTAAGCATAGCGGCTTATTCTGATCCACATGCTCAAACCATAAAGAAAAAGCTTCGATAGTTGCATTATATTCTTTGACACGATGTGCATATAAAGCTTTGAAAAACCAAAGATGCGCTTCTACTCCTTTCTCTTTTTCTAACTCAGCAATATATTCCGCCATTAGCGGCATATTATCTAAAAAATACGCATTCAGAATGCGTCCCTCTAACAACTCCCTATTTAAAAAGAAGGGAGCAGTTGTCTTTCTTTTATAGATACGAGAGAAAATCTCTTCAGATTCTTTGAATTTTTTTTGAATTTGCAAAGCAAATCCCTGACAGCAGAGTAAATACATTTGTTCTTGCTCTACAGGGAGCCCCTCTGCCAAGGTGCTTCCTTCTCGGAGCCTTGCGATGGTCCGATATTTACTTTCATGTTGTGCCAACGAAGAGTCTTTAGAAGCAAAAAACAGATATAACTTACCTCCTGCAGAAAAACAAGAGAGGAGAAAACCCACTAGCAAGAAAATGCGAACCACAAAGCCTTCTCTTTCCTTAAAATACCTTACTTTTAAGTCGGATCTTTTTATCTAAGCTGCCTAGTTCACTTCAACAGTACAAAAAGCAACCCGTTAAAGAGTTGTGGAGTTTATATCAAAAAAATTTAACCTTTCAAAGAAAAAGTATAAAACAAGTTCCTCTGTGATTTCGGAGGGAGGGGGGGGACAATCATAAAAACGTGCGCAACAAAAAGGGAAAGAGTGCACCTCTTTCCCTTGTGTCACAACCAACTTCAGTAGGTACCTAAAGCTATTTAATTGTCTCGACAACCTCTCGGGGTTCCTGTTCCATACAAGAGGATGCAAGAGTTTGCATCGAGGAAGCTTGTACAGATTCATAAATGCGTCGCTCCAACTCCTGGAACAACTCTTTATTTCTTTTTAGTTCTTCTCGAACAGCTTCTCGTCCTTGACCTAACTTGCGATCTTGGTAATTAAACCAAGAGCCTTTCTTATCAATAATATTCTTCTCTACAGCAAGATCGATAATACATCCTGCGGAAGAGATTCCTTCATTAAATAAAATATCGAATTCAGCAGTTCTGAATGGAGGAGCTAATTTGTTCTTAGCAACCTTCACCTTAATTCGGTTTCCTATATCGAAGTTTTCTCCTCCTTTTATGGAGCCGATACGCCGAATATCTATACGAATAGAAGAATAGAACTTAAGCGCTCGCCCCCCGGTTGTTGTTTCCGGGTTACCAAAACTCACGCCTATTTTCTCACGAATTTGGTTAATAAAAATTGCACAAGTATTTGTTCGTGCTAAAGTTGCTGTCAATTTTCGTAAAGCTTGCGACATCATACGAGCTTGTAAGCCCACATGCACGTCTCCAATTTCTCCTTCCAACTCACTTTTTGGAACTAAAGCAGCAACAGAATCGATAACGATGACATCTACAGCTCCGGATCGTGCTAAAAGCTCTGCAATACTCAAAGCATCCTCTCCACAATCAGGTTGAGAGATCATCAAGTCATTAATATTAGCACCTATTAATGCCGCGTAATTAGGGTCTAAAGCATGCTCAGCATCGATATAGGCTGCTACTCCCCCCATTTTTTGAGCATTAGCTACTATATGCGTTGCCAGAGTTGTCTTTCCAGAAGACTCTGGACCAAAAATCTCTATAATTCTTCCTTTAGGAACCCCACCTATTCCCAAGGCTAAATCTAACGACAATGCACCTGTTTTGATAGTCGATATCTCATGAGCAGAGGAATGTTTTCCTAAACTCATGATGGATCCTGCGCCAAACTGTTTTTCAATATAAGCAATGGCGGCTTCCAAAGCCCTTTTTCGGTCGGGAACGCTCATGTATACTCCTTGTTGCGCTTCCTAGAAGACTCTACTCTAGGAGGTTGCTACCTACAACCTCTTGTATTTCGTGGCGTCAGTTTGCAATATTTCAAAGGCAACAGTCAAGTGCTAGAATTTCAAAAAACACCTGCCATTTTTCCTCATAAAAACATAAATTCTTATTACGTCAAATACAGCATATTTAAAGGAATATCATGTTCTTCCCTAGGAAGATGTACTATCTGTTGCTCCTTAAAACCTACCCCTACAGTCCAAATATATGGATATCTCATCAAAAACCGATCATAATATCCCCCGCCATATCCCAAGCGGAATTTATTCTGATCAAAAACGACAGCGGGAACCAAGGCTGCTGTAATGCATCGTGCATCCACTGCCTCTCCTTTTACAGCATCTAAGTCTTTCGGAGAAGAAAGTCTTTGCGTCTCCGCAAAAGAAAATGCAACAGGGATTAAATCCAATCCTTGTATTTTTGGAAAAAGAACCCGTTTCTGTTGAGCCAACCAAATATTAATTGCATGAACATCTAGCTCGGCACGAAAGGGAACGTAAGACAACACCAATCCTTTAGGAATATGATGAACAACAAAATCCCACAAATGACGAGCAGCTTCCTTCCTTCGAAAAGGAGGAATTTGCTCACGTCTAGCTAATCCCTCTCGCCGTAAACAAAACTTCTGCTCTACAATTGTCTTCATGAGTGAATAACAGGCTTACCATCTTCATAAAAAACTTTTTTTAAAAGTCCTCCTGTCGGACTAAAAAAGGCCGCTGTCCCACAACCTTTTTCTACTTTAGCGTATGGGTAACGATCATCGGGTCGAAAATACTCACCTTTAATCAGCAGATCTTCCGCGTACTCTTCGGTTGCCATAATCTGTCCTTCAGGATAGTACAGCATCAAAAGTCCCTGTTTTTTATTTTGGACAAGTTCTTTACTGCTCTCTAAAGTTCCATTCGGATACCAAGTTTTTACTGATCCCTGTAAAATACCTTTAGACCAGGTTAACGACATTTTTTTCCCTCCTCCCAGCGGGTAAAAAAATACCTCTTCCCCCTCTTTGTGATCGTTGATTAGAGAATAAGTTTGTCGAACCTCTGTTCCTGTCTCATCGAAAACCACGACCTCTCCATGTGTAACCCCACGAAGGATTTGTCGTGTTTCTATAACTGCATATTTTCCGTAAACCGCTTGTTTTCCTTTACCATCTACTACACGAAAAAGTTCTGCCTTAGTGGCTGGATCGTAATATTTTCCTGTCCAAAGTTTTCCTTGAAAAAATTCTTCTTCGGCAAGTAGTTGTTGAGAATTGGGTTCATAGCGTAACGAGCTTCCTGACAACAACCCTTTACAAAAAGTTTGCTTTTTTAAAAGACTCCCTTCTTCAGTGAATATCAGAAAATCTCCATGAGCCACTCCTTTATGATAAGGGCATTGTTTCCACACATTTCCGTTAGAGTGATAATAGGTAGAGACTCCCTCTAAAAAGCCTTTTTCATATTGAATAACAGCCTCTAGTTGTCCCTCACTATCATAAGCATACGTTATTCCATCGAATAACCATCCCGCTTCTGCAGAAGGATGTAAATCTGCGATACCGCCGATAACTTCAGCTTGAATACGAATCTTTCCGTTACTATGCCATTCACGATAACGTCCAAAAGCTCGGTTATTCAAACACTCTAAATATTGCCGAATTTGTCCATTTGGATAGTAAGTCGTTAAACAGGCAACAGCCTCCCCCGAAGCATTCTTGTAGGTACGCATGACTTTTTGATAGGGTTGAGGGGAAAGGAAATCAACCTTCGTATATTTTTGTAATTTTTCTTTGGAGCAAATTGTCTCAGAAAGACCATTCCTATCAATAATATTAATCCCCGTAAGGCGAAGTTTATCATAAACTCCCGCATCTACTAATCCATTAAGTAAAAGAAAACACAAACACAACTTGATGCTTCTAGTTATAAACATCGTCCCCAAGCCTCCGCGTGCACAACCCACACCTCGTTTCCTAATGAAGAAGTCTGTCTAGTCATTTCCCAATAAGAGAGAAACACCAAAGGGATTTGAGGATCTTTAAGATCAAATAACTTCAATAAACTAGGAAGATCTTCTCCCTCTACTTGGATCTTTTTTCGTAAAGAAAATAACTTATGATGGCTTCCCAACTCTTTTTCTTCCCAAAACAACCGGTTATCTTGTAAGAAAGCTTGCCGATCTTTGATCTCACGGCTTCTTCCTACCCAAGTCGTGATAGGAAGCTGACCAACTGCTTCCCGTTCCCTATTTAAAAAAACAAGCTGCTCTCCCTTTGCGATCCAGTCAGAAAAATCTACTTGTTGTCGAGACGCCTTCCACTGAGCATTCTTGACTGCTACCCGGTGAACACGATCCCGTCTATTTTGCAACGCTTGCATATCCTTAAGCAAATCTTCCCAAGCTGCATTGATACGTTGCCGCCAGCACCACACACCTATCGCAGGAAGAGGGGCAACACAACTAGCCAAAAATAGTAAAGTCAAAATCCAGAGCCGCCGCATTACCCCCTCCCTTTCAAAGCCATTCGTACATCAAAATTTCGGTCTGCTAACTTTGTAGAAAGAACCGCCGAACCCAACCAAACCGATAATTTGTCCACGAAAGATGAAAAATCTTCATCATTAGCAAATCCTTGTAAGGAAACATAAGCTCGATACTCTCCCGAAGGATTGTTCTCATAAGGAATATTTTCTAGTTTATACACATAGCGAGAGAAGGAAAGAGAAGGAAGACCCTCTGTCATCTGACCCAGCTTCTCCATCACTTCTTGGCTCGTAGGGACTGTAGGAAAATACTCATATCCTGAACTATGATCAGAATCACAAACCTCTTTCACTACCTGTTGAGCTGAGCGAAGTGTGTACGGTAATGTTTCTCCAAAAGATACTTCTTCAAAGACTCGTCGAGTATTTCGAACTACCAGCAGGGTTTCTAAACCACTGCCTACAAATACAGCAAAGGCACCTGCTAAAGCGAACTTAGTGATAGTCCATATTTTTCTTTGCAACCAACGACGACATGCTTTTCTAGAAAAGTCTTGCATTCCATAAGAAAAACAAGGATCTTTACCACGTACTTCATGATAGGCTGCAGCGACCGCATCGCGATAAGGTTCTTGATCTGCAGAAAGCTCTGGGAACAGGGGGCTAATGATTACAGGCACTCCAGCCCGTCGGCTTAATAAAATACGTAAAGAATTGGATAGATAAGCCCCATGAATTTCTGACAAAGACACTTTATATGTCTCTTGAACATAGACGAAAGATGCCAACAAGTCATCCAACAGGTTTGTAGCATCATTTCTAAATCCCCGAGACAATAGTAAGGACCCTTCTTGAACAAAGATACATATCGTTTCGTCTATACTTTCATATACAAAAAAATAAGCTGTGAGCTGATGTAAAAGAGAGTGTTGAAGAGCAGAAAAGATATCTTTAGCTCGACAAGAGATCGTCGTGGCAATCCCCCCTTTTTCTTCTAAAACAGCCATCTCTTTAACAACAGATTGTCTTTGTAACATCCATAATGTAACGGCCCTTTCTTGATGAGAATTCCATTTTCCAAGACTATGTGTAACAACGAGGTTTTTCAAGGGGAGCGCTGCAGTAGCTTCTTGCTCCGCATAGACCATTTTTAAAAAATATTTTTTGCTTTTTAAAGAAGAGATAACACTTTTTACTAAAGTCTCTCTTCCTTGTAAGTACAAAACAATCTTTAAAGATAAGGATCTTTTAGGCAAAGATAATGGAACCCCTTCCGCGAGCTCTTCGCAACGACAAAGACGCCACGCTTTACAGGTTTTCTGTAAAATTGCTATCCTGGTGACGTTTTCTGCATTTTGGGTCACTCCGACGCAGTAAATAGGCAGCTTAAAATCCATTTAGCGTTTTTCTTTTTCTTTTTAAAATGAAAAACGCACATTTTAGAAAATAAAAGCATCTTTTTCAAGAAAAACATTATTAACAACAAACAAAGTTTTAAAATGCTTTCTTATTTGCTTAGAACTGCAGTTAATATTTATAGTTTTTTAATTCTAATTTACGTTCTTTGTTCTTGGCTGCCAGAATGCCACAATATGCAGTGGTATCGAGTCATTCGTCGTTGGGTAACCCCATATCTCCGTATTTTTCATAAATTTGTACCTCGCATAGGATTTATCGACATTAGCCCAATGATTGCTCTCCTTTGTCTTGGAATTCTTCCTTTCATGATTCTAAAAATTTTACATTTCATTGTTTTGAATGTGTTTCAATCACCATGGCTTCTACAATTTTTATAAAAAATCTTCCTCTCAAATCCCCGATAGTTTACGCCCCTTTAGCCGGATTTTCTGATTACCCCTATCGCCGTATGTCAGCCCAATACCATCCCGCACTCATGTTTTGCGAAATGGTTAAAATGGAGGGGCTGCACTACTGTCCTAAACGAACGTTACGTCTACTAGATTTTTCAGAATCTATGCGCCCTATCGGTGGCCAACTCTGTGGTAGCCGCCCGGAGCTTGCTGGAGAATCTGCAAAAGTACTAGAGGATTTAGGATTTGATCTCATAGATCTTAACTGTGGATGCCCCACAGACCGCATTACTAAAGATGGTAGCGGTTCCGGAATGCTTAAAACTCCAGAGCTAATAGGCAAAGTCATTGAGAAGATGGTAGAGGCTGTTTCTCTTCCTGTAACTGTTAAAATCCGTTCTGGCTGGGATTTCGAACATATTAACGTTGAAGAAACCGTCCGTATTATCAAAGAAAGTGGTGCTAGCGCTGTCTTTGTACATGGAAGAACCCGTTCGCAAGGATATAACGGGCCCAGTAACTTAGATTTTATTTCACAAGCAAAACAAGCTGCAGGTAATCATTTTCCTGTTTTCGGAAACGGAGATGTTTTCTCCCCAGAGGCCGCTAAAACTATGCTAGAAACCACTCTTTGCGATGGAATCCTTGTTGCTCGAGGTACTATGGGAGCTCCTTGGATTGGGAAGCAAATAGAAGATTACCTAACGACAGGGACATACTCCACTCCTTCCTTCTCCATGAGAAAACAAGCTTTCATACAGCATTTACAATGGATAGAGGAGTATTACCAAAGCGAAGAAAAACTATTAACAGACACGCGAAAACTTTGCGGCTATTACTTAATACTTTCTCCTAAAGTACGTTCTTTGCGCGCAGGTTTAGCCAAAGCTTCTTCAGCAAAGGAAATCTATCAACTTATTGAAAATTTTGAAGAACCCCAGGAAGAGGTTGAAGAACTCTTTTCTGAATAGAAAAAAGACCACCTATTCTCCTTTTATTAAATTGGCGCTCAATTTTTTTGATAAGGCGAACATATCAATGGGCTCTTCCCCTATAACTCCTTTCAACTTACTATCTGGGACAATAACTCTTTTGTTATCGAGGGATTGTAATCCATTAGCTTTAATATATGCCCAGATCTTTTTTGTAGCCTCTGGAAGGCTTACAAGATCTGGACCAATCACAGCAGCTAAGGCTGCAGAGGGCATGTAAGTGGGAACAGTTCGTTTTTTCGAGAGTGCTGGTTTCTTCGTTATTTTGCTTTCTTTTCCTTTTTTAGTAGAAGCTACTTTCTTCTTCTTCGGTTTCTTCTCGTACGGAGTCTTCTGTGTTCCTGTATATTTTTCAAGAACTGCGTCTATAGTGTTCCCAATCACGCTACAAGAAGGATATTCCGAGCAAGAGTAAAACATTTTATTAAATCGAGATCTTCTTTTAACAAGATGGCCAGAGCAACCTTCTGCAGGGCATCCTACCATTTCTTCAGGCTCAGAACCAACTTCCCCTTTCTTAAAAAGATTTATAATGTGGTGACATTGTGGATAATTCTCGCAGCCTAAAAAGCTTCCGAATTTTCCATGTCGAACCTTCATGTGTCCTCCACAAAGAGCACAAGGAGCATCCCAGGGAGTATCTTCAGCGTATTCATTTTTATCAAACGTCAGTTCTTCTTCTGAAGTTTTGTAATCACAAGCTGGATATTCGGAACAGCCAAAGAAGTATCGATTTTTAGCCCAAATCTTCACTAATTTCCCCTTATGACATTTTGGGCAATCCATTTCTGTCACAATGCGAGGAATAAACGCTTCTTTCTCAGCAGTAACAACAAAAGGCAGGAACAATTCACAAAATTCTTGTAATAACTGCTTCCAGGGTTTTTTGTTATCGGCGATCAGTTCCAACTCATCTTCCATCTTGGCCGTGAAACCGATATCCATGATACGAGGGAAATTTGTCTCCAAGAATTGACATACGACCTTTCCAAGTTCGGTAGGACGCAATCTTTGCCCTTCTTTCAAGGTATACTCCCGACTCTGAATCTTATTCATGATAGTGGCATAGGTGGAAGGTCTCCCTATTCCTGATTTTTCTAACTCCTTAACTAAAGAAGCCTCTGTAAAACGTGGTAAAGGTTTGGTATGTGATTGCTCTGCTTCTACTTTTTCCTTATCAAGTGCATCCTGCTCCAGAAGCTTTGGAAGATGAATATTTTCTTCTTCTTCTCCTTCCTCATCTGTTTTCTCCTCATAGACAGCTAAGAACCCTTTAAACTTCAAACAAGATCCCGTCGCCCGCAGATCAATCTTTTTATTCGTCGTAATACGAATAGTAAGAGTATCATAAATCGCAGATGTCATTTGCGAAGCTATAAAACGCTTCCATATCAGGGCGTAAAGCTTATATTGATCGTCTGTTAACTTACTACGAACAGCATCTGGAGTTAAAGAAACATCCGTAGGACGTATGGCTTCATGAGCATCTTGAGCCATTTTTTTTGAGGCATATACATTTGGAGAAGGAGGGACATATTCTTCTCCAAAACTATTTTTAATGTAATTGCGCACTTGTTTTACTGCTTCAGGATCAGTCCGAACTGAATCTGTTCTCATGTAGGTAATTAATCCCACTGTACCATGATTATCTAAATCTACTCCTTCATACAAGGTCTGGGCAATATTCATGGTTCTGGAAGAAGAAAAGCGATAGTGACGGCTAGCTTCCTGCTGTAAAGTGGAAGTAATGAATGGCGGATATGCGTGCCGTTTTTTCTCTTTAGACTCTACACGGTCTACAAAATACTTAGCAGATTCTAATAGAACAACAATTTGATCTGCTTTCTCTTTAGAGTTAATTAAAGTAACTTCTTCTGGAGTTTTTCCTTCTGGAATTTCCTTTTCCCATTTTTTCCCATTTACAGAATGTAAATGAGCCCAAAAAGCCTTTTCACTTTTAGGATCTTTGAGATGTACACGGATATTCCAAAACTCGACAGGAACGAACTTCTCTATAGCATATTCGCGATCGACAACTAATTTTAAAGCTACAGACTGCACTCTACCAGCGGAAATTCCAGACCAACGTTGCAGCTTACGACCTAAGATAGGAGAAATTTTATATCCCACTATGCGATCAAGAAACCGTCGTGCCTGCTGCGCATTCACTAAAGCCATATCAATAGCTCTCGGATGTTTCAATGCTTCTGTAACAGCACTTTTCGTAATCGCATTGAAAGAAATACGTTGAATTTTTGTATTTTTTGGCAGTTGATTGGCAATATGCCACGCTATAGCTTCTCCTTCCCGGTCTGGATCAGGAGCCAGATAAACAACATCACAGTTTTTTGCTTCCGCACAAATTTTCCGAATGACGTCTTCTTTTCCCTCTAAAATTTGGTAATCCGGAATAAATCCATTTTCAATATCAATACCAAACCCTTTTGCAGGAAGATCGACAATATGCCCTAAAGAGGAGTCAAAAATAAACCCTTCTCCTAATAACTTCCTTAGAGTTTTAATCTTAGCTGGGGACTCAACGATGATTAAGGATTTTTTCATATACCAATGCCAACAATCGGGATCCTGGTCTTTCGCACAAAAGCTTTTTTTAAAAAAAAAGAACCTTTTCTTATACGATTATATTAGTCCCTCTTCATTTACCTTTTTCTTATTTCGATTCCTTTCCAAAAATCTTTTTGCATTAGTTATTCTTTTTTAGAAAATTACGATTCTTCGCACTCATGTTTATTAGCAAAGAGCTTAACTAAACAACGAAAGGAAATTCTATCCCTTTCATCATTTCGAAAGTTTCTTATGTCAATAAGAATTACCACAAGCAAACACCATCTTTGCAGCTTAGGACCATCCAGTCCGAAGCTAACCCCAAGATTCCCTCGCAATGGATACTTCTCTGGATCTTCCACCTTTTTGAGGCAAAAGAAATGTACTTATAGATCAATCACATGAGGGATCCATCTTCTTCTCATAACCTCAACCGCACGATCTCGTACCTTAAAGTCTTAATGAGAAGTCTTTGCAAAGACTTTCAACAACAAAATTGGATCGAAGAGCTGCTGAGAAAAAGCCCGCTAAGCTTTCCAGATAGTTTCTCTGCAAAAAGCCCAACAGTTAATGACTTTTTTCAAAACAGTTATACAGAACCTTCCAACTGCAGCAAGATTTTGCAGGATAGCAATCTTTCCCGGAGCCCAATGATATTGGGTCTAAGGAAAATGTCAAGGACATTTACTCCTCTCATCGCAGACTTTTACAACTCTATAACCAAAAGCCTCTGAGAGCTCTACCCGCCAACAAAATTCCCATCCTACAAAAACTTCAGATCTCCGCTATCCTTTGGCAAAAAACCTATACTTACGTATGGTAAAGTCTAAGCTAGCACATAAGAAAGCAGCGTAACGAGTCTTCATTGCAGACTAAAACTCTTGGGATCAGCCTTGAACACACTTGAATTTCTCTCGTCTTCCTCGGATTCCTACGATGATTTGCTGCAACTCAATAAAGAAGGTTTCATTGCTGGTCCTGGAGAAGAAAAACAAGCGTTTTTTCTACGAGTAGAAAAAACATTAGATGAAGCTCCTCTTCACCCAACCACTTTCCCCCTTGAACTACAAAAACTATTTGATATTCATCCTTTTTTCCTAGAAGTTACCTACTCTAATGAAAGCCTTGATGCCTGGGAAGCAGGATGTACTTGGATCACAGATCATAGAGTAACGATTCAACTACGAAAACGATTTCAACGCTCTCCTTTTTGGTTTGGTTTTTTTTCCAAGGATGAGGTGTTGTCTCATGAAGCAGTTCATGCTGTACGCATGAAATTTTATGAGCCCATTTTTGAAGAAGTGCTTGCTTATAGCACTTCCAAACGTTGGTGGAGAAGATTTTTCGGACCATTGTTCCGTTCCGCAGATGAAACACATTTCTTTCTATTTTTTGTATTATTCGGAGCTCTCTTGCTTCCTTGGGTCCCTTTGATAGGCCTTGCTTGCATATTCTCTCCCAACATTTTCTTTTTCTCTCGATTATTCCGAACTCAAAGCCTTTTTCATAAAGCCAAGAAAAAAATCCGCAAGCTTTTAGGCATAGAACCACTTTGGGTACTTCTGCGCCTAACAGACAAGGAAATCCGTTTTTTTGCCACACAACCTACAGCAGTGCTAGAAGACTTCGCTAGAAAGGAAAAGCTCAAAAGTATCCGGTGGCGACAAATTTATCAAAGTTACTTCACTTAAAAGCTATGAATTATCTTAGAAATTACTGAGATACAAGCAAAGAATACTGAGGACCGGTATCCTGAACTAGTTGCACATATTGCACTGATAGCCCAGCCTGTTTCAATTGAGTAAAGAAAAGCTGACTTTGGACCTGATCCCCTAAACAAACAATGCCTAAAGAAGGCTGTTTTTTCAATAGCGCACCAACCTCTTCCACTTGTCGATCTATCCAAGAAGAAAAAGCTTGTCCTTCAACCCCATACGAGAAAATAGTGGTCACAAAATGAGGGATTAAATAAGAGGTCCACCCCGGCTGTAGTTTTTTGTCTAAGATAAACACACGACTACGTAATGTTTTAGGAAATAATGCAAGAATACGGCGTGCCTCCTTATAGGAAGTAGCGGATGCAAAAAAGCAACATACTTTTTCTGCTTTAGGAGCAGAAAAACTTTTCCTCAGCTGTCTACCTAGCACTCGAGTTAAAAGCAAACGATACACATGTTCTTTGAATAGCCAAAGAGAAAGTATTGCAAAACTCACAACCAACGCTCCCATATAAAGGAAACTTTGATCTGGAGTTAAGCGCAGACCCGACCCTAACAAACGAACAACCCCAGCAGCCATTAAAACGCCTAAAAAATCTAAAAAATTATTTAAAGCTAATACCTGACCCCTTTTGTGCTCAGGACTGACAAGCTGGATATACGCATGTAAGGGAACTTGATAGATTCCGCCAAAAAGGCCTAAACAAAAAAGAAGAATAAGAACTGCGGTTATCGAAAACGAGAATAAACAAAGGACCATCATAGAAAAGCCAACCCCTAACGAAGCTAGGGGGGAAAACCCTAGCTTGATGTCTTTTCCAGACAACCAACCCGCCATATAAGAGCCCACTCCCATTCCTACAGCTACTATAGGAAATAGATAAGCTCCATAATGTTTCGAATATCCCAGGGTAAACTCTACAAAAGGAATAATCTGCAATTGGACATACGCACCAACGAAAAGGAAGAAAGCGACAAAAAACACAGAAACCGTAAGGTAAGCTATCTTACGGGTTTCCTGAAAGACGGTCCAAAGATTTTTAAAACTCACATATGTGATTTTCTGTCTTTTATTTTTTACATTGCTTGCACGAATCCCAAAGGCGATAAATAAGCTCAAAATTGAAGATACAACACAAAAACAAACCGACAACTCATAACTATTCGTAACAAAATCTTGAGTTAAATCAACCATGAGTGGTGCTAAGCACGACCCTAGAATACTCCCTGAATATGTAGCTGCAGTCATCATTCCATTTGCTTTTGATAGCTCTTCTATAGGAAGCATTTCTGGTAGTATACCCATTTTTGCCGGACCAAAAATGGCGGAATGACAAGCCATCAATACCAAAACAGTATAACCCCCCATTACCGAATTGATGTGGAAGAAGAAAACACCTAAAATGGCACAGATGATTTCGACAACACGGGTTAACAAAATAATATTCCGTTTTTGAAACCGATCTGCCAAACTACCCGAGAAAGGTGCCAGTAGGATGTAAGGGAGAGCAAAAAAGAAACTAACCAAAGAGAGGATCTTGGCATTCTCTTCTAAATTTTTTCCCTCCAATAAGAAAAAAACTAACAGAAACTTATAGAGATTGTCGTTTATAATCGTAAGAAAATGTGTAACGACCAATGCCCGGAAAGATCGTTTCCTTGCAGTAATATTCATGAATGCAACCAATGAATGAACTATCTCACAGCCAAGCAACGTTTAGCAACCACCCAGAAGTTCTTCTGGCTAAACTTGCTCAAGACCTGTTCTCTATCAACCAAACTCCCATGACAAAACGATGGATCCTGGTGCCGAGCTCAGACACAGATCACTGGCTACGAAGAGAATTGGTAAAGGCTTCATCCAATCACATCTTCATGGGGACGCATATTTTTGCCTCTTTCGATGCTTTTGTCAAATACTTATTCTCTGGGACGCCTTTTGCTGACCGCTCAACTCCTGATCACATTACTTTACCACTCACGATTTATCATCTCTTACAAGAGTCTTTTTTCACTTCTTCTTCAGAAGTTTCTTATGCGCATCTGCAAAAACTTTCTTCTATTTTTAAAAAATTTTACACGTTTTCCCAAGAACCTTCGACTAATAATGCATACTACCAACATCTGTTTTCACAGTTAAAAAGTACATATACTCCTTTAGAAACGATCTTCTCTTCAATCCTAACCTATCCTCCCAAATATCCTTGTTCTCTCCATATTTTTGGATACCCACAACTCCCCCAGCATGTTGCTTCCTTTTTCATTGCTTTAGGCAAACATTTTCCCGTACATTTTTATTGTTTTTCCCCCAGTGCAGCCTATTTCGGAGATTTACTGTCTGATAAGGCTATGGCTCTGCTCTCTCCTAAAATTCCAGAACCTCACCAAGAGACTTGGGAAAAATACGTGTTAAATGATCGGTTAGCCTTATTGGCAAACCTTGCTCACCGCTCTCAATCTTTACAAAACTTCTTTTTGGACTATAGCGTTCCCTATGAAGAGCTCTTTCAACCTTGTGGAAAAAATTCTTCCTTAGAAATCGTAAAAGATAGCTTTTTCCATCTACAACCCATAGATCAAAAGCTCTTTGCTCAATCACCTCAAACTATTTTCGTACGACAAGCGTCTTCTGCCTTCCGAGAAGTCCACGAATTATTTTCTATTATCTCCCAGCTCCTTCACTCAGGAGTTCCTGCACATGAAATATTTATCGTTTCTTCTAACATCTCTAAGTACGAAACTCTCTTAAAAGGTATTTTTGAACCGCACCTTCCCCTATACCAAACTAAAACTGAAAAGACTCAAACATGCGATCTGAGAAGCAAATTATTCCTAATATTTTCTTTTCTATTCTCTAAAGGTTCTCTAAATGATCTATTACGCATCCTAACCCATCCTCACCTGCTTATCCCTTTAGAAACTACGAAAATCGGCTTCATTACACAGAAACTTTCTGACTACTGGAAATCTTTATCACAAAAAGCACCTCTACTCACCCAACTCATGCATCACATTTTGGATGAATATCCTTTCATCGATGATACAGGAAGTGTGAACGAAACAGAAACCTGGGAAATCATTATTCCCCTTCTTGATACATTACAAGAACTCACTGCTAACTATACAGACTCCGGGGATAAGACCTATGAGAAACATCTAGAAGTCATCTTTTCCTCTTTGAAAAAGATCTTTTTCCTATCTACAGAAGAACTTTCTCTTCTTGTTTCTCTATCGAAAACTTTACAAGCTTTTACAAACTCTATCTGCTCCTTAACTATTTTCTCAGAATTTTGCTTAGATTTTCTTTCACATATTCCTGGTCACAGCCAACTATATAATCAGCCGGGACCGTTTGTTGGGTCTTTGAATAGTCTCAGCCTAATCCCTAAAGGCTATACCTTCATTCTTGGCGCTAATAAAAGAGATCTCTCTTTAGATACAAGTTTTCTGATAGATCCTTCGCTCATGCAGGAAGACTTGCTTTTTTCTTCTACAGAAGATGAAGATCATCTACATTTCCTGCAAACGATCGTTTCTACTAAACATCAGCTACATATTAGTTATCTTTCCTCTTCAAAAAATCCCGCTTTACCCAATTCTGCTCTCAAACATTTATTAGATGCTGTACCTATCCGAGAGGAGATTCTTTCTGGGAAACTCTATGCAAAAGATAACTTTTCTTCTCAGCCATTACATCAGTCTTATCACACCTACTACCGTATGGCCCAGGTTTCATCTTTACAAAACAAAGCACCTTCTCTTTTTACTACTTCTGAGACACAACCTATTCCTACTTATATATCCCTCAAACATCTTATCAAGGCATTCAAAGATCCACTTAATGTTTTCCTAAACACTCAACATGGCTTTTCTTTTCATCCTAAATCTGTCTTCTCAAAATCTGAAAAAGTATTTCCTAGTCCTTACGATGCAAAAGCCTTTTGGGATCACCATCTGTCTTCCCGATCCCCGCTTCCCACGACTAACTATCTTTCTGCATTCACCGAATCCTTATATACTCAAGTACAAGATTCGATAAATCAACGGTTAGAGACTTTACAAGAAGATCCGTTGACGGCTCCTTTTTCTGTAATCTTTTCTCACCAGCTCTTCCATGACCTTAAAAGTCCTCACGATAAGCACGTCCCCCCTATTTCCCTTGCTCTCAACCAAAAAACCGTATATCTTCAAGGGGACGTTCGCGGGGTTTGCTCACAAGGAGTGTATTTATTCTCCATGCTTCCTGGAGAAACTTTTAAAAAAAACAATAAAAAACAGGGTTTCCCTAGAGACTTGTTCGAGCTTGAATCCTATCTCGAATCTTATCTCTCCTTAGCAATGCTTCAATTTACACAACTTCTTCCCAAAGAAGCGACTGTTCTCCGCGTGACTCCCTATGCTATTGAACCCATACAACCTCCTTTCTGCTCTCCAGAAGCCTATCTTCTTCGTGTACTGAGTCTGTACGAGTACATACAAAACCATGCGGTTCCCCTTCTTTCCGCACAAGCCTGGGAATATCTCAAGAAAACCGATACAGCGCCTTCTCTCATAAAAAAATTATTGGATAATGAAGAAGATCCTCTGGCAAATAGCTTCTGGTTGTTTCACAATCGCGATACAGAGGAAATCTGCTCAGCTCTTTCTACAGAAATTCTTACCCAGCTTCTTGCTCTCTTTGTAAACCCGGATATACAATAAAACTACCATGAGCTCTTTTGACGTTTTTTCTCCAAACACTTCTGTTTCCGGAAAATTTTTCCTTGAAGCCTCTGCAGGTACTGGGAAAACTTTCACAATAGAGCAAGTTATTCTTCGTTCCTTATTGGAAGGGTCAGTGGAACAAACTAAGAACATTCTTGTAGTTACATTCACCAATGCCGCAACCAATGAGTTAAAGTTACGCATTCAAGCAAGTCTCAAACAAGCCTTAAGCCTTTTCTCTGAAGCCCTCTCTTGTCCTGATACCCCTCTTCCCCCTTATCTCTCTTCTTCTCGCACCAAAGTAAAACAGCTTTACATCAAGATCCGTAATAGTCTAGCAACTTTGGATGAAATGAACATTTTCACAATTCATGGATTTTGCCGTTTTACCCTAGAGCAATACTTTCCTTGGGAACAATCTTCTCATTCTTCTTCGATTTTCTCAGAACCCCAAACCATACAACAACATATACTAGATTACCTACGCAAACATCTTTGGGAAGCCGTACTAACTCCTAAACAATATGCTTTCTTATCCTACTCCTATCGAGCCACGACACAAAAAACTCGCCATATTACAGAAAAGCTTCTTCAAGACTATTCTTCTACTCCTAATCTTGCTCTTCCTCCTCTCTCGCATACTCTTCAAAGACTGAAGACCTGGGCTGCGAAATACGCAGATCTTGCTCCTCTTGCTTTTGAAGAATTAGAACAATTCGCTCTCCGTTTCAAACACCGTGATCTATCCATCGAACACGAACTTCCCGATTTTGTTCAGAAATTTGAAACCAGCCCCAATTCCTTAGATATTCTTTTTTTTCCAGGAATGGCTCAGAAATTTCATAACGAAAACCGAAACAAAAAAAAATTAGGATCCCCTTTCTCTCCCTTAGACCCTTTGATCCAAGATTGGGTACAACTGGCTTATCCATTCTGTCAAAAGGATTCCATTTTCCATACACTGCTTAAACATGTGCAACAACACTTAAAAACACATTATTCGCCATCATATTCTCATGATGAAAGCATTACGACTCTGGCGTCCCTACTTGCTAATAATGATCATGTTGTAACTCAACTACGTAATCAATTTCAGCTAGTGTTGATCGATGAATTCCAAGACACTGACAAACGTCAATGGCAAATCTTCTCCAAACTCTTTGCTTCCTCTGATTATTCTGGGTCCCTCTTCCTTATCGGAGACCCTAAACAATCGATTTATGAATGGAGAAACGCAGATCTTCCTACATATCTCCAAGCGAAACATTCTTTTTCTAAAGAATCTCAACTCCTCTTGGATACCAACTACCGCTCTACTCCCCAACTCATGCAAGCACTCAATCACTTATTTTCTCTTCCCCAACCATTTTTAAAGACTCCTCAAAATATTCTTTATCACCCTTTACATTCTAAAGGAAATACAGAAGCCTCCTACACAGAGTTTAGCCCCATTCATTTTTTTGCTACGCAAACTATCCAAGAAGAAGCTTTGTGGATTGCAAAAACAGCCTCTTATCTACGCACCACATGTGCTATTCCTTTTGGGAATATGGCTGTTTTAGTACAAGACTACCCTCAAGCTCTCAAGTTGATCACCCATAGCACCGTTCCTATGGCCTATTGCAAAGAGAAACAAATCTTTGATCGTACAGAATCCCCTTATCTTCTTATCCTGCTATTGGAAGCTCTTCTGTATCCAGAAAACCAACAAAAGATTCGGTCTATTTTACTTAGTAGACTTTTTCGCCTTTCTGCCTCAGATATTCAACAACATTTAAAAGTGTTTTCCTCTCTATTCTTCATGCTAAATACGTATCTCCATAAACACTCTTTACTAGCTACGTTCTATAAGTTGATCGGAGAAAAAGTTTGTACACAAACAATTGGAGAAATCTTATTACAAACTCCTCTTGGAGACATCATCTTCCAAGAAATGGAAGCTCTTTGCTTGTATCTTGATAAAATAACGGATAATCCTTTTCATAAACTACTGCATCTTCTGAGTATTCTTGATACAGGTAAATATGACGAGGAACTTTCTTTCTCTTCTCAATCCAATGACGAGAATGTAATTAAAATTACTACAGTCCATTCCTCTAAAGGACTAGAATATGATGTCGTTTTTTGTTCTAGTCTCAATAAGGCTAAAGAAAAATCGACATCTGTTCATATGCGAGAAATGTATGTTGCCTGTACTCGAGCTAAAAAATTCTTATTCATCCCTTTTTCTCCAATAGAGAATCGCTCTGTAAATGCAAAAAAGCTCTCCGCACTTGCTAATTACGCCTGTATTACACAACATAGCAGTGTTTCTTCATTAGTAGAAACCCTGTCTTCTTCTCTTCCAAAGCTCTTCTCATCAAATGCAATACCTCCAGAAAGCGCTCCTGCTTTCCATACAAAACCTCTTCCTCAACAAGAATTCTTTTCTCTCCCCATACAACCATCTCGAACTATCTATTCTTTTTCCTCCACAACAGAAGGGCTTTTCTTTCCTGATTCCAATCAAGATCTTTCCCCTTCCCTCCTATTTCCTGGAGGATCCCTAACAGGAACACTAATTCATAAACTTTTAGAATCGTTAGCAGAGAACTTTAGTGCTTCTTTTGAAGAAATTTTCAACAAAGCGCAATCTTTATTCAAAAACACGCTTTTAGAAGGTTTCGAATCGACAATTACGGAAAAGGTTCTTACTCTATTCTCCACACCTCTTCCCTTTGCTTCCGGATCTTTCGCTCTGAAAGACGTAGACCCTCACAAAATACGTGTAGAGGAAATGTTTCTCTTACAAGAAAAAGGAGAGTTGTGGCAAGGCATTGTCGATCTATTCTTTGAGCATCAAAAAAATTTTTTTATTATAGATTGGAAAAGTTCTTTTCTTGGAGACGAAACTTCTTGTTATTCTCCTGATAAGCTTCTTTTTTATATCCAGCGCCAAGGATTAGACAAACAGGAAATTTTATATAAAAAAGCTGCTCAGAAATTCTTACACCAATTTCATTCCTCTCTGCATGTAGAAATGGCTTTTATTTTTATTCGAGGAGTAGATAATAAAGGCAATGGATTTTTGCAACCTTTTCCAAACTAGACTCGCCTAATCCCAAATTAACCCAAAAATATCAGGACGATCGTTAGGATTAAAATCCATTGGATGCAATACTAAAAAATCTGCTGTTGAGCAATCCGGAGCTAGTGATTGGGCCTTTATGTTTAAAGAGCATGCCCCTTCACTTTTTGGTAAAACTTCACTAACAGTGGCAACCAGTAATCCTGGTGGGAAAACTCCGTCTAAACCTGTGGTTACAAGAATATCGCCAACTTCTACTGTTTTCCCATTTACAAAGCCAAAATCACTACCATTCAATACCGATGCCTCTGGCTTCCAAATAGGATCCCCTCGACCACAAACAATTCCTCGTAAAGCGAAGTCATTATGTCCTGACAATAGTAACGAACTTTCTAGCTGTTGCAAAACCTGTAAAGCTTTTCGCTTATCACTATCTGTAAAGGCAGAAGCTGGAAGATTAGTTACATTTCTTGCTAATGTTCGAAGCTGATCTTTCACAACCCAAGTTTGAATTTCTCCGCGAATAGCTATAACAGAGGGTTTGATTCCGACATCTGTAATCAATCGCACTCTCGATTGCGCTTCACCAACAAAATCCACTAATCCAACAACAACCTTTCCGCAAACAACAGGAGAATTTTTCTTAACTCCATGTTCTTTTCCAATATTGATCCAACAAGAACTCCCCCAATGCGCAGGATCTCGAAAAATCACCCTACCTATGATAGGCGATCGAAAATAAGAAGATAGAATTTCAGAAAATAGAGGTGGTTTCTCTTGAGTTTCTTCAAGAGAATAAATTCGTTCTTCTAATAAACGAATTCGTTCTCTTAATAAAAAATCTCCAGTCTCCTCAACCAAGACCTCCCCATCAGTTCCTTGTTCAGGAAGAAGTTGAGAACATATACGAACAAACACACTCTGAACCGATTCGTAAACACTTCGAGGAAGGTTCCAACTAATCACAATCCCAAAAGCAACAAAAAGGTAGGTAGCAAATCGAACGCGTTTATGATATGGACCGCTGGTATTCATAAGCTTGAGCAAAACCGTGGGTAACACGATTGATATTTTTATCTGTAATACCATTTAAATTGAATCGCCCACCCGCTGTCGTATAAATACCCAACTCTTCTCTAAGAAAGACCACTTGTTCCTTTGAGAAATCTGGATATCCAAAGAATCCTTTTTGAGATCCAATGAAATCAAACGAATGTCCCACAATATTTCTCATTGCAAAGACAAAATTCGCACGCATATTTTCTAAAGACTGGCGAATACCATTCAATTCTAACTCCCACTCCTGTCTTAGATAAGGATTCCCCAATATTGAGGCAACGATAGCTGCTCCCTCTCTGGCAGGAGAAGAATACTCCCCACGAATCTTCTCTTCTAAAAAGGAGAGTATTCTACTTAGATCGTGCTTATCTTGATGAAGCACTCCAAAAAAACCAACTCGAGAACCATACAAAGAAAAATTCTTACTGGAACTTCCTGCAACGAAAGTAGGAATTCCTTCTTCTATGCAAAGACGAACAGGTTTACGATCTTCCTCTATCCCATAAGCAAACCCTAAGTAAGCCATATCAAAAAAAGGAATAAGGTCTCGTTCCTTAATGATCGCAATAATTTCAGGCCATACGGAAAGAGGGATGTCTTTTCCTGTAGGATTATGACAACAACAATGAAACAGAATTAAAGATGATTCTGGTGCTGCACGCAAAGTAGATTTTAACCCCTGTAGGTCGAGTTCTTTCGTCTCTTGATCATAATAGGGATAATGTTCCACAGATAGTCCCTGATGAGCAAAAATTCTGGTATGGTTTCCCCATGTTTGAGCAGGAATATACACCTTACCAGACAAAGCAGCCTTGGCATATACAGAAGCTCCTAGATGTAAAGCCCCCGTTCCACCAATAGATTGCACACCAACCCATCGATTAGCATCGATCTCTCCAAAATATAAAGCGGCTATCTCTTCCAAAAAATTTGCAGATCCCTTTATCGGAAGATAATTCTTATCTTTTTCATCATCAAAATAAACCGTCTGTGCCTTTTTAACGCTTGAAAATCCTCCGTAACGTTTCTTTTCTCGCTCGTAAGTCCCCAACAACAAATTAATCTTGTCTTCTCGAGGATCCTCCTGAAAAGCTTGTGCTAAACCAAGAATAGAATCCGGAGCAAAGGAAGGTATCTGTTCAAAAAGCCCCACAATAACACCTCTATGTAGCGAAACAGTCGCCTATTATCTTTTTTCTTTAGTAGGACTACAGCTTATTGTCCTAAATCGTACAAACATGGTACTCTAGTCTCTTGCTTTGGGGTATTAGCTCAGTTGGTAGAGCGCAACAATGGCATTGTTGAGGTCAGCGGTTCGACCCCGCTATGCTCCAAACTTCTCTAATCCCATATAGAAGCAATTTTCTTTATCTTATGTTTCTTACCTTGGAATAGTACCGTTTCTCCAACCTTTTTCCCAACCATTTCTTGAGCAAGTTTCGACTGTAACGATAAGATTTTCTGATCTGGATTCGCATCCCAAGGACCTAATATCATATAACAATCTTCTTCTCCTAGCTCATTCTCGAGAACAACCTTACATCCAACCCCAACAGCATCTACGAAAACAGCATCTTTCGTTAAAATCTTTGCTCGATTGATTTCTTCAGATAAAACTCGAATTTCTTCTTGTAACCTTGCCCGTCTTTCTAAGGCAAACTTGTATTCGGAGTTCTCTCTTAAATCTCCTAAAGCTCTCGCGTCCTCGATTTCCTTAGCATTTTCCACCATCTCTTTCCCAATAAGAGACTGTAATTTTGCTTTCATGCGAGCAAAGCTATCCGATGTTGTCCAAAGAACATTCTCTTCTTCTTCAGGAGTCCCTCGCTTAAGCGCTGGCTGCACAACCTCTGCTAAGCTTCTCAAAACCCCAAGATCCCCCTGGGTGAATTGTGGGCATTTGGATGATAACAAAATAAATTCTTTAAGATATTCCATAGAAGAATCTTCTATGATCTGGCGCAAAGCTAAAAACCGTTGTCCAACCAAGAATCCATGCAATTTCTTTCCTAAATCTTTTTGAGGAGTAGTCGCAACCTTATGCATAAGCTCTAAAGCGCTTGCAAGCATTTGTCTCTGGATTTCTTTTTTATCTGATTCAGCAAATAAACCATCCTCCCCATTAACCACTCGGAAGAACAACCAAACAAAAAGCTCGGGATAAAGCAAAGGCTGCTCAATCATATCAGAAATTTTTCCTAATATATTCTCTCGAGCCTCTTTATCTGCTTTCAAAACTTTAAAAACTTGTTCTCGAAGAATGGACGCGGTAGTTGTTAGAAAAATTTTCGTATACACCGGTACCCAAACTGGAGAACATGAATGAATCAAAACTAAAAAACTTTTCTGTAAAGAAAGAATCTCAATATTACTTACTATATCGAATAGCTGATCCTCAGATAATTGCGCTATATTTTCACAATCTAGCTCAGGAGCTTTTTCTCCAAGAAACTCAGACAATATCATTGCTCTTTGCATCAACAAGGCAGGATTCTCTTGCAAATCCAGAGACTTTAACTCTTTGATAATTAATTGTCGGTTTGCCTCGTCTTTCAACTCACTTCCTAGATCTCTGACAAAAGTATAACAAGAAACTATCTTCTTGTTTGCATCGTTGCTTACACCTAAAGAAGCTTGCAATTGAGAAATAAAAGAAAACCCTTTCGGATCAAATACATAAGAATCTTTGGAAGTTGCTGGAGCAAGAATCCGCGAATTCTTCTTCATTTTGATTTTAGCAGATTGCCACCACCGACTCCAATCCTCTTCAGGAATAACAAGTTCAACAAACTCATCACGAATTTCTTTTGCGTTTTTAGGACCTAAATCTTTCAACAAACACTCTATCGCAGCTATGGGATCTTTTCTCGCAAAAGCCTCGAAAGCATCGGGATCCCCAAAACGCCTTGCTAAAAAATGATCTTTCCTTAAAGGCGCTAACATACGAAAAGCGGTTTCAAAAGAGATATCTTTAGGAGTAAGTACACCTTCAAATTCAACAAGAACTTTCTGTTGGAGAAAAGAAACACTCATTACTTCTCCAACACCCCATCCACCTAGATGGAAAACAAAGTTCCCTTCGCAGAGATGCATCAGAAGAGCAAAACGTTCTAGGCAATGAGGAAAAGAGATTCCATCTCTTAATCCAACTATCCGTAATGCTTCTTTATAGTTTGCAGAACCTTCATATTTTTTGACTTGTTGAAGACCTATCTCTAACAAACGCTTACTATTTGTTGTTTGAACATCAAAGATAAGTGAAAGGACTTTATCTTTTTCTTCTCCTTCAGGAAGTTGTTCCCACAAGGGGATCACGCTTTCTGCTATCTTCCCAAAAGCAGAGGCTATTGTCGAGCCTTTGATTTTTTCTAGTAAGACTATTAACTCGTCCCCTTTAACGACGTCATTAAAACAATATTCTTCCCACAAACTAAAAAAATCCGAAGGATGATTTTCCATTAAGGACTGCAGCTTTTCTAGATAATCCACGATGGCTCCCCTTTTTAGTCCGGAAATATACGCCGACCAACAAAAAAGAGCAATATTACATCACAAAAAACAAAAAAAACTTTATTATTAAATAAAAGATCGAGTTTTTGTTATGAAAAATAATTCCGCTCAAAAAATTATAGATTCTATAAAACAAATTCTTTCTATTTATAAAATAGACTTTGATCCCTCTTTTGGTGCTGCTCTTACCAATGACAGTGATCTGGACTACCAAATGCTTATTGAAAAAACACAAGAAAAAATCCAAGAGCTCGACAAAAGATCTCAAGAAATTCTCCAACAGACCGGAATGACTCGCGAGCAAATGGAAGTGTTCGCCAACAATCCTGACAACTTTTCTCCTGAAGAGTGGTTGGCTCTGGAAACAATCCGCTCATCTTGTGACGAATATAAAAAAGAAACAGAAGAGCTCATCAAAGAAGTAACTAGTGGGATCGAAACCTCGGAAAAGGTATCCGAGTCTCCTAAAAAAGCAAAACCGCTTTCTTCTAAAAAAAGTAAGAAAAAAAATTGGATTCCCTTATAAAAACCTCTATAATCCCGAGATATGAAAATTGTTGTTTCTCGTGGATTAGATCTGTCTTTAAAGGGTGCTCCTAAAGAATCGGGGTTTTGCGGGAAAATAGACCCTGCTCGGGTTTCTGTGGACCTTAGACCCTTTTCTCCTTTCCCTTTAAAGGTGAAGGTTTCTGCTGGTGATCACATAACTGCTGGATCTCCTTTAGCAGAATATAAACTTTTTCCGGGTGCGTATATTACTTCTCCTGTTGATGGTGAAGTTTTAGACGTTCGTAGAGGAGCTAAACGCTCTCTTTTAGAGATCATTATTAAGAAAAAGCCTGGGATTTCCCAAGCAAAATTTTCTTATGATCTCTATGCCTTATCTCAAAAGGAGCTTTTGGATATCTTTAAAAGAGAAGGTCTTTTCGCTTTTTTCAAGCAACGACCTTTTGATATACCCGCTCTCCCTACGCAATCTCCCAGGGATGTTTTTATTAACTTAGCAGACAACCGTCCATTTACTCCTTCTGTGGAAAAGCATCTTAGTCTTTTTTCCTCCAAAGAAGATGGTTATTACATTTTTACTGTAGGAGTTATGGCTATAGCGAAGTTATTTGGACTAAAGCCTCACATCATTTCTACAGATAGACTTACTTTGCCAACTCAAGATCTAATATCCGTAGCTCATCTACACACGATAAAAGGTCCTTTTCCTTCCGGATCCCCTTCAACACATATTCACCATATCGCTCGTATTCAAAGCGATAGAGATGTTGTGTTCACTATTAGTTTCCAAGAAGTGTTATCTATAGGACATTTATTCTTAAAAGGATTTGTTTTAGGACAACAAATCGTCGCTCTAGCAGGCTCTGCTCTCCCACCTTCTCAAAGAAGGTATCTTATTACGGCAAAAGGAGCGAGCTTTAAAGATCTTCTTTCTCCTGAAATGTTTACTTGTAACGACATTAGCTTGATTTCTGGAGATCCTCTCACAGGAAGATTGTGTAAGCAAGAAGAAGATCCTTTTTTAGGTATGAGAGATCATACTATCACTCTCCTCCCTAATCCTAAAATTCGTGAAACATTTAGCTTCTTAAAACTGGGGTGGAACAAACTTACAGTTACAAGAACTTATCTTTCTGGATTTTTCAAAAGAAAACGCGTGTTCATGGACATGGATACCAACTTGCATGGGGAAAACCGCCCCATCATTGACGCAGAGATTTATGAGAAAGTTTCCGCCATTCCAGTTCCTATTGCCCCTATCATTAGGGCTCTAGAAACTAAGAATTTTGAAGAAGCGTGCCGTTTAGGCCTTCTAGAAGTGGCTCCAGAGGATTTTGCTCTTCCCACATTCATAGACCCTTCTAAAACAGAAATGTTTTCTATAGTCAAAGACTCTCTGCTAAGCTATGCAAAAGAAAATATATTGCCTTCGCTTCAATAGCCTATAGTAACCTACATAGGTTCTTCAAAGAACATTAAAAAGGTAAGGCATCTCTAGCTAACCACTCTAAAACCCAAGGAGTCGCATAGCTAATTATCGCTGTAGCTCCTGCCCGCTTAATTGCTAACAAAGACTCCATAATTACCGATTCTTTGTGCAACCACCCCCGCATACTTGCTCCCATCATCATGGAAAACTCTCCACTAACTTGATAAGCAATTACCGGAAGATTCGTACTCTCTTTAGCTTTAGCACTGACATCGAGATAGAAGCCTGCAGGTTTTATCATCACCATGTCAGCGCCTTCTTCCTCATCTAATTGACACTCTAGTAAAGCTTCCCGAATATTTGCTGGATCCATTTGATATTGACGCTTATCCCCTGACTGAGGATGAGAAGAGAGAGCATCTCTGAAAGGCCCATATAAAGCTGATGCGTACTTAGCGCTATACGATAAAATCCCTGTGTTCACAAACCCCATTTGGTCCATTTTCTCTCGAATATGCTTGACTCGCCCATCCATCATGTCACTAGGAGCCACTATATCTGCCCCCATTTCTGCATGCAAAACAGCGATACTGCCGTAAACACGAACACTTTCATCATTCAAAACTTCATTATTATGAAAAATACCGTCATGACCACTAACGGTAAAAGGATCGAGGGCTATATCACTGATTACACACAGTTGCGGAAAAGATTTTTTTATCTCCTGAATTCCTTTACAAACAATATTGTAAGGATGAGATGCATACTCTCCAAATTGATCTTTTTTTTGAGACTCTATGACAGGAAAAAGGATCACAGCTTTCAATCCAATAAGGCACAAGCGCTCTAATTCTCTGGAGACTGTGTCTAAACTCCACCTATATACTCCCGGTATACTTTCTATTTCTTCTCGGATTCCAGAGCCGTCTTTAAGAAAAATAGGCCAAATAAGATTACAAGAAGAGATCTGCGTTTCCTGAACAAGCGCACGAATGGCAGCACTTTTGCGATTTCTGCGAGGTCTTTTGAGAAGAGGAAGTTTTGTCATAAAGCTCTACACTTATCGAAAGTTTCCACACCAACAGAAGAAAATACTTAGAGATAGTTAATAGTCTCTTCTTCTTTAGGGGGTGTGGGAATTGTTTATAACTCTGATATTCCGAGGAAAAACACTGTTAAAAAAATGTTCATAACTCTGTTCAAAGCTTGTTCAAATTGTTTAGGACTGGAAGTTATGCCTATTTGTAAACAGGTGGTCAACACTTTTTTCAACAAGCTTTTTTGCTGAAAAACTTTGAGTGTTTTGCTATGTGTAATAGGCTGATCTGCTTTACAGGAGTTTTGGTATGTTGAGCAAAGAAGGGGATTTGTCCCCGGAACAAAGGGCTCGTTTATCGCATTTTGTGACCAATTTAGACTCGCCAATATTCGCTTTGAAAAATCTTCCAGAAGTTGTTAAGGGAGCTTTATTTTCTAAATATTCTCGGTCCACTCTAGGATTGAGAACGCTTCTTTTAAAAGAATTTTTAGATGGAGAAGGTGGGGATTTTCTCGATGATGACAGACAAGATTGTGAGATAGGTATCCAAAAAGCCGCGGATTTTTATCGTCGTGTTTTGGATAATTTTGGGGATGACTCTGTTGGGGAGTTAGGGGGGGCGCATCTTGCTTTGGAGCAAGTATCCATGCTTGCTGCGAAAATACTAGAAGATGCTCGTATTGGAGGGTCTCCTTTAGAAAAGTCTTCTAGATACGTTTATTTCGATCAAAAGGTGAACGGGGAGTATTTATACTACAGAGATCCTATTTTGATGACCTCAGCCTTTAAAGACGTCTTCTTGGATACTTGTGATTTCCTATTCAACACATATTCCGATCTTATCCCACGGGTGCGATCTCATTTTGAAAAAATTTATCCTAAGGATCCTGAAGTTTCTCAATCTGCCTATACAGTCTCTTTGCGAGCAAAGGTTTTAGATTGTTTAAGAGGTTTATTACCTGCAGCAACGCTCACAAATCTTGGTTTTTTTGGTAATGGGCGGTTTTGGCAAAATTTGCTACATCGTTTGCAGGACAATAACTTAGTTGAAGTACGTAATATCGGGGAGCAATCTTTAGTAGAGTTAATGAAGATTATTCCCTCTTTTGTAAGTCGAGCGGAGACTCATCATTATCATCATCAGGCTATGGTGGATTATCGCCGGGCTTTGAAAGAGCAATTAAAAAATTTTGCTCAACGATATGGAGAAGAAAGAGAGCCTTCTACCGAAACTGGTGTTAGACTAGTCTATGGAGATGCTGACGGATTATACAAAATTGCTGCAGCTTCCATGTTCCCTTATTCAGAGCATACTTATGCAGAGCTTTTGGATATTTGTCGTAATATCTCTAATGAGGAACTTATGCGTATTTTAGAAGCAGGAGCTTCTTTCAGGGAAAATCGTCGACATAAGTCTCCTCGAGGGTTGGAATGTGCAGAGTTTGCGTTTGACATCACAGCAGACTTTGGAGCTTATCGGGATTTACAGAGACATCGCATTTTGACTCAAGAAAGGCAGCTTCTAACCACTAAGTTAGGGTATACTTTGCCGCAGCAGTTGATAGATACACCGATGGAAGCTCCTTTTAGAGAAGCTATGGAAAAAGCGGATCAAACCTATCGTTTGATCGCTGAAGAATTTCCAGAGGAAGCTCAGTATGTTGTTCCTTTGGCTTATAATATTCGCTGGCTGTTTCATATTAACGCTAGAGGCCTGCAGTGGCTTTGTGAGTTACGTTCTCAACCACAAGGACATGACAGCTACAGACAGATTGCTATAGATATGGCAAAGGAAGTGATACGATTCCACCCAGCTTACGAGCTATTTTTAAAATTTGTTGATTACTCGGAGACAGACTTAGGAAGGTTGAAACAAGAGTCGCGGAAAAAAGCTTAAAAGGTTCTGGATGAGAGGATTTGAACCTCCGCCCCCTTGCACCCCATGCAAGTGCGCTACCAGGCTGCGCTACATCCAGAAAACAAAAGAGCAAAAATGCTAGCTTCGTCCAGTTTTGCAGTAAAGACTTTCGTAGTCAAGACATTTGATCTTAAAGTTCAGAAGCTTCCGCTATAGACACGTGATCCCTTCAAACTGAAACTCGCATTTTTGAAACTCTCGAATGCCGATATGAGCACAACGTTCTATGATTGTTTCTAAAGAGTCTCCAGCAGAAACGTCTGCAGCATCAATATCGACAGCTATGGAAGCAGTAAAAGATGCTCCCCCGCGTTCTCCTTTCACCTGAAAATTAACAAAAATACCTTGTTTTGTTTTGGAAATGTTTTTGAATCTAACAATGTTGTTATCAATTATTGTTTTCATTTTTTCACAAAATTTTAGATCACACTCAGACAAAGATGGAAGACAACAATGCATCCCCGGACTAGTGTAGTCTAAACTTGAAAAAAAGTCTGAGGATAACGGTTTTTTTTCTGAGACTCTTTGCAAAAACGGGTTTTGTTGTATTAGGAGATCTAGAAGTTAAAAGAGTTTGTTATTATGGCAGAGCCTAAACATGTATTGCTAGTAAGCGAAAATTGGGATTTGTTTTTTCAAACTAAAGAATTGCTGAATCCTGAAGAATATCGATGCACAATTGGTCAGCAATATAAACAAGATTTGACAACCGATCTTATTGTTTGCGAATACTCTTTACTTCCTAAAGATGTCCGCGCTCCCAAATCATTAGATGGTTGCTTTGTTTTAGTTTTATTAGATTTTTTTGATGAAGAGATTAGTATCGATCTTTTGGATCGAGGTTTTTGGTTTTTAATCCGACCAGTTACTCCTAGAATTTTAAAAGCTGCAATCCACTCTTTTCTGTCTCAACATTCTTTGCATTCTGTTCCTGAAAGCATGCGTTTTGGTCCTAATGTGTTTTATGTCTTAAAATTAATGGTAGAGACGCCAGCGGGAAGTGTTCATTTAACGCCTTCTGAATCAGGTATTTTGAAAAGGCTACTACTGAACAAAGGACAACTGTGTTTGCGAAAACATCTCTTAGAAGAGATTAAGAATCACGCTAAAGCAATTGTAGCGAGAAACGTAGATGTGCATATAGCTTCTTTAAGAAAAAAGTTAGGAGCTTATGGAGATAAGATAATCACTGTGCGCGGTGTTGGATATCTTTTTTCTGATGAAGATCAAGATAAAAAAGGTTCTCAAGAAGATACAAAGCTTTCTTAAAACAACAGAGGGTGCTTAAATATCCAACTAAGTTTTTTATCCGGAGCTTAGTATGGTTTTAGCAGCCTCTCTATTTTCCCCAGAAGAATTTCTTTATCCAGAAATTATTAGTCGGGCGGAGTTTGTTTGGTCTATTCTTAATCTCCTTGAGGAAACCCTCTCCTCACATACTTTTTCCGGAATTCATGGTCATCTCGAAGAAGGGGTTTATTTAAAAAATAGAGAGACGATTGAGATTCAAGAGGGTGCTTATGTAGAATCTGGGGCCTATATTTGTGGTCCTTGCATTATTGGACCTTATACGCAAGTGCGTCATGGTGCTTACATACGCGGAGGTGTCATCACAGGTGCGCATTGTGTTGTGGGGCATTGTTCTGAGGTCAAAAACAGCTATTTAGGACATCATGTTAAGGCGGCACACTTTGCTTACGTTGGAGACTCTGTTTTGGGTTCTTGGGTGAATTTAGGTGCTGGGGTTCGTTGCGCGAATTTTCGATTAGATAGCAAAACCATTTTCTTTCGTTATGCTGGAGAACGGTATGATACAAAACGAAAAAAACTTGGAGCTTTCTTAGGTAGCGGAGTAAGCATTGGATGTAATACCGTGCTTAACCCTGGATGTTATGTGAGTAGTACTACAAGGATTCTTCCTAATCAAACTATTTATTAGGAGGCTCTTTTAAAGAAAAAGTAGAATATGGATTATTTCAGTGTTTATCGATCGAAAGTGGAAAAAAAACTCCGAGATTCTTTGGAAGATTTTGGCAAATCTCAGAGTGGATTGCGGGAACCCATAGAATATGCTCTTCTGGGAGGAGGAAAGCGTATTCGTCCTTTACTTGTATGTTTATTTGCGGATGGGGTCCGTAAAGAAAGAGATGTGCTGGATACAGCGATTGCTATTGAGTATATCCATACATCTACGCTAATAGCTGATGATCTACCTTGCATGGATGATGATGATCTGCGTAGAGGGAAGCCTTCTGTTCACAAAGCTTTTGATGAAGCTTCCGCTCTTCTTGCTTCATATGCGTTGATTCCTGCAGCTTATGCAAGAATCCATAAGAACGCAAAAATTTTAAAAGAAAAAGTTTCATTCAAGCAGGAAATAGAAGATGCCTATGAAGATATTTTGAAACTCATTGAATTACGGTTTGGTGCTGGAGGAATTTTAGGTGGTCAGTATGAAGATGTGTTTTCTCAAGATTTTTCTGAAGAAAGTGTTCTAGGAATCATTAAAAAGAAAACAGGAGCTCTATTTGAAATAGCGTGCGTAGCTGGATGGCTATTTGGGGGAGGAAATCGAGGGAGCGTGTCTCTGGTTTCTGATTTTGCGGAACATTTTGGTGTTCTGTTTCAGTTATGTGATGATCTTGCCGATCTTGATCAAGATAATAAGGATAAAAAACATTTAAACTATGCGCTGTTATTCGGAAAATCTGCAGCAATAGATTTGGTTGATCAGTCTTTTCACTTTTGTATTAAAAATCTGAATTTATTGAAAAAAGAAGGGTTAAGGTTTTTAGATCCATTAGAATTTTTGTGCAAAAACGTGCTTTGCAGATTTCATTAAATCTTTCAATATGTTAGCCTTTGCCCGGAAGACTTTGGAAGGGGGCACCAGTTTTAACTGGTGCTCCCTTTTTTGTTGTTTTATACAAAAGAGGCTTCTGTTTCCTTTAAACAACACTTTTGTTCTGTTGCCATGCAAAGATGTTTTCTTCGGAAGGGTTTATTTCCTCTTTCTGTTGAAAATGCTCGAATACGAGGAGCTTGGGAACATGTCTCTGAACAACAACCTTTATGTTTAGCAATACAAGATTCGCAGCAAATAAAAAGATTGTTACAGTCAGTATTAGCACAGTTATAGTAGGTATCAGATTCTATATTGCACAATGAACATTGCGAAATAGGAGGAACATGGGTGTCTGCTTCGTCAATAGGAACAGCCATTCTGTCGTCGAATACAAATAGCTTACCTTTCCACTTTCCTGTTCCCATCTTCAACCCGTAGGCGATTACACCCCCATCAAGCTGGTAAACCTCTTTAAACCCTTTTTCCAAAAGAAGAGCGGAATATAATTCGCAACGGATTCCTCCTGTACAATACATCATCACTGGAGTATTTTCTGGATTATACTCTTTAGCAAGACGATCTGCATAAGCTGGAAACTCTCGGAAAGTTTCTATATCTGGGAGAACAGCATTTTCAAAATGACCAATCTTCCATTCGTAATTATTGCGCACGTCTAAAACTAGACAACGGTTCTCTTGGAGTTTTTCATGCCATTCTTCGGGAGAAATGTGTTTCCCTTGTTTCGTTACGTCTACAGAGCATCCTAAAGCCACGAGTTCCTTACGATATTTCACAGTAACTCTTGGAAATACATTCTCTTTGATGTGGTGAATTTTGAATTTTATTGAAGCAAAATCAGGGCGCTGTTTCAACCACGCCATATAGCGTTCAGCATCCGGCTGATATCCACTAAACTGACCATTAATTCCTTGTTCAGAGATATAAATCCGGCAAGAAACGTCCATGGTTTTGAATAATTGCTTGTGTAAAGCAATTTCTTCTTGAGGGTTACTTACGGGACCAAAGTAGTAATACGCTAGAGCATAATAATTCTTTTCCATGAAGACATCCTATATGCTGAGAACTTTTCCCACGATTAAACTAAAGCTAAAAATAACTCGAAAATCTAGTTTAAGAAACTTTTTTAAGAGACTAAAGGGGGAATTATACGAGATAGCTGGAATAGATCAAAGGGTTTTGATGAGGGAATAAAAAGAAAGTTTCACAATCTTTCTAAACAAAAATCTAGTTTAAAATGCCTATTTGAGACTTTTTAATAAGAAGAGTTTTTTTAAGAGATAAGAATCCAGGAAATCCATTGTAGAAAATTGTAAATCGAACTAGAATGCTCTTTTGTATTTTGTCAAGCGCGGGGAACTCGCGTTCAACAGCGTCTCCAGAAAAGTTATCGGGGCGGTGTTTTTTAAGGAATGAAACAAGGACTGAACATGGCGAGATATTGTGGCCCTAAAAACAGAATAGCGAGACGTTTTGGAGCTAACATCTTTGGAAGAGGTCGAAACCCTTTGCTAAGAAAGCCCAATCCTCCGGGTCAGCACGGCATGCAAAGAAAAAAGAAGTCTGACTATGGTTTACAGTTAGAAGAGAAGCAAAAATTGAAGGCTTGCTATGGGATGATCTTGGAGAAGCAGCTGGTTAAAGCTTATAAAGAGGTCGTGAATAAGCAAGGGAACGTTGCGCAGATGTTCCTAGAGAAGTTTGAATGCCGTTTGGACAATATCGTCTATCGATTAGGCTTTGCTAAGACGATTTTTGCTGCTCAGCAATTGGTTTCTCATGGGCATGTTTTAGTAAACGGGAAGAAAGTAGATAGACGATCGTTCTTTGTTCGTCCCGGTATGCAGGTTTCTTTAAAAGAAAAATCGAAAAGATTAGCTATAGTTACGGAATCTTTAGAGGGTAAGGATCAAAGTTCTCTCCCAGCGTACTTGTCCTTGGATAAGGGAGCTTTCAGAGGAGAGTTGGTAGTCGCTCCAGAAATTGATCAGATTGCTTCTCAGCTTCCTTTACCGGTAAATGTTTCTGTTATTTGTGAGTTTCTATCCCACAGAACCTAACTTTTTTGTTCGGTGATGTAGAGACGTCTTTCAAAGCCCTGCGAAAGCGGGGCTTTTTTGTGGAGAGCATGAACTGCGTTTTAGCCCTGGTAAGCTTTCTTTAGGTAGCGAATTTCTTTTACCCATAAATCAGGACCACCAGGAGTCTCTAAGTATTTAGGAAGATTTTGTGTGCGTGGGTCCTGCATGAGAAAACGAAAGCTTTCTTCGCCTATGCAGCCTTCTCCGATAGGAGCATGGCGGTCTTTATTTTTTCCGAGAGCAAACACTGAGTCATTCAGATGTAAGGCTCTTAAAAAAGAGAGCCCAATGACGTCATCGAAATGCTTCAGTACCTGTTCCCATCCTTCTGAGGAAGAAATATCGTAGCCAGCAGCAAAGATGTGACAGGTATCCAAGCAAATACCGATAGGTACCTGAGATTTTAATCCTTGTACGAGATAGGCAAGCTCTTCAAAAGTACTTCCTATCAAGGAGCCTTGACCTGCTGTTGTCTCTAGTAGAATAACCAACGAGGGATTTGTTGCGAAAAGAGGAGCCATTTGTGAAAAACTGGAGATTGCTCGATCAAGACAATTCTCCTTAGAATCAGAAAGAGCTGCTCCAGGATGAAAGTTAACAAAAGAAATACCTAAAGCTAAGCAATCGGCTATTTCTTGGTACATGCATGTACGTGTTTTTTCAAGAATTTCTGGATTGGGAGCTCCTGGATTATTCAAATAGCCAGCGTGACTCATTATGTAAGATAAAGAGGTTTCGTCCATAGCTGTTTGAAACTGCTCAATCATGCTTTGTGTTAAAGAGCGTCGTTTCCATTGGCGCTGGTTCGCAGTAAATAGTTGAACCGTCGTTGCTCCGATGTCACGCCCTTCATAAAGAGCGTTGTGTAGTCCTCCAGAAGCAGAAGTATGCGCTCCTAGTAAAGACTCATTAGGAGGAGGAAGTATAAACATATCTCATTGTTCTAACTAGTTATTCATGATAGAAGATTGCCAGAGGTTTTTGATTAAAGAAACTATAAATAGCGAGAATAGCAGAAATTAGTGCATTATCAGAAAAATATTACCAGCCATTATTTAGCAAAGAGGAGCTCAGAAAAGCTCAAAATAAATGAACGAGGAGAGGAATGAGGAAAGACGATGAAGGGTCGCTAGTGCGCTCGCTATTTAATTTGCTGTCCGGAACATTTTTTAGCCGTCTTACTGGGATGTTGCGTGAGATTATTATGGCTACATATTTTGGCGCAGATCCCTTAGTTGCCTCTTTTTGGCTGGCTTTTCGAACAATCTTTTTTTTAAGAAAACTGCTGGGGGGGCCTATTCTTGGTCTCGCTTTTATTCCACATTTTGAATTTTTGCGTGCACAAAACCTTTCTCGAGCAGCTTTCTTCTTTAGAAGCTTTTCGAGATTCTTTTGTTACAGCGCCATACTATTTACCCTAGTTATAGAATTAGGACTTGGTGTTTGGTGTTCCTGTGTTAAAGGAAGTCTATTTGATACCTTGTTACTAACGATCATATTACTTCCTTCAGGGATTTTTCTGATGATGTACACAGTGAATTCTACACTGTTACATTGTGAAAAGAAGTTTTTAAGTGTAGGACTAGCTCCTTCTGTTGTCAATGTACTGTGGATCGGCACGGTTTTTTTAGCACGAAATTGTGACCCTCGCCAACGTATTTTTGGATTAGCTATGGTTCTCGTTATAGGGTTCGTTTTAGAATGGGCTGTGACGATTCCTGGTGTTATGAAGTTTTTAGGGCAGAGTAGGGAAATTCCTAAGGAGCGGGATAGTATTCGTGCGTTGATCGCTCCGCTTTCTCTAGGATTATTATCTATGGGTATTTTTCAATTGAATCTGCTTTGTGATATGTGGCTAGCAAGATATATCAATGAGGTAGGCCCTTTATATCTTATGTACTCTGTTCGTATACAGCAGCTACCTGTGCATTTATTTGGTCTTGGGGTTTTCACAGTACTTCTTCCGGCTATTTCTCGTTGTGTGCAGGATAACGAACATCAACAAGGATATGACCTTTTAAGGTTTTCTTTGAAGCTTACTGCCACTGTTATGCTCGTTATGTCTATGGGGCTTTTGCTATTGGCTCTTCCTGGTGTACGAGTGCTGTACGAGCATGGTGTTTTCCCAACAACAGCTGTGCATGCCATTGTGGAAGTTCTACGCGGTTATAGTGGAAGTATTATCCCTATGGCACTAGCTCCACTGGTTTCTGCGCTTTTTTATGCAAGAAGAAATTATAAAGTTCCCATGTTGGTGGGGATTGTTTCCGCTATTGCTAACATGGTTCTCAACGTGCTTGGATGCGTGTTTTGTAAGCATGTGGCCGTTTTAGCTTACGCGACTTCATTAGCATCTTGGGGACAATTAGCTATTTTATGGTACTGTGCGGGCAAGAGCTTACCTACTTACAAAGGATTGATGTGGCGTACAGTCAAAGAGAGCGGGAAGACAGTCATGACGACGATTCTAGCGGCTGCTATTACAATTGGAGTGAATATTGTAACAAATACTACGTACGTTGTGTGGATTCATCCATTGACACAGCCTGTGAAACCGTTAATGTCTTTTTTAGATCAATGCGGGGTCTTTTTCGCAGAGTCTATGCTTTTCTTAGTGATTTTGTTTGGGTTGGCTAAGGTATTAAGAGCAGCAGATCTGATCAATCTTACTTCTTTCCAGTACTGGAAGGGGCATCAGTCTATCCTAAGAAACTAGCGTATCAGCTAATCTCTTAGATCTTCTTTTTTCTTCAAGAAGATAACTGTATTTTCGGAAAAAATGCTGCCTAAGCTATAGTTTTTGTCCTGGTTACAATGATGTTTGTGTAAATAAGAGAATTGTAACTATTTGCGAAAAAAATCAAACGTCCCAAGAAATGAGAATTTCGTCAATATTTCTCAATAAAATACCAACTATGGGCCGGTTGTATGTATGCCAAGGACATTATGAAAAAATACTTTTATCAGAGGATTGTAGGCGCTCTTTTACTCGGTTGTGGAGCTACCAATGTTGCTTCTGCACAAGTTCATTCTGACGATAGCCGACTATGGTCTGTAAGTGATTTAGATTCTTATTTGAGTTCTAAAGGATTTGTAGAAACTCGTAAGCGCGATGGGATTCTACGTTTAGCTGGGGATGTTCGTGCTCGATGGATTTATGCCAAAGAAGATCTTGAAAGTGTACAAAAGCCGCCGGCTAAGCCTATGTTACCCGTCAATCGCTATCGCAGCGAATTCAACTTGTATGTGGATTATACAGCTGCAAACAGTTGGATGACCTCAAAAATGAACTGGGTGACTATCGCTGGTGGGGAATCTTCTGCAGCCGGTTTGGATATCAATAGAGCTTTCTTAGGATATAGATTTTATAAAAACCCAGAGACCCAAGCAGAAGTTTTTGCAGAAATAGGTCGTTCTGGATTGGGAGATATTTTTGATTCCGACGTGCAGTTTAATAGTAATTTCGATGGTATCCACCTATACGCTGCACGACGTATTAGCGAAAGCCTTCCCTTCACTATGATCGTTCATGGGGGACCTTTTGTCGTAAATATGACAGAAAAAGAATACGCCTGGGTTGTGGAAGCTGTCTTGAATAAGCTTCCTGGTAATTTTGTGGTGAAGACCAGCGTTATTGATTGGAACACATTAACAGCAAAAACGAATGATCCTGCAGATGCAAGCGCAACTCAACCCGCTAAACCAGATACAAAATATGATTATTTAGTATGGCAGTGGTTAGTTGGAAAGAGTACGGCTGTACCTTGGTTTAACGGACAAACCAAAAATCTGTATACTTACGGGGCCTATGTCTTTAATCCATTAGCAGAGTTACCAGATAACTGGAAACAACCCGCAACACAAATCACAAATGGTAAAGAGAACCATGCTTGGTTTGTAGGATGTACTCTTGGTGGAGTTAGACGAGCTGGAGATTGGTCTTTGACAGCTCGCTATGAGTATGTAGAGGCTTTGGCTATTCCAGAGATTGATGTAGCTGGTATCGGTCGAGGAAATCAAATGAAATATTGGTTTGCTCAAGCGATAAAGCAAGGACTAGATCCTAAAGAGGCTAATGGATTTACTAACTACAAAGGGGTAGCCTATCAGTTCGTCTTGGGATTGACTGATTCAGTATCTTTCCGGGCTTATGCGGCATACTCTAAGCCAGCTAATGATCAGCTTGGTAGTGACTTTACCTATAGAAAATATGATCTTGGATTAATTTCTTCGTTCTAATTTTTAAAATAAAGTCAGTAAAAGCCCATATCCGTTATTTCGGGTATGGGCTTTTTTTTATTGCCATTTATAATTAAAGAAGAAGAGTTTTTATTTTTTTTATTATTATGGGACCAGGACCAGAATCAATTTCTTCAAATCAGAGTATGCCGAATCCGATTGTTTCACAACAATCATCTCAAAATGAACAAGTTACAGCGGATTCGAAGACTCAGGCAGCGACACAAGCTGAAGGAGCTAGCTCTACCAAATCGACTTCTGTTAGTCGATGGAATTTTTTATCGGCAGCAAGAAATGCGTTAGTGGCTCTTCGTGATGCTATTGTGAATAAACTTTCTGGCCTTACAAGTTCTTCGCTTGGTGTAGAAGCTAGCGCGTCTAGTTCAGCGGTTACTCGTACTCCGGCAGCTGATTATGATGATGCTAAAGCAGATTTTGATGCAGCAAAGACTGGTTTACAGGATGCAACAACGCTTGCTGATTATGAAAAAAATATGACGGAATTGAAAGCTGCTCTCCAGGATATGGAGCGCTTAGCAGGTTCGGACCAAACTCATCAAACAGAGATCGAGAATATTAAACAAGCTCTTCAAGATAAACAAGAGGTTATTAATAAGTTAGATAAGCTTGTTACGTTGCAAAACCAAAACCTCTCATTGATAGAGGCGTTAAAAACAACGGATTCTGCTGGCCAAATTCCTGCAATTGGTAGCCAGTTTGAAGCTAATCTTAATGAAGCTGAGAATGTTATTAAAGAGCTTCAAGCTGGTAATATCAGCAACTACGATGGCGTTCTTTCTAACGCAGAGGAAGTGATCAAGAATTCTTCGGAATCAGGGCTTAAATTGAGTAACGCTTTACAGACTATTGTAGATGCTGGTGATCAGAGCCAAGCAGCTGTTCTTCAAGCACAACAGAACAATAGTCCTGATAATATTGCTGCAAGTAAAGAGATTATTGAGGCATCGAAAGAGAAAGTAGAGGAGTTAAAACAAGAGAATTCAGAACTAACATCTTCTCCTCTTGTATCGAAAGCAGAAGGACAAATTGCTCAAGCACAGCAAGATATTGAAGATATAAAACCTAGTGGTTCTGATATTCCTATTGTTGGGCCAAGTGGATCTGCTGCTTCTGCAGGTAGTGCTGCAGGGGCTTTGAAAACTTCAGGTAGATCAGATAGAATTTCCTTATTGCTGGATGATGCGGATAATGAAATGGCATCTATCGCTATGCAAGGGTTTCGATCGATGATCGAGCAGTTCAATGTAAATAATCCTGCGACAGCGAAAGAATTAGAAGCTATGAATGCTGAGTTAACAGCTATGACGGAGCAGATGGAAGGACCGAATGGCGAGCTCCCTGCAGAAATACAGGCGATCAAAGATGCTCTTGCTCAAGCTTTGAAACAACCAAGCGCGGATGGTTTAGCTACAACATTAGGACAAATAGCTTTTGCTGCTGCAAGAACTGGAGGAGGATCTGCTGGAGCAGCTGGAACTATCCAGGCAAATGTAAAACAGCTTTACAAAACGGCATTCTCTTCGACTTCATCAAGTTCTTATGCATCCGCTCTTGCCGATGGGTATTCTGCTTACCAATCTCTGAATTCTGTATATTCGGAAAGTAGAAGTGGTTTGCAGTCGGCTATAAGTCAAACCGCTAATCCTGCGCTTTCAAGGACTCTTTCTCGTTCTGGTATAGAAAGCCAGGGACGTAGTGCAGATGCCAGCCGCAGAGCCGCAGAAACGATTGTGAGAGATAGTCGAACTCTTGGGGATGTGTATAGTCGTTTACAGGTGCTGGATTCTTTGATGGGAACTATTGCCAATAATCCTCAAGCAAATCAGCAAGAGATCATGCAAAAACTAACAGCATCGATCACCAAAGCCCCACAATTTGGCTATCCTGCGGTTCAGAATTCTACAGATAGTTTGCAGAAATTTGCTGCAAAATTGGAGCAAGAATTTATTAACGGAGAGCGTGATCTCGCAGAGTCTAAGGAAAACGCATTCAGAAGACAACCCGCGTTTATCCAACAGGTACTGGTCAACATTGCTTCCATATTCTCCAACTACCTTTCTTAGTGTTTAGGTGATGGAATATGATGACCTAGAAGAGTCCAAAAAGAAATTTTCTTTTTGGACTCTTTTTCGAGAAAGAGAAACAAAAAAGTTTTTCAATACCAGGGAGGAAGTTGTAAAAAAAATATTGTTGGGCTAGGTTCGCGACAAGTGAAACTGTAAGGTTTTTTAGAGAGCTGGCAATGAACCGTATTAACCACACACAAGGATCATCAACGGATTATAATAGCACTCTTGAGGCTATAGCAAAAAAATTATCCCAACCAGATTCTACGACGATCCTATCTCAGGTTACTCAATATGAGCAGCTCAAGGCCGAACAAGAAGCTCTTAAAGCTCTTCTTGCTTCCTTTGATCAAAGAGCGGATCAACAATATCGAAACCTCCTTAAACGTTTAGAACAGTTTGAAATTGAAAGAAAAACGGGACGTTTTTCTGAGGATAGTCGTATCCAAGAAAAACCTATTTCTTCTACACAAGCTGAGAATCAAGTCATTGCACAGGCCGTGGTAGATTCTTCCTCAGCCACACCTATTTTTACTGGGATTAAGCAAAGTTGGGCAGCGCGATTCGTTCAGGGCATCCATGAGGTTCTTGATCACATATTAGTAGAGGATGCCTTGCTAACGGAAGAAGAGCGAGGAGATTTGCTTGCCATCCGTATGGATGCCGCCTCACTACGAGATAAGCAGGAGCGATTATCTGCAGAAGATCTCCGATGGTTATTCTCTCTTTCTAAAGATGTTATTAGTGTTTTACAAAAAGCGTCTTTGCCTGGTACTCGGCAACTAGAGCTTATCCAGTTTTTAACAAATATTTTTGGATCTGAGGAAAGTTTAGCGGAATCTTTTGCTAAAGTTCGATTGGATCATTTCCAAGAGATTCTATCTACAGTTAAAGAGCTTTTGACAGAAGAAGAGTTTTCGATATTTCAAGATGTAGTTGATGAAATCTCCTATATCAAACACGCCAGTGAAATCTTTCTTAGCCCGGAGTATATCGAAGCGATCTCTCGTGTTGGGGGATACCTTTCTTCTAAAATTGTAGAATCAGGGCTAAAAGCTAGTTATAAAGTAGACCTTTGCCAACGGATAGCTGCCATGTACCAAGAACAGGTAGATGCTGTCCAGACATATCACAATTTAGAGCAGGAAGCTTTATCTGTGTATTCCTGGCAACATAGTCACTTTGCACAGGTCGTGTCATTAGTTTCTTCTCTTATGCAGTCATTATCTCCAGTGAGTGACGAGGAGCGTATTTTATTAAACCCCGCTATGATGGTAAGTATTTTACCTACAGTGCGAGCAATAGGTATATCTTTTAATTCTTTAACAAAAGAACAGCAGCAAATGATTAATGCAGCTGTTTCTTCGTTACAGGATCAGAACATAGATGAGTATTTGGGTGTTCTATGGGCGCACTTAATCATCGTGAACTGTCGGAACGATGAGACAAGGTTGTTGGAAGGTGTGGAAGAGAGTTTTACAGAAGCATGGAGCGGATTGAGTGAAGAGTTTGTGTTGACGGCTACTATGCGAAAAGTTTTGCAGACGTGTTCTCAACAAGGATCCGTAACATTAACAAATGGGGAAAATTACGCGCTATTTTCTTATGATGCATCAGGAAGAGAGATCTGTGATGAAATGACTTTAGGAGAAAGTTTTCATCAAATACTAGGGACAATGGTATCTGTTGCACTTTCTGAAGCTAATCTTTTTCATAAAGAAAGGGATAGTTTTATTCTTCGGGCAAATTCTGAGAAAAGCTCTATTCTTAAACATATTACTCAAAAGGAATCAAAGAATCAGTTTCTAACGAAGATGCAGACAGATTTAAATACAGGTAAGACTGTAGTGCAAACCAAAGGAGTAGAAGCTTCTCCTCTCCCTTCTGCTGTAGCCTCTGTATTGATTGATCATTACATGCCAAAAGAAGTGTTATTTTTAGAGGCGATATCTGCGCGTCTTTACTACGGAAATTTCGGCTCTAATATTGGGAATACAATCTTAGAGGCGATTAGTTCGTATGTGAATTCTGCCACGTATTTTGGGTTTGCTAACTACATTGGGCAACCTCCTGCTGCTGGGAAAACAGGAGAGAACATTTTTGCAGGATCTGTAGATAGTGCTAAAGAGAAGCTCGAAGAAGAAAAAAAACAGGTCGATATTTTTCTAAAGATTACTACGGATGCCAAGACTACGGTAACTAATCAACAAAGTCTTGTTACTGCTGATACGAAACTTTCTGCTGAGCAGAAAAAGAGTATAACGGATGAGTTGACACGGTATACAAGTATTCTTGATGCGATCAGTACCTCTTTAACGTCATTAAAGACTCACTTGGCACCACTTACGATAGCGGCTGTTTCTGATGTTGCAGGGGTTTTTCAAGTTACCAATGGTATAAATGGCACAGATGGAACAAACTGGCGTTTGGTTTTACAGAACTTAGAAGATACGGTAGTTTCTGGAGAAGCAGGAAGCGCAGTAAACGTTGGAATGTTCCAAATGCAAGCACTTGTACACTCAAACCAGCAGGCTTATGCAGATATGGGCCAGAATTTTCAGCTAGAGTTACAAATGCATCTTACCTCTATGCAGCAAGAGTGGATGGTTGTTGCAACCTCGCTTCAGCTATTGAATCAAATTTATTTAGGATTAGCTCGTAACTTGATACGATAGTTTTAAAAAAGCAGCTTATCTTTTAAGCTGCTTTTTCTATCCAGCCAGTTTTCTAGTCAATCCGAGATAGATTTGATTAAGAATTTGTAAAGATGTAGCAACAACAGTCCATTCTTGCTGCATAGCAGTCATGTGCATTTGCATTTCTAGTTGATAGTTTTGACCCATATCTGCATAAGCTTGTTGATCTGCCTGCACAGTTGCTTGCATAGGAAACAATCCTCCTCCGATAATGTTAGAAGGGAGACCGGAAACAAGAGCATCTTCTAGCGTTTCTAGACGAGCTTGCCATTGATCTTGCCCTCCGAATACATGGAACGTTCCTTCCGGATCTTTGTCTTGAGCTTGATTTCCGTTGCGAACACCTACGGTCAGAGGGTTAAGATATACCTGGAGTAGTACTAAGGAACCATTAATCGCATTGAGGTTATCAGCATAACCATTCAAAGCGTCTATAATGCGTAAGCGTTGTTCGTTGGTAATAACCGTATCTTTCTGAACTTTATCTAACTGATCTTGTACAACATTCAGAGCATTTGCAGTATATGCCATGTAAAGCTTTGCTTGTTGTTTTTCTAAAGCTAGTTTAGCTTCAGCAGTTTCTTTTGATCCTGGGAAAGTATCTATAGCCATGCCGGTCATAGGTTGCTGCCCTGCAAAGCTTGCAAAGTTAAAATACGTAGCTCCGTTAACGAAGAAAGAAATAGCTTCAATTATTGCATTTCCTACGCTAGAGCCAAAATTACTATAGTATAGATCGGCTTTCATCTGTGTCAAATAGTCGATTTCTTTAGGCATATAGCGATCTATCAGAACGGAAGCAACAGCAGAAGGAAGAGGAAGAGAACGGATCTCGTAAGATTGTGCTAATAGTTGTTGGGAAAACAGGTCTTTGCGTAGTTGAGTGATTCGTTGTAAAAGATCTTCGCTTTCTTGTAATGTGTTGTCTAATTTCGCACTCTCTACTTGTGCTAATGCCCTAAATCTAAAGAAGGCTCGAGCAGAAGTTTCAGCGTGATGATTCGCAGCATCAGTGATGTTGGGTAAGAATCCTATAGATCCGAAGTTAAGAAGGACGGGGTTAAGGACAGCATTATTAGAATTGTCAGCTTTGCTGAAAATAGTGTACTGCCGCTGTACACCATCGACTGTAACTTTGAATTGTCCATTTTCTGCAACAATACTTGTAAGTGTAGATTCCAGGGTTTGGGCAAGAGAAAAGGAAGAGTGAATGGTATTTGCTTGAGATCGTAATGCTTGCTTAACTTCATCTACAGTTACAGAGTCTTTAGAGGCGATCGTCGTTGCTGCTATAAAGTAGGCCCAGACAGCTCCGACATAGTCACCAGCTTTAAAATCATTGAGTGTATTAACGGTATTATTAACTAAAGTTTGTTGTTCTGGGGTTAGTTCATGGAATCGAGAATCAATAGCACGAACAGCTTGTAATGCTCCAGCAATGATAGCATTCGTCACTTCTATGGTTGTTTCATTCAATCCAATAGGAGCGAAACTGCCCATAATGAACTCAACAAGGCTACAAATATTAGAGAAGAGCGAACTATTTCTTGCATTTACATAAATAGTTTCATTCAAAACATTATCTAGATTTTTAATAGATGAGGCCTGATCTCTATAGAGGTCTGCAATGTTGCGGCAGAGCTCAATTTTTTCATTACTAGTTAATGAGGTATTGACAATGGCTGAAGACAGAGCTTCACTTGTCTGTAAAATGGTATTGAAACCTTCACTATCAAAAGGTCCTACATATTCACGAAGAGTATCTATGACGTCTTGTAAATCTTGAAACGAAGCAAATTCTTCAGGAGAAAGTTTTGTTTGAACGATATTTAAAACATCTTGAAGCCCTTCTATGCGCATATCCGCAAAGACCTGTTCTATAGAGGAGTCTTCTCCAAAAGAAGCTAATAAATTATTCGAAAAAGTCACTTTTTGGCTTCCATCAAAGGGAAAAGTTTGAATGGCATTAAAGATTTGATCGGGAAGAAGATTAACAGTTTCGAAGTCTGCATTAGATAATTCACCATCTTTAGCCTTATTGACCAGTTCGATCAGTAAACTAGAAAGGTCTGTGAAAGTCTTGAGATCTGTCGTTGGAGGATTTTGTTGTTGAGAGATTTCTGTGGCTTTTGCTTTTGCGGAAGTAACAACTGCTAAAAAATTTACTAATACATTGTGAGTCCAGGCCTGTTTAGATGCATTGTAAAGAGGATCTAAATGAGGAGGATCATAGCTTGCTGAGTTAGAGTCAATAGATGGTTGAGAAGATGTGGCAAAGGTATCAATCGACAGAGAGCTCACCAACTGCTCATATCTTCCTTGTATACCTTGGTCTAAAAGAGATAAAACATTTTGAATCGCGGTTCGTTCTATTTCAGCCTTTTGGAATTGCATAATATGGTGTATAGAGAGGGGATTATTTTCATGTTTAGAAGAAAATAATGTTTCTATTTTTGTGTAATCTTTTGAAATAGAATGAATTTTATTAAATATGTTCATAGAACACATCTCAACTATTATCTTTTATAAAAAGATTACCACAAAAAATTTTATAAAAACAAACATAGAAAAAAACTTTTTTTAATAAGAAAATAAAAACATAAAAGTTTTTAATTTTGTTTTTATGTCTTCTTACTATTTAAATTTTCGGCCAAGTACTGTATCTGGAGAGGGGTTATTTAAACTCAAACTCACAAACCCTTGTTCTCATTTTGAAAACAAAGCAAAGCCTGCTATTGATATTGAAGAGTTAAACTCTGGACTCTATGTATTAAGACGTTTGGCAGTAGCTTTAGAATCTGGATATCTTGGTGTGGGCTCCATCATCAACCCAGATAATAGAATTTTCCCAGGAGGAGATAGGGTTATAAGGAAAGTTTGGGAAGGAAGCACACCCTCTTCCGGAACCATCTCAGGTAGCACTGTTGACGCGATCAAAGCAAGCACGGCAAAAGCGCTAGTCACTACGATTACCGAGAATTTAAATACGCTTATTGAGGAGATTCCTGAACTTCCCATGACTCAAGTCGCGGGAGTGTCCGCTACTTTAGTTTTGATGGCTTCTTATCAATCGAAACCTTCGCTTTCTGATACAGAACAAAACGCAGTTTTTAGTAGTGCGTATACTCCTTCTGATGAATCTATTAAAGAGGTTATCAAGCAAGAACAAGAGCAAAACATTCAAGAGGGAAAAGATCGTATTACCGCTCAGTTAACAGCACAAGGGGCTTCTGAACAAGTGATTGCGGACTCACAGAAAGATTATGAGGATTACTATATCTCTGAGTATTTTCAGACACACGTAAAAGAAGCTCTCTGGCGGTATCGTGCAAGTGTGGGAAAGGACATTCGTACGATGTTAGATTTGTGCTTAGCATTGGGACCCAATGTTTCTACTACTCTTACAAAGGATAATATCAAAACAGAAAATGCCAAGCTGGTGCTTAAGGAATGGATGGATGCTTTTAGTAACGCCATAGAGACGGAGTATGCTTTAGGAGGTTCTCAAGAGGTTATTGAAGCTGTACTTGCCATGATTCCATATGCAACTAACAGCAATTTAAATGAGGCCGACATCAGTAAAATTTATACCCAGGCAGCTCTGCCATCTCCACAGGTTATGGATGAGTACCTGACTAAGCAAGATGCGGGGATTTGTAAAGGAGCTGTTGTCAAAGCTTTCCAGCAAGCAACACAAAATCTCCAAACTATACGTGCTAGCATAGAATCAAATATCCAAGAGCTGGAAATTAAAAAAACTTCGTTTGAACAAGCCCAGGCCTCTTTAGAAGGTATGCTCGAAGGGGTTAAGCGTTTAAACGATAATAAAGCGTTTACATCTATAAGGTTGACGTCTGTTATGGAGTGCTACGCAGGGTTGATGGCGCTATCTCAGCTATCTGGCGTTTTGGAAGATAAAGGAATTGCCCTGGTCACAGAGTATGTGAACCAATTTCTACAACTCAATAATACCAATACAACACAGACTTTAGCACACGTAATATCCTATATGGCGGCTTATTGTGAGGTAGCGGAATGTACGATGGCAAATACGACGCTTGATAAAAACGCTGTGATTCAGAAAGTTAAAGAAAAATGGCAAGAACTTGTAAAACAGAAGTTTTTTGAATCTTTTAGCTCGACTATACCAAGCGATTCAGAGTTACAAACTAACTATATAGCGAATGGTAGTGGAAATGGTAATGGAGTCTGCCGAGCTAATTTTAGCAATTTTGTAGATAAGGTAATTACACAAAACTTAGACCTTTCTGGTGCTGCGAATCAAGCTCAGACTATGCTGACGGAGTTTCAGACCAAAGCAGCTGAATATCTGAATACATTCCAGGAGGAGATAGATGCATTGAACACAACTTATGAAGAGTTAGATCCAGCAAAAGCAAGCTTTAATGTTTCTTCTGGAAATCAAGAATCTCTACGTGTGAAAGCAGTGAATAGCTGGGTTCAGTCAACAAGTTTAGGGTCTGCTTTTATCCACCTCATTTTAAATACACAGATTCCTAAGCAAGAAAATTTCTTAAATCCTTTGATTCAGGAAGTGAATTTTAATAACATTGCTGCCAATGCTGTCAATGACCTGTTGTCAATTACCAATCATTTCTCTACATCTTCCGTTTACTATAATCTCTCTTCTTATCTTGTACAGAGCAAAGAAGGGAACGATTATTTTTGCGGAGATTTCTTCGAGTTCGTGAGTGCTTTAGCGAAAGAACGTGAGTACATCGTTAGAGATATCAATAGTTGTTATCGAGCGGAAGAGTTTGGAAAGACTTTGCTGGGCAAGGTTGAAGCTTTGGCGGCTGGTAATAAAGTGACGGCTGCTCAAGCCAATAATATGCGTACGCAGGCTAATTTATATTTATCTTTCATTCGAATTATTGTTGAACAGCTTAGTGTTTTGGATTCTTTACTGGGCAGTCTGAACTATGAACCTTTGTCATCAAATAATACTTACGATGACAAGAAATACAAGATCACGGGTCCTACGGACTGGATTTCAACATTAGCGAGCTTAGAAGGATATGTTACTAACGGGTTTGATAACACGAGCCCTTCTGGAGGACTAGGACCTATGCATACCTTAGTACAAACAGATCAACACGATTATCTAACGCAAAGCCAAACACAACAGTTAAACTTACAAAACCAGATGACGAATATCCAACAAGAATGGACATTAGTTTCCACGTCTATGCAGGTTCTCAATGGGGTCCTGTCTCACCTAGCTGCTGAAATTTACTCTAATTAGAAAAAAAGAAGCTCACAGATATACCCATGAGCTTCGCATATAAAAAATGTGTAAAAATCTAGGAAGCAAGAGCAAGAATAATATTCCCCAAAGCAGATAGGAAGCAGAAAATACCCACAATAAAAGCCGTATGTGCTCCCAAAAATACGCTTGAAATGGCTTCGACAACGAAATTGAATCCTTGAGCCACCACATCGAGGACACTACAAAGCAGAGCAAACATGCTAGCGCGTGCTGCTTTGCAGCGATCTGCAAAGGTAGGAGTTTTTCCATCTCCGCTTGGATCTGCTTTAACGGCATGGTGAATTGCTTGAATGTTATCAGCAACATCGAAAGCAGAGCTGACAGCCCCGAATGCCAAAGCAGATAATCCGAGGCCTCTTGCATGTGTGCCTAATTGGTAAACAGGAAGGGTTGCAGATCCCATAAATCTCGCGGTGCTTAGGATCTTACTAGCCAAACGCGTTACTTTACTTAAAGCAGTCAAAGGAGATAGAAGTTGTCTTTGCTTCGAGACGGGATCTACTCGGAAAGAACCGTCAGGGTTCGTTTCGAAGAACAAGCCGCCTGTTAACATCTGAACAATCCCACATCCAACTTGTACTGAGTTGTTTGCACTTTGAGCAGCACCCAAGGTTGACTCAATAGTTGAAAGCTGTTGGTGGGTAGATTCAGACCAAGAAACTCCCGGCGCAAGTCGCGTTACCGAGCAGGCGGAAGAAGCTAAATCAAAAAGATCATTGACAGTGTTTAGTTTTGAGCGAAAGGAACCGGCTCCGCCACGTAGACAATTCATGACTGGAGAAGACATGAATCTTCCCACCGGACTCAACATAAATGGTAGTATTGCCATTGGAAACCCCTGGTAAGAATTTAGCGCTTTCTTTGTTCAAATATTTCGTGAAGGAAAACTAAAAAGAAGGCGTTTTGGGAAAAAATTATAGAACTAAATCGCATTTAACGCGAAGCAAATCAAATTTTTTACAAAAAATGATCCAAAAGCTTCTGAAAATGAGCGTATTCATCAGCTTCTTGGATCTGAATTCGTTTAATTAGGAAAGAACAGAAAGTCCTAAGCGGCGGTACAGGCTCGTCCAGAAGCACGAGCTTTGACTCGATCAGCTTTGCCCTTCTTAAAAATTCCTCGTTTCACAGCTTTATCTGCAATGCTGTAAACGGAACGTAATCCTGCTGAAATAGATTCTACATCACCAGACTGCACTGCTAATTCAAATTTTTTCAATGTAGTTTTCACTCTCGACTTGAAGCTTTGATTGCGCAGCTGCTTTTTCTTAGAAGTGATAACCCGCTTCTCTGCGGAAGGGCGTTTCTGAGGTCCGACTTTCTTGCTCGGTTTTTTTGGTGCCATAATCTCTCCCAATTAGGCTATTTTTAACGCAAAGAACAAACGTGACACCTCACAGTAATCGTACTGTGATTTTCGGCATGACATGAGAGTAGGATAAATGTTGTATCCGAAACTTTACGTCATTTCTGGGAGTGTCACCCCAGAGACCGACACAAATATCTAACAGGAGTGTCGGCAGTAACAATGCCATCCGCTTAGACCTTACAAGTGACCCGGGACGGAACACATGGAGATTTTATGTGAAAGGACAATAAAATAGAAAGAAAAATGGATATATAAAACGAAGCCAAGAGGAAGAAGAAGAAAAATGAGATTTAAATAGAGTTGAGAAAGTTAAAGTAATCAATATAAAAGAAGTTTTAGTAATTGTTAACATCGTAGTAGATTCTAAAACGGTTTATATTCCAAAATTCAAGAAAACGATGATGAACTCTGACAAACTATAAAGGCTTTATTGAGAGTTCACTGCAGGAGTGCAGTATTTTTTGATGAAAGGACCGGACATGACGCGGGACGTTTTGAATAAGAAAAAATATCGAGACAAATCTAGACTTATTAAGCAAAAATTTCAGCATTGCATGTCTCGATATTTTTATTATCTTCCTCCTATATTAGCGATACTCCTCCCCGTAGGAAGTTGGCCTTTTTTATCGGAGCAGCAATGGCGTTATAGTTATTTTCTTTTCCCTGTAGTCTCTTCCTTGGGATGGTTATTTGCTATCGGGTTTCGCGAGCGGCAGTTGCGATCTGCTGCTGGACAACTTCTTGAAGCTAAGATCCGCAAGCTGACAGAACAAGATGAGGGGTTAAAAAATATTCGTGAAACTATAGAAAAGCGTCAAAAAGAGACGGACCGTTTGAAGATGCACAACGACAAATTGGTGGAACAACTTGGCCAAGCTCGAGAAGTGTTTATTCAAGCGAAGGGGCGTTATGATCACATAGAAGAAATTTCAAGACGTATTAAGGAAGAAAATCAGCAATTGCGCATGCAGTTAGAGGCTGCTGTTCGTGAGCGTAATGAAAAAATTTTAGAAAATCAGCAATTACGTCAGGAACTTAAAGAAACTCTTGCTTATCAACAAGAACTTCATGATGAATATCAAGCGACTTTTGTTGAACAACACAGTATGTTGGATAAGCGGCAGGCATATATTGGTAATTTAGAAGCGAAAGTGCAAGATTTGATGTGCGAATTACGTAACTTGCTGCAGTTAGAAATGGAAGCTAAAACGGATTTACCAGGAAGACCTGTGGCTTCTCGTGATGTGGTGGCTCAACTTGTGCTGGAATTTCGGAAAATAGTTTTTCGTGTTGAGACGACAGAAGCTGCGGACTCTTTGACTGCTTTACGGTATACCCGAACAGATCCAACAGCACACAACTATTCTTTGGCCTGTCGCCAGTTGTTCGATGGTTTGCGTGAAGAAAATTTAGGGATGTTATTCATTTATGCGCCATTTGCCCGCAGGATACTCTTTGCTAATGCACTATTTAAGGACTGGACAGGGTATGGATTGGAAGATTTTTTAAATGGAGATAATGATGTTATTCTTGAGGGGTTTGCCCAATGGGAACGAGATTTACTCACAGAATCCCGAGTGGAACGTTCTGGAAAAATTGTGATTAAAACGAAAGCTTTCGGAGCTACTCCTTTTTACTATTGTGTGGTAACGTTAGATAAAGGACCTTTTGCTCAGCATATACTAGGTGTCTTGTACCCGGCGAAAGCGAGTTTCTTTACAAATCTTTCTTGTATTTAAGAATAAAATAAGATTTACGCTGAGATTTTTTAAGCTTTAGTGAGATCAATAGGCTTTTTTATCGCAAAAATACCTAGATTTCTTGTTTTTCTTAAGATAGACTGTCACTTTCTAGGCCGATTTTTCCTTAGTTTTAATTTGTCAGCATGCGCATGGATACGCTAGATAATCAAGCTGCAGAAGCAGCTCAAGAAGAAGAAATCCAAAGAAAATTAGAAGAGTTGGTTACTCTTGCTAAGGATCAAGGGTTCATTACATATGAAGAAATTAACGAAATTCTTCCTCCTTCTTTCGATACGCCAGAACAGATCGATCAAGTTTTAATTTTTCTTGCGGGGATGGATGTTCAGGTTCTGAACCAAGCAGATGTAGAACGGCAGAAAGAAAGAAAAAAAGAAGCCAAAGAGCTAGAAGGGCTAGCTAAACGTTCTGAGGGAACACCGGACGATCCTGTTCGTATGTACCTCAAAGAAATGGGGACCGTTCCGCTACTTACAAGGGAGGAAGAAGTCGAGATTTCGAAACGAATAGAGAAAGCTCAAGTACAAATCGAAAGAATTATTTTACGTTTTCGCTATTCGACTAAAGAGGCGGTGTCCATCGCACAATATCTTATCAATGGTAAGGAACGTTTTGATAAAATTGTTTCTGAGAAAGAAGTCGAGGATAAAACACATTTTCTGAATCTTTTACCTAAACTGATTTCTCTGCTTAAAGAAGAGGATGCGTATTTAGAAGAGCGTCTTCTGGCTCTGAAGGATCCTACACTATCTAAGCAGGATCAGATTAAACTAAATGATGACCTTGAAAAATGTCGTATTCGAACACAAGCGTATCTGCGATGCTTCCATTGTCGTCACAATGTTACAGAAGATTTTGGGGAAGTTGTTTTCAAAGCATATGACTCTTTCTTGCAATTAGAGCAACAGATCAATGATTTGAAAGTGCGAGCAGAAAGGAATAAGTTTGCCGCAGCAAAACTTGCTGCAGCACGGCGCAAATTATACAAGCGGGAGGTAGCTGCTGGGAGGACTCTCGACGAGTTTAAGAAAGACGTGCGAATGTTGCAGCGTTGGATGGATAAGAGTCAGGAAGCCAAAAAAGAGATGGTTGAATCCAATTTACGGCTTGTCATCTCTATCGCGAAGAAATACACCAATAGAGGTTTGTCTTTCTTAGATTTGATTCAAGAAGGAAATATGGGCTTGATGAAAGCCGTGGAAAAATTTGAATATCGTCGTGGGTACAAATTTTCAACGTATGCCACATGGTGGATTCGTCAGGCTGTAACACGAGCAATTGCTGATCAGGCAAGAACCATTCGGATTCCTGTTCATATGATAGAAACCATCAATAAAGTGCTTCGTGGAGCCAAGAAGCTGATGATGGAAACAGGAAAAGAGCCTACTCCTGAGGAGTTGGGAGAAGAACTAGGTTTCACTCCAGATCGTGTTCGAGAGATCTATAAGATAGCTCAGCACCCGATTTCTCTGCAGGCAGAAGTTGGAGATGGTGGGGAAAGCTCTTTTGGAGATTTCTTAGAGGATACCGCTGTTGAATCTCCTGCTGAGGCTACCGGCTACTCTATGTTGAAAGACAAAATGAAAGAAGTATTGAAGACTCTTACCGATCGGGAGCGGTTTGTTTTGATCCATCGGTTTGGTCTTCTAGATGGTCGTCCCAAAACCTTGGAAGAGGTTGGGTCTGCGTTCAATGTAACAAGAGAGCGAATTCGACAGATTGAAGCTAAGGCTTTGCGGAAAATGCGTCACCCCATCCGTTCCAAACAATTACGAGCATTTTTGGATTTATTGGAAGAAGAGAAGGTTGGCTCAGGAAAGATAAAAAGTTACAAAAATTAGTATTTCTTTTTGTAAGGAGTCTTGTTGTATCGGTTAGATATTGCAGATTTTCGTGTTTGGGTGTCTTTGGGAGTATCGGAACAAGAACGGCATTATGAGCAGCCCGTTCTTGTTTCTCTTTCTCTTTTTTTTAAAAAAGAACCCAAGGCTTGCTCTACTGATCAACTGTCAGACAGTGTATGCTATGCTTCGCTCGCTTCTTTGATTGAAAAGACTGTAACGAATAATCCCTGTGCTTTAATTGAACGTTTGGCTAAGGTTTTGCTGGAAAAAATCGAAGAGGCTTTAGTCGATCAGGTTTGTAGGATTGATGTGCGGGTAAGTAAAGAGCGTCCTCCGGTCCCAGATTTATTAAGTCCTGTCAGTTTTAGTATAAGTAAAGAGGTATCGTGACTAGTTGGAATTTTGTTTGTTTAAGTTTAGGTTCGAATTTAGGTAACCGACATGACCACATAAAACGTGCCTACGCAAGTTTAAAGAAAGCAGGAGTAAGAAATATAAAAAGCTCCGTGATTCTTGAGACCAAGGCCCTACTATTAGATGGTGCTCCTAAAGAGTGGGATCTTCCTTATTTTAATTCTGTAGTTATTGGAGAGACATTGCTTTCTCCAGACGAACTCATCAAGAAAATCAAGGATATTCAAAAAGATTTTGGAAGGGATGATTCGCAAAAATGGGCTCCTCGGCCCATTGATATAGATATTCTTCTCTACGGAGAAGAAGCATTTTCGTACCATAGTGAATTATGCACGGTGCCGCATCCCAGACTATTGGACAGACCCTTCCTTCTTTCGATGATTGCCTCCTTATGTCCGTATCGTCTCTTTTATTCAAAAGGGGCACCTTGCAACGGGAAAACCTTTGCAGAAATTTCAGCTATTTATCCACTCAAGGAAAACGATGTTTTAGGAAGTTTCGGGCCTGCAATCCAGATTATGGGCGTTGTGAATATCACAGATAATTCTATATCGGACACTGGGTTATTTTTAGAGTCAAGAAGGGCTGCGGCACATGCAGAGCGGCTATTTGCGGAAGGAGCTTCTATTATTGATTTGGGAGCTCAAGCAATCAATCCCCGGGTAAAAGATTTAGGAAATGTTGAAGAAGAATGGGAACGTTTAGAGCCTGTTTTGAAGCTATTAGCGGAACGATGGCGACATGCTAAACAATATCCAGATGTGTCGATAGATACTTTTCGTCCTGAGATCATACGGCGAGCTATTGAAGTATTTCCTATTCGTTGGGTTAATGATGTTTCTGGTGGCTCTTTGGAAATGGCACATTTGGCAAAAGAATTTCAATTGCGATTATTGATTAATCATTCGTGTTCTTTGCCTCCACGTCCGGATTGTGTTCTTTCTTACGAAGAATCTCCTGTTGAGCAAATGTTACGTTGGGGGGAATCTCAATTAGAAACATTCTCTCGGATAGGGTTAGATACTCGCTGGCAAGTAGTCTTCGATCCAGGTATAGGGTTTGGGAAATCTCCTGTGCAGTCCATGTTGCTTATGGACGGTGTAGAGCGGTTTAAACAGACGTTAGAATGCCCAATATTAATCGGCCATTCTCGAAAATCTTGTTTGAGTATGCTGGGTCGATTTAGTAGTGAAGATCGTGATTGGGAAACCATAGGCTGTTCTGTATCTCTTCATGATCAAGGTGTCGATTATTTACGTGTACATCAGGTTGAGGGGAATAGACGGGCTTTAGCGGCTGCAGCCTGGGCAGGAATGCCCGTATGATGGAAGTAACAGGGGTTGTTGCTGTTGATCCCAAAGGAGTTATGGGAGCTTCGGGGAAGCTTCCATGGAGCTATCCTGAAGATTTGCGTTTTTTTGCAGAAACCATTCAAAATAATCCCATCATTATGGGAAGGAAAACGTGGGAAACGCTTCCTAGTAAATATAAAAGTAATCGGAAGGTTGTTGTATTTTCACGTAAGTATCGTGCTTCTCAGGGTATTTGGGTCTCTTCTTTCGAAGAATATAAGAAATTATTTCTTCAAAATCCTTTTTTGATTGGGGGAGCAGAGCTTTTTGAGGTTTTTTTTCAACAGACTCTTTTAAAAACTTGCTTTGTGACGCATATCAAGAAAGAGTACTTGGGGGATACAATTTTTCCTCTAAAGTATTTGTCGAATTGGAACAGAGAATGCATCCGTAGTACCGTGGATTTTACGATTTATTGTTATGAAAATTACTCCTATAAAAACACGCAAAGTATTAGCGAATGATTCTTTACTGGAGATTTTTAAGGAGTCATTACCTCCGCTTCAAGAAAAAAACATCGTAGTGGTTTCCTCGAAAATAGTAAGCCTGTGTGAAGGAGCTATTGCTGATGCTCAAATAAGCAAAGCTGAGTTAATCAAAAGAGAAGCGGATGCGTATATATTTTGTGAACAGAGCGGTATATATCTCACAAAAAAAGAAGGTATTCTCATCCCTTCAGCAGGGATAGACGAATCGAATACAGATCAAGCTTTTGTTTTATATCCTCGGGATCTTTTAGCATCATGTAATCGGATTGGGGAGTGGTTAAAAAGTTATTTTCGTGTGCAAGAATTAGGCGTAATTATTGCAGATAGTCATACTACTCCTATGCGTCGAGGTGTGTTGGGGATAGGATTGTGTTGGTATGGCTTTTCTCCTTTACATAGCTATGTAGGATCTCTAGATTGTTTTGGGCGTCCTCTGCAGATGACGCAGAGTAATCTTGTGGATGCTTTGGCGGTTGCTGCAGTTGTTTGTATGGGGGAGGGGAATGAGCAAACACCTTTGGCTTTGATTGAAGACGCTCCAAAGATTACATATCATCAACATCTTACTTCTCAGAAAGAGTACTTTTCTTTACGTATAGATGAAACAGAAGATTTGTATGGACCGCTTCTACAAGCGGTTTCATGGGATCAAGGAAAGGAATGATGGAGGTATCAATATGCATTTTTTAGATCAGTTAGATTTGATTATTCAAAACAAACACATGTTAGAGCATCCTTTTTATACAAAATGGTCGAAAGGGGAGCTCACGAAAGAGCAGCTGCAGGCTTATGCAAAAGATTACTACCTGCACATCAAAGCTTTTCCTAAATATTTGTCAGCAATTCATAGTCGCTGTGATGATTTAAAGGCTCGTAAATTGTTGTTAGATAACCTTATGGACGAAGAGAGTGGGTATCCTAACCATATTGATTTGTGGAAACAGTTTGTTTTTGCTCTTGGAGTTTCTCCTGAAGAATTAGAGATGCATCAGCCTGGTGAAGCAGCAAAGGCTAAAGTAGCAACATTTATGCGCTGGTGTACAGGGGATTCTTTAGCAGCAGGAGTGGCGGCTTTATATTCTTACGAGAGTCAAATTCCTTGTATTGCGAGAGAGAAGATTCGCGGATTGACAGAGTATTTTGGGTTCTCCAATCCCGAAGATTATGCGTATTTCACAGAGCATGAAGAAGCAGATGTTCGCCATGCTAAAGAAGAAAAGGCTTTGATTGCTATGTTACTCAAGGATGACAGTGACCAAGTACTAGAAGCCTCAAAGGAAGTGACTCAGTCTTTGTATGGATTTTTAGATTCTTTTTTAGAGCCTGCATCTTGTAGTTGTCGTAAAGCAATTGCTTCTTAAGGAAACGATTGTATTCCCCAAAACAATATCTTGTTTTGGGGCTCTTTATTCATTTTTAAGTTAAACATTCGCTATGTAAAGCCGTTTTACATCTCTTAGTCAGAGGGGCATTCAGGTATTTACGCTGATGCGCTGGAGGTATGTTTAATTGTGAGCGATATTTAGCTACGGTACGACGCGCACAGGAAATCCCTTTTGCAAGCATTTTTTGACTAATAACTTCATCAGATAAAGGGCTTTGTTCTGTAGAAATCCAATGACGTATCCATTGTAAAACAGTAGCTTTAGATTGATCAGGACAAGATCCTACAGCACGAGGAAACAACGAGCGCATAGAAATGCATCCGATAGGCGTTGCGAGTATTTTATTATCGATAGCACGACAAACTGTTGCTTCATGAAGAGAGAGCTCATGAGCTATTTGTTTCACAGAAAAAGCCTTTGGAGAAGCGCGGTATTCAAGAAGAAACTCTTCTTGATACGGAATTAACACACGAAGAATAGATAAAAGAGTTTCTTCTCGTTTCTTGATATTGCGGATCAAATGTTTCGCAGAACGGATTTGCTGTGATACATGCTCTTTATCATTATGAGGTAGTGTATCGTAAAGATGAAATACTTCATTGTTGAGTTTAATAGAGGGAAGGATTTCCTGATTAATCGAAATTGTCCAAAGAGAATCTTCTGAAAAAGACAGATAGGCATCGGGAAGGGCTGGTAAGGGTGTTCGGAGAGCTTGGGAAAAGCCTGTCGCAGGGCACCAGGGAATAGAGGCGAGAGCTCGTTTGAGAAATACAAGAACTTCAGACACTGACAGACGCATTTTTTTTGCAATTGTTGAGAAATCACAACGAGTCAGTAAAGCGAAGTGATTTCGAATTATAGTTAATGCTTCTTTATGTGAGGAAGTTTGAAGTAAGGATTCCCAATAAGCTTGGAGAGAGGGGAAAGCTATCCCTTGGGGATGAAACTGTTTAATTTGCTGCCATACTTCTAGGAAAGTCTGTGTAGAGATTCCTAAGTTAGCAGCTGCTAGACTAGGATTTTCAAGAAAAAACCCTTCGGGAGAAAGATTTCCTACGATGTACTGAGCGATAGCTTGTTGTTGAGAGGAAGAAAAATGAGCCTCTATCTGACGAAGAAGATGAGAGGACAGTGTTTCAATAAAAGGGTATTGATCATCAATAGGTGAAAAAGAAAACGATTCTGGATACGAATCTAACGCATCAAGATCGAAACAAGGATTGAGAATAATTTGCTGAGAGACAAAGGCTGCTAATTCAGCAACCGGCATCTGCAGCATGTCTAAGCCTTGTTGGAGATGTAACGTGGGGCAAAGAGCTACAGATGCCGTTTGATACTGATGCAACATATAAAGTTAAACAAATTTCAAAAGAGATCGAGGAAGCTCGCTAATAAATCTACTGGGTTTCATTATGCGTTCTCCTCCCCAAAGGAATCGTGTTTTTGCTCGAGACAGGTAAAGATATTCTTGTGCTCGAGTAATTCCCACGTAACATAATCTTCGTTCTTCTTCAATATTTTCATGTAAGCCTCTGGAGTTTGCATGGGGAAGAAGATCTTCTTCGAGGCCAACAAGGAAAACAACTGGGAATTCTAATCCTTTGCTGTTGTGAATAGTCATGAGTTTTAGGCAATCACTAGAACTTGCAGTTTCGTCTGCAGAACTTTTTAGTGCCAAGTCTTCTAAAAAATTAGGCAAGTTCTCACTACTTTTGCCCCATATTTGGGTTTCTGCTAACAATTGCTCCAAGTTGTTTTTTCTATCTTCGTAAGTTTCAGGATCTTCTTTGAGAATAGAAAGATAATCTGTAATGCGAATCGTTTCGTTAATGAATTCATGAAGATCGCAGTTCCCATATAACTGCTCCATCTGATGAAAATGTGTAAGATATGAGAATAGTCCTTGCTGTTGTTTTTTAGTCAAACGAATGGGTTTCTTCTCTAAAACATCCCAACAAGCTTGCAATATGGGAAGATCTACAGTTGTTGCATAATGCATAAGCGATGCAAGTGTAGTAGCTCCAATACCACATTTTTTGAGTGTAATCGTACGCTCGAAAGCGGCCATATCGTGGTTATTAGAGAACAAACGTAGGAAGGCAAGAATGTCTTGAATTTCTTTACGTTTATAGAAAGAGATTCCACCTATAATTTCATAAGGATAGCCTCGTTTTAGAAGAGCGGCTTCAAACGATTGAGATTGAAAGTTAGTTCGATACAAGATGCAAATATGTGAAAGTGGAATATCTTTATATGAGTGTAAATTAGAAATTTCTTCCAGAACTTGTTCTGCCTCATCACGATCGTTTTTCCCTGTGAAACAGAAAATTTTATCTCCAGGACCTTTCACGCTGCGCAATGTTTTATCAAGACGTGCGGAATTATTCTGAATTAAAGCATTTGCTGCTTCAAGAATGGTTCCACAAGAACGGTAATTTTCTTCTAAACGAACAACTAAAGATTGAGAGTAATCTTGTTCAAAGTTGAGGATATTGGAGATATTGGCTCCCCGCCAAGAATATATAGACTGATCAGGATCTCCAACAACAAAAATATTGTTATGTGAAGCAGCTAGACGTTTCGCAATGAGGTATTGCGCATGGTTAGTATCTTGATACTCGTCGATCAATAAAGCTTTCCAGAGGTCCGCATACTCTTGTTGGATTTCCGGCATACGAAGGAGTTTTTCTGTTAAGAACAGAAGATCATCGAAATCCAAGGCATTGGCAGCACGTAATTGTTCCTGATACTCAGTATAAACAGCGCGAGTTGGATCAGGATACTCTCTGGAATCGAGATCCTCTGGATTTTGTAAACGATTCTTTGCTTGAGAGATAGTAAATTGCATAGCATTGCAAAGTTTTTTATCAAGATTCAGTTTACGCAAGCATTGTTTAATTAGTTTTTCTGAATCACTTTGGTCATAAATTGCAAAATTTTGCTGCCTGTTTAGTAGGTGGATAGATCGTCGAAGAATATAAACCCCAAGACTATGGAACGTACTTACCATAGGTAAATCTTTATATCTTAGATTACATTGGGCTTGGACTCGTTCTTTTAATTCGCTTGCCGCTTTGTTCGTGAAGGTGATGGCTAAAATTTGTTTAGGAGCTAATCCTACTTCTTCGATCAAGTATAGGATGCGATGGGAAACTACTCGAGTTTTCCCAGCTCCTGCTCCTGCTAAAACGAGAACTGGTTGTAATGGCGCTGTAACGGCGGTAGCTTGAGCTGCATTTAATTCGGATGTAAGCATATGTACGTAATATAATTTTTTCGGGTTCGAAGAAAATTTTCGAGAATGCATATACTCTTATGTATTTAAGGAGAGAGCGTATGCATGAGGCCTTTACTATAGAGCAACTCCCCCAGTCTTGGCAAGAACAGCTTAAAGATGAGTGGTCTCAACCATACTGGTCTCAGTTACTTAACTTTTTAAAAAATGAGTATGCAAGGACAATTGTCTATCCGAAAAAAGAGCTTGTTTTTTCTGCCTTAAAGAGCACACCTTTTGATCAAGTTAAGGTAGTTATTCTTGGGCAAGATCCTTATCACGGAGAGGGACAGGCACATGGATTAAGTTTTAGTGTCCCTAAGGGACAGGCATTACCTCCTTCCTTACGGAATATCTTTCAAGAATTGCAAACAGATCTAGGTATTCGGAATGAATCAGGATGTTTACAGACTTGGGCAGATCAAGGTGTGCTCCTTTTGAACACAGTGCTAACTGTTCGCTCTGGAGAAGCGTTTTCTCATGCTGGACGAGGATGGGAGCTTTTTACTGACGCAATTGTAACTAAATTGATTCAAAATCGGACACATGTGATCTTTGTTTTGTGGGGGAGTGCTGCGCGAAAAAAATGCGATCTTCTCTTTCAGACTCAGCATCAACACGCTGTTCTTGCCTGTGCACATCCTTCTCCATTGGCAGCGCATAGAGGATTCTTTGGGTGTTGTCACTTTTCAAAAATTAACTATCTGCTTAAAAAGCAAGGAAAGCCGATGATTAATTGGAAGATAGGATGATCGACGGAATTCAGACATGCTCCTTCTGTGCTACACACCGCTTAACAGCGAAACCCGCGGTAAGTTTAGAGATGTCCTTAGCAACACAAAGTATTCAAGAAGGAACTTTAGCCAGTACTAAACTTGAAGCGGATTTTGCACGAGCAGAACAGATTCTTACCGAGATGCAAGAAATTCGCTCGAGCCTAGAACGGTCTTTAGAGACTCTCGTTCCCGGTGAGTAAGTATTTAGCAAAAGCATCCTCTACATAAGGTTGTAGTTTTACTAAAGCTTTTGCTCTATGAGAAACTTGATTTTTTATTTCTTCTGATAGTTCTGCGTACGTTTGTTTGTAATCATGTTTGAGAAATAAGGGATCATAGCCAAATCCGGAAGACCCTCTTTCTTCAAAAACAATCATTCCTTCACAAGAGGCTTGCGCCTTATAGATTTTCCCAAAGGGAGAGATCAGAACCACACAACATTCAAAGTAGGCAGAGCGATCGATAGCATGTTCTAGCGGGAGCATTTTCTCTAGAAGTTTCTTGCGATTGTCCTTCTCGCTAGCATTTTCTCCCGCAAAAGAAGAGGACAATCTTCCTGGAAGTCCTCCTAAAGCTGGAATGATTAGCATAGAATCATCAGCGATTGTCCAACATCGAAATGTCTGTGCAGCAAAGAGGCCTTTTTGGATTGCATTTTCTTCCGGAGTTGCCCCAGTTTCTTTGGGAGGTTGGTAAGACGGGTAGTCCGCTAGAGAAAAAATATCAAATTCTCCAAGCTTCTTAAGAAAAGTCTTAGTTTCTCGTACCTTATATCCATGGGAACTAGCGATAAGAATTTTCATAAAGATCCTTTAGATTATGGAGCAGAAACAAGAATCTCTCCAGGGAGAGAGCTATACTATGATAATATCGGCGATAAGAATTTTCTTTCACTAAGCTTTTTTATTTTAAGAAGTTTCTTGCGGAGTTGGTATAGATCTAAAAAACAAAAATAGAGAAGATACCCATTTCTTGTGAAAAAAGGATTCGAAGGAAATGATGAGGATAATCTGGAAGCTTGTATTGATAGCAGGTTTTTTTCCTTGTTTAGGTAGTGCTTTGGTTCAGGTAGGGTTAGAACGCATTTTTCAGGAAGAGCAATATCTCGACAAAATACGTGGCAAACGGATTGTATTGATTTCTCATAGTGCAGCAGTTAACCAGCAAGGAGAGCATTCCTTGAGTGTGTTTGATAAACACAAAAATCTTTGCTCGTTGAGTGCTTTGTGTACGTTGGAACATGGCTATTTTGGTGCATCGATTGCTGAGACACCAGGTTATGATCCTGCATTGGCAAATATTCCTGTGGTTTCTCTTTTTTCATCTAAAGAGATTCCTCCTGAGTTAGTGGAAGGATGCGATGTCTTCGTATATGATGTGCAAGATATTGGTGTCCGCTCTTATTCATTTATATCCGTTTTATTACAGGTAGTGAGGGCTGCGGAAAGTAGTAAAAAAGAATTAATTGTTCTGGATCGGCCCAATCCTATGGGAGGAGATATGGTGGATGGTCCTTTACCAGATAAAGAAGTCTTACCTGCCATTCCTTATTGTTATGGGATGACGCCAGGAGAGCTAGCTTTGCTGTATCGAGCATGGTATGCACCTGAAGCTAGCGTGACAGTCGTTCCTATGCTAGGATGGAAACGTTCCATGACTTTTTCCGATACAGGGTTAACATGGATACCTACAAGTCCTCAGGTTCCAGATCCCCAATCTGCTTATTTCTATGCTACCACAGGGTTTATGGGAGCCTTATCAATCACAAGTATAGGTATTGGGTATACGCTGCCTTTTAAGGTTTTTGGAGCTCCTTGGATGGATGGATGTAAGATAGCCGCAGAACTCAATAAGGCGCGTCTTCCTGGGGTAAAATTCCTCCCATTCATGTATGAGCCGTTTTTTGGTAAATTTAAAATGGAGATTTGTTCCGGCGTATTGTTGGTGCTTCAAGATCCCAAAATGTTCCTTCCAATGGAAACACAAAGTGTGATTCTGGGGGTTTTGAAAACATTTTATCCTAAAGAATGTGAGCAAGCGTTTCTATTGCTAGATAGAATTATTCCTCGTCGTAAAGCTGTTCAAAGCCTTTTAGGAAATGCAGAATTTTTGAATATCTGTTTAGAGAAAAAATATATTACTTGGCCATTACGGACTTTATGTGTGGAAGGAAGAAAACATTTTAAAGAGGCACGAAAACCTTTTCTTCTCCCTGATTATACTGGATAAATGAGGGGTGTTTGACAAGAATAAACTGCCTTTCTATACCTTGGACAAAGACTGTAGCTGAATAGAGGAACGGTCGTGTCCAATAGTTTTCGTAACCAAGAAGAGGGTTTGCAGGCAGTTCTTCGTGCGGCTTGCGTAATATCTCAAATGTTCTCTCAAACAATTGGGCCTTACGGATTCAGAGCAATTGTTCATCATACTCAAAATATCCAAACCACTCGAGACAGTCGGCGTATGTTTAAAGACATTGTCTTTTTAGATGCTTTTGAAAACATAGGTATCAAGCTGATTCGAGACACTGCTTTGCAAACGCGTAGTCAGTTTGGAGATGGAGCGAAAACAACTACATTGTTGATTGAAGCCTTGCTAGAAAAGGGTATAACAGGTTTTCAGCAAGGATGCGATCCTCAAGAGCTCTACCGAGGAATGCTTCTTGCAGAACAAGAAATGCAAAAAATTTTCCATAGAAAAAAGTTCCCAGTAACAGATCTTGAGCATTTAGTGTGTGTCTCTGATATAGCTCAGAGTGTGAATACCGACCTTGCTTCCGTTTTGTCTGAAGCAGTTCGTTATGCAGGGAAGGACGGTTATTATATTCTAGAAGAAAATGAAGGGAATCGCACAACTTGGTCAGCGGAAGAATATGCTGTGTGGGATTTCGGATATACATCCCCTTATTTTATCACACATGCTGAAACTGAAACTGTAGAATATAGTCAAGTTTATGTTCTAGTTAGTGAGAGTCCTTTGCATTCATCAGATCAATGCTTCTTGGCTTTCCTAGAAGCTATTGTTCAGGGAGGAAAAACTCCTCTTATGATTATAGCTAAATCTTTTGATCGAAGACTTTTGTCTACATTAGAGATGAATCAAATAGAGGGTCGTTTCCCTGTTTGTGCAATACGTGTGGGAGGGAAGCATGCGCAAGAATCCTTAGAGGACATTGCAGCATTAACAGGAGCGAGCCTACTCACAGAAGAGGCTTTCAAGGAAACTTCTGAAGAAAAAGTGATGAGTCAATTAGGATTTGTAAAGGGAGTTTGTATTTCTGCAACGAACTTTTGTATTCCTAGAGAGGGGACGAATAAGGCAAAATTAGCAGCACATTGCTCTATTTTACGAGATGAGCTGGATCGCTTATGTAGTGAGGAAGCTCGTACTTGGCAAAAAAAACGGTTAGCTAGACTTTCTACGGGAGAAGTGCGTATTCGTGTTGCTGCAGAACTTGTCCATCAGGGAGAGCTCGCTTATATTGCTGCTTCTGTGCGAGCCATGACAGAATCTTTACGGGGGGGATGTTTACCTGGAGGAGGATGCTCGTTGATTCGTGCTGCTAGAGAAGTGTCTGTACCAATTACCCTTTCTTTGGGAGAGCGCTTTGGGTTCCTCGCTGTACTCAGCGCTGCAGAAAGGCCGTTTCGTGCTATTGTTGCCAGAAGCGGAAAAAATGTAGACGCAATATTTTCAGAAGTTTTCTCTCAAGCAGATTGGTGCATAGGATTTAATGGTCTTTCTGGGGGTGTAGAAGACATTGTTGCGCAAGGCATTTGTGATGAAGCTTTTTGTATTCAGAATGCTATCCATCATGCGGTAAGGACTGTGGGTTTATTATTAACATCGGCTTTGTTTTTTGCTTCACAGGAGGGGAGTCCTTCTGGCATAGAAAGCTCCGAAGAATAAAACACAGATACTGTTAAATTATTTTTAGCGAGAGTTTTTTTGTTGTTCTGAGGAGAATTTCTTGATCATTTAGCTAAAGCTCGGTATCCTTCTACCCTGTAGTTTCTGTGCACCAGTAGCTCAGTGGATAGAGTACCTGGCTACGAACCAGGTGGTCAGAGGTTCAAATCCTCTCTGGTGCGTTTTTTTGCGAGGATTGCTATGGGATCTTTAGTTGGAAAACAAGCTCCGAGTTTTTCGGGTAGAGCGGTTGTATGTGGAGAAGAAAAAGAGGTTTCTTTGGCAGATTTTTTCGGTAAGTATGTCGTTCTTTTCTTTTATCCTAAAGATTTTACTTTTGTTTGCCCTACAGAGTTGCACGCTTTTCAAGATAGATTATCAGATTTTGAAGAACGTGGAGCTGTTGTGATTGGATGCTCTGTTGATGATATTGAGACGCATTTGCGATGGCTGGAAGTAGAGCGACGTGCTGGGGGGATACAGGGAACAGAGTATCCATTACTAGCGGATTCTTCTTTATCAATATCTAAGGCTTATGGAGTTTTGAATCCTGAGAGGTCTCTTGCATTAAGAGGAACTTTCCTTATCGATAAGAATGGGATTGTTCGCCATGCTGTAGTTAATGATCTTCCATTAGGACGCTCAATAGAAGAAGAGCTTCGTGTTCTGGATTCATTGATTTTCTTTGAAAATCATGGAATGGTTTGTCCGGCAAACTGGCAATCTGGGAATCGTGGAATGGTGCCTTCTGAAGAGGGACTAAAAGAATATTTCCAGACAGTAGATTAAGCATCTTTAAAGGTTAGGAAGTCATACAGGTCCTGGTCGGAAAACAAAAGAAGGCTTTTTAATTTTCGGCAAAGAGCTAATGAGGCTTCGATTACGTTGTAATCACCAACACCGGGTAGTGCTAAAGCAATAATATTTTTCAGTGAAGTTTGGGTATTTAGGAAATGAAGCCCAAAGAAGTAGCTGTCGATGAAAAAGCCCTCTTCCTTTACCCTGAAGAACAGGATGTCGTACCCCTGCATGATGGCCTGTACAGCAAGAGAAACTCCTGAGGGAGAGTCTTTTCCTTGGCCAAGATGGGTATGCAGATCTGTTAGTGAAGAACAGAGATAGGCAGCTTCAAAGCTTCCTTTTTCTGCTTCTCCAAACACAACAACAGTAAATTTCATCCCAAACGCTAATTAGTTCCTTAGTTTGGGATCCTACAGCAGCCTTTGTTTATTATCTAGAAAGAGCCGCTATTTCTTTTTCGGAAGACGGATTCTTTGATCTGTAAAAATAGTATCTGAACTTAGTTTATTAAGTTTTTTTAATTCTAAGACAGGGATATTGTATTTACTTGCGATTTTACTTAAAGTTTCTCCTTGTTTAACAATGTGAATATGTTCTGGTGTTTCTCCAGCCAAGAAATCCATATAATTTTCTGGAGACGAGCCGTCAACAAGAGCTTGTAAAGAGTTCCGAAGAGCCCGCAGGTTTTGTGCTAAATTTTTTTGCTCTTGTTGAATTTCTTGTAGCTTATTTTGTACAGATGCTCGGATATCTTGGACAGATTGTGCGAGAACAGCCAATGTTTTGGCCAAGGCCTTTTGATCCGTCTCAAGTTGACGAACTTGCTGAGGAAGCTTACCGTCTTGAGCTGAAGCAAGTTGCTGGATTTTTGTATCTTGTTCATCCAACCGCTCAGAGATCATAACTAGCTCATTTTGATGCGACTGTAAGCGGGAAGAAGTATCTTCCACTTCTGCAAGAATCACTTGCAAAGACGGCGCTTTCCCCGCGCCGTAAGCAGAATAGCTAGATCCTATGAGGACAGTGATAAGGAATAAGCAATTAGCGAGCATGGATTTTAAATTCAGTACGACGGTTTTGTTGCCAGGCTAGTTCGTTATGACCAGAATGAATAGGGTGTTCTTTACCATAAGAAATAGTGAAAAGTCGGTCTGCAGCTATCCCCTGTTTTATGAGGTATTGTTTCACGGCATTAGCACGACGAGCTCCTAAGGCCAAGTTATAAGCTGCCGCTCCGCGTTCGTCGGTGTGACCTTCTATATACAGGGTTGCTTTAGGGGATTTATGTAGATGACGAACTAAGCTTGCAAGAATAGTCAGATTATCTTCTCCCTTAATAGAATAGCTATCTGTAGCGAAGGTGATATTTCTGAAAGAAGTGCTTTGAGCATCTGTTTTGTAGAGCTGTTCTTCCTTGGAATCGAAGTCTTCGACAAAAGCTTGTCGAAATTCCTCTTCGGAATAAAAAGGGACAAATCCAAAAGACGACTTACGAAGTCTTGCTGAGTCGCACCCATGATGTTCCCAATCTCTGCAAGGATAAGAGCATGAGGAAAGGAAGAAAAGGGGGAGTAGTAAGTTAAACGCTTTAAAAATAGTCTTTCTCATGATGCTTTCTTTATGTGTTGTGAAGGAAATACTCCCCAGCAAGGGAAGCGTTTCTCTCCTGATCCTATAACAATTTTCTTACTTTTTTTGGTAATTAGGCTCAGTAGAAATAGTTCGGAAGTGTTGGAAGATCCCGCACTATAAACAAGGTGATTACTATCTGCTGCCCAAGAAGGACTTTCTTTGTGTTCCGGAGACGTTGTTAACTGCTCATCTCTTCCTGTGGTTAGGTCATGCACACAAACTTGACGAACACCCTTAATCACTGAACAAAAAGCTATTTTTTTACCATCAGGAGACCATGTTGGGCAACTGCTATTTCGATATTTTTTTGTAAGTAGGTGGGGAGGATGTTGCTCAGGAGAGATCTGCATCTGATAAATGCGAGGTGTTCCATCCTTGTTAGAAACAAATACAAGACGCGAGCCGTCAGGGCTGAAAGAAGGATTTCCCTGTGTGCCAAAGCTCTCATTGAGAAGTTTTTTAGGTGAACCAATTGCTCCTGTAGCCAGTGAGAAAGGTTGCACAAAAAGATCGGGATTACCATCTCGATCGGAAATAAAGGCTAAGAGCTTAGTTTTAGGAGAGAAGGCCGGCATGAATTGGTTCCCTTGCATAGCAAGGATTTTTTTCCCAGAAGACTGATTGAGCGTGTTGAGGAAAAGCTTGGGAACTCCTAGTTTATAAGAGACATAAACATACGCAGGAACATGGCTAATATTCATCCATTTTGGAGTGATGGATAAAGAATGTTCATTAGTAAGAGGGTAGAGATGCTGTCCGTCGTAATCGACGGACCATAATTCTCCTTGTTTTAATTCTGTGGAAGAGCTGGCTGAACACAAGGAAAAAATAATTTTTCCAGAGCTAATTCCTGGAACCCGAGTAAGAAGAAAGTGAATGCGATCAGCAGCGCCATGAATGACTGGATGGTCTTTAGAAGGATCTCCAGAAAGTTCTAAAGAAAAAATTTTTTGAACGTCTTTTCCATCTCTTTTTAGAGAAAATGTCAGCTCTGGATAAGAAGATTCGATAATAACAGCGAGAGGAGCAGGTTCTCTTGTTGGTGCTAATAGGTCCCCTAAGGCTAAATCTCGAATGAATAAGTCTCGTAAAGAGAGGAGGTAGGGATTTTGTCGTGTATCTTTGGGCGAAGAAAGTAAAGCGACCGTTACCGGGACAAGAGAAGTTTCCGCTCGTACATGAATTTCTAAATCTTCACAATGAATCATGGAAGGGAAAAAACAGAGCAGACAGAGAAAAGAACGGAGAAACACAACAGAACCTTTCATCAAGCAGAATCTCCCTGCAGTCTAATATGAAAAACGATATTTTTCGAGGTTTTGTATGTATTAAAGAAAGATTGAAAAGGAATTTGTTGAATTTGTCTGAGAATATGCTGTTTATCAGCATCACCAATAGTGGATAAAATCCAACAGTTTAACAGCAATCCTTCTTTAGAAAATTCAAGTTTAATCCGTACTTCTCCTGGGAAAGGAAGACTCACATACCGTTGAAATAGCTCACAAAACGCTTCTTGCTGATAAGACAAGGTTTCTGCAGAGATCTGTACTTGGGTAGGCCAAGAAAAATGTTCAAGATGGGATTGTTGGGATTCAGCTTCCTCAGCAAGTTGATTTGCTAGCTGAGCAAGTTTTTTTAATGCTGCCTGTTTTTTTTCTAACGAAGGAGAAGGTTTTTGAGATGACTTTGGTGGTTTAGGTGGCGGTGTAGGATTAGATAGAGGAGGTTTCTTAGGAGATGGTGTATTTTGTGCTGTTTTAGGTGTTTGCGGGGATAGAGTCGAATTTTGAGATGGGCGTTTGAAAGAAGTTGGTGTTTGACTAGCTATTTTAGGTTCAGCAGGTAAGGAAACTATACGTTCTTTAAAAGAACACAACTGAGGTTTTTGCTTCTGAGGAGAAGAAAAAACGAGAATTCCTCCAAGACCGATATGTATAGCAACAGAAGCACAAAAGAAAGGAAAGTATTTAGATCTAGACATAGCTAATTCTTTAAAGCAATGTGAAGTTCTTGAAATCCGGCTTCTTCAATGGTCGATTTGATTTCTTGATACAATTTAAATGTCGTGTCGCCATCTTGCAGGAGTAAAGGAACTGTGTTGGGATATTGAGTATGAATAATAGCAAGCTGAGAGCGAAGCTCTTGTATAGAGAGAGGAGAGTCATTAAGCGTAATGGTATAATTACGGAAAACTTTGATCTCTGCTCTAGAGGAGGACTGTTGATCCAGAGACTGATGAGAAGAAGATCCTGGAGCTAGGGAGAGTGTATCAATTTTGATAAGAGGCATAGCGATCATAAATGCCATGAGGATGACAAAGACAATATCAATGAGCGGAGTAAGATTGACGCTAGGATCCTCTTCTTGATCTTCGTAAAAGAAGCGTTTCATAGGCTTGTTTGTCGATATTTGACTTCAATAGAATTGAGTAGTAGGAAAGCAATTTGTTCAATTTCAAGAGAAACTTGAGAGGCGTGTGCTCGGAGATAGTTAAAGCCTACCAGAGAAGGGATAGCCACAAATAATCCTACAATCGTTGTTCCTAGGGCAGTAGCCAAGCCCTCCATCATAATAGTTCCGTTGGCTTGTCCTGAGCTGATGTGAGCAAAAGCGAGTAGAATTCCCCAAACAGTCCCCAGCAATCCTAGAAAAGGAGCCAGACTAATAGTAGTTGCTGGAATAAAATTATTTTTGTTCAAAAGAGCTCTGTATTTAGGCATTACGGCATGGAAAAGTGTTTCTAGTGACTGAATATCTTCTCCAGAGAGTAGGGGCTTTTGTTCAGGCGCTAATTGCCTGTTTTTATCTAGTAGCTCGAGAGTACCTCGTTTAATTGTGAAGTAGAGATCAGTAAAAGGAGTAGATTCTGGATGAATGTCCAAAGAAAGAGGAGAATGGCGATTTTTTATTAAAAACTCTTTTAAAGATTTCCCTGATTTTAGAAATTTCTTTTGAATGGTGAGTTTTTGGTGAAGGACCGTCCACGTGCATATCGAAAGTGCAAGTAAGGAGAGGAAAATCACCTTTCCAAAAAGATCAGCATCCTGAAAGGATTGGATAATAGGATTATTGATAAGTTGGAACATAAGGACATAGACCAAACCAACGAGTTCCTAGGTGATCCTAACAAATTTCTGGTATAGAACCAAGATCCTTTTTGGTATGTCATTTATTGCAGGAACGCAAATAACCTTTTTGTTGTTGCGTACTTTGCTAAACCAGAGGAGAGCGGTGTTTATGATTCAGCAATGGTGGAGATTTTTTCTTTGCTTTCTGTTGAGTGGAGCTTCTTGTTTTTGTGTAGAAGAAAATAGTAAGAGAGCGCTTCCGACTGTGGAGCTTGTAAGCGAAAGCGAGCAAGCTGTGAAGGGTGCAGTTCTTCGTATTGGAGTACTTATTGCTATTCCGGAAGGGGAGCATATTTATTGGAAAAACCCTGGGGAACTAGGGATCCCCTTACGGATTTCATGGACTTTACCTCAAGGTTGCGAGTTATTGGAGGAACATTGGCCTACGCCGGAAGTTTTTGAAGAGGCGGGGACTGTTTACTTTGGTTATAAACATTCTACAATGATTGTTGCTGATGTTCGTGTTTCTAAAAATCTAACTATTGATCAGTTAGAGATAAAAGCTCAGGTGGAGTGGCTATCTTGTGGAGAAGCTTGCATCCCAGGCTCTTCTCTAAGGACTCTGGTGTTGCCAGTAGGTCCAGGCCCTTTGATTCCTAACAGTGCAGAAGGATTGGCTTTCTCTCGTTCTTTAGCAGCACAACCAAAGCCTTTGGATGCTGCTATTACGATTTCTCATCATCCGGATGGCTTGAATGTTCTTGTGAAAGAGGGAAAATCAGATGCGGCAACAAAAGCTTGGTTTATTGCAGAAAGTACGCGAGATTTTGCTTGTGCTGAAAAAGCTTTATCGGAAGGAGAACATACGCGTGTATGGCAATTGAAATATCCTGAAGGTAAGATGCCCCAGGGGAATCGTTTGTTTGGAATTCTGGTTTTCACAAATGATGCCGGGAAGGTAGTAGCTTCGTATCAGATTAAGAGTGATCAAGTACAGCAATTTTCTACTTTAGGCTGGGGATTTTTTTCCATTCTCCTTATGGCATTTGTTGGGGGTATACTTTTAAACATTATGCCTTGTGTTTTGCCTTTGATTACTCTCAAGGTGTTTAGTTTAATTAAGTCTGCAGCAGATCATCATTCTTCTTCTTTTATCAGTGGGATATGGTTTACTTTAGGAGCTGTTGCTAGTTTTTGGGGGCTCGCGATTTTTGCTCTTCTTTTGAAACTTCTTGGGCAAAACATAGGCTGGGGATTCCAGCTGCAGGAGCCAATGTTTGTTGCTGTTTTGGTCATCATTTTCTTCTTATTTGCACTTAGTTCATTAGGTGTTTTTGAGATGGGGATGATCTGTTTAAGTTTAGGAGAAAAACTTCAAGAAGAGGGTGGGGCTTCTGCAAGGAAGCACCAGCGTTGGGGAGCCTTTTTCAATGGGATGTTAACAACTCTTGTGACAACTCCTTGCACGGGACCTTTTTTAGGTTCTGTTTTCGGGTTAGTTATGGCAATCTCCTTCGTTAAACAGTTAGCTATTTTCTCTGCGATAGGATTGGGAATGGCAAGTCCCTATCTGTTGTTCGCTTCTTTTCCAAAAATGTTGGCAATTTTACCCAAGCCAGGACCTTGGATGAATACATTTAAGCAGCTGACAGGGTTTATGTTGCTAGCGACAGCAACTTGGTTGATTTGGATTTTTGGGGTAGAGACAAGTTCAACAGCGGTCACAATTCTACTTATGGGATTGTGGCTATCTTCTATTGGAGCATGGATTTTAGGGCGTTGGGGAACCCCTGTGTCTCCCCATAGGCGCAGACTTTTAGCCTCTACCGCGTTTATTTTTTGTATTATCGGTTCATTCGTTATTGCGTCTGTAGGCGTCCGTTATTTCGATAATGATACTCCCGCGGTTCAAAATGCGCAGTGGGAATCCTTTTCTCCAGAAAAACTCGCAAGTTTAAGAGAAAAGGGAATTCCTGTTTTTGTGAATTTTACAGCAAAATGGTGTTTAACTTGTCAGATGAATAAGCTTCTTCTTCATGCAAATGCACCATCTTTTGCTAGTATGGGGATCGTAACTCTAGAAGCGGATTGGACGAAGAAAGATCCACGAATTACGGAAGAGTTGGCGCGTTTAGGCAGAGCAAGTGTACCTTCTTATGTGTATTATCCTTCAGGGAGTAGTGCTCCGGTGATTCTTCCAGAGAGATTATCACAGAAGATTTTGGAAGAAACGATATTTTCTAAATAGAAATCCGTTTCATCAAGCAGAAAATTTTTCTCTAAAAGGGCTTTTTCCTTCATGATTCTTGATCAAGAAGGATTGCTTAGGAGGAAGATATGGAGATAGTCGATGCACATGTCCATCTCTCATGTGAGGAGTTTGTAGAAGATTTTGAAGAAATCGTTTTACGAGGTAAAACGGCAGGAGTAACGCGGGTTGTGAATGTAACGACGACAAAAACGGAATTGCAGCGATCGTTTGTTTACGCAGATAAATATCCGTCTTGGGTTTTTTATCACGTAGCAGGGACTCCACCGCAAGATGCTCAGGAGGATATAGAGGAAGATTTTCAAGAATTTTGTCGTGCTGCAGAGGGAGGTAAGCTTGCAGCGATTGGTGAGGTTGGTCTTGATTATTTGTTTGCTGTGCAAGAATCCGAACAAGAACAACAGAAGGCAGTTCTGCAGCGTTATTTAAGGTTAGCTTTACAGCATGAGCTCCCTCTTGTTGTCCATTGCAGAGGGGCTTTCAAGGATTTTTTCCATATTTTAGATCATGTGTATTGTTCGGATATGCGGGCTAAGCCTGGGATGTTGCATTGTTTCACAGGAACTCAAGAAGAAGCTAAAGAATTGCTCGCTCGAGACTGGTATGTTTCTATTAGTGGAATTGTAACTTTTAAAAATGCGCGAGGATTACAAGACCTTGTTAAAGAAATTCCTTTAGAACGATTATTAGTAGAGACCGATGCTCCTTACCTAGCTCCCACTCCTCTTCGTGGCAAAAGAAATGAGCCTGCCAATATTATTTACACATTAACACAGATTTCAGAGATCAAGGGAATCACTTTACATGAGCTACAAGAAGCTGTTTCTACTAATTTGCAAAGGTGGTTGAGAGGGGCTTAAAGGTAGGAAGTCTTTCGATTGAAGAGATACGGATATAGTTTTTGTTAACGTCATTTTGAATGCTTAAGGATTCGAAAGACTTTTAAGATGAGAAATAGGAAAACAAGGAACATGGAGGGATCCAAATGAAGAGGGAGGTTGCACGACAGTTTTCCTATAAGCAGTTTATCCTGCGTTGTATACATTCTATATCAGGATGTGTGTTCACACTGTTTTTGTGTGAACATCTCTTTACAAATGCCTTAGCTTCTTCTTTTTTAGCTAAGAGCCAAGGATTTATTGCCTTAGTGAATATGTTTCATAAGATTCCTGGGTTGAAAATAATTGAGATTACCTGTTTAGCCCTGCCCTTAGGAATACATTCTGTCATTGGATTAGGTTATCTATTGCGTAGTAAAGAGAATTTTTTCTCTTCTGATCAGAAAACTCCTTGTTTACGTTATGGAAGGAATCTTGCTTATACATTACAGAGAGTTACCGCTTGGATCTTGCTAATAGGTTTAGTATTTCACGTTATACAATTTCGATTCGTTTTGTACCCCATTCAGGTGAATATCCAGGGGAAAACTTTTTATGCCGTCTCTTTCGATGTTGCTCGTTATTCCTCTGTCGTGAGAGGAACCACTGGATTTTTTACCATGAATGTTCCTTTTGCTGATGGAGGCCCTCAAATTACGGAACAGTTTTTACAAGAAAAGGATCGTGCGCTGTTTTCGTCTCAAAAAGCTTATATATTCACGCCTGAGGCAGGAAAAGCTTTCCTTTATGCTGTGAGAAATGTTTTAGGATCTTTGTGGATGATGCTTTTCTACACACTTTTTGTTTTAGCTGCGGCTTTTCATGGATTTAATGGAATATGGACGTTTTTAGCGCGTTGGGGAATCATTGTTTCCTCTCGGAATTTACGTGTGTGTCAAATCTTATGCTATATCGGTATGTGTATCGTGATGGCTATGGGTGTTAGCGTAATTTGGAATATGTATTTGTTATGATGAATAAGCGTTGTCGAGTGATTGTTATTGGAGGCGGACTTGCTGGGCTCTCAGCTGCTATGCAGCTTGCAGATCGGGGTGTTTTAGTAGAGTTGTTTTCTTTAACAAAAGTCAAGAGATCTCATTCTGTATGTGCTCAGGGAGGGATTAATGCAGCTTTAAATTTAAAAGAAGAGAATGATTCTCCGTATATTCATGCCTACGACACAATAAAAGGAGGGGATTTTTTAGCAGATCAGCCACCTGTTTTGGAAATGTGTTTAACTGCACCGCGTATTATCCATATGCTGGATAGGTTTGGTTGTCCATTTAATCGTGATAAGCATGGAAATCTTGATGTGCGTCGTTTTGGAGGGACGTTATACCATCGTACAGTATTTTGCGGAGCATCTACAGGACAGCAATTGATGTACACGATGGACGAACAAGTTCGTCGTCGTGAATGTCAGGGAAAGATCATCAAAAAAGAAAATCATGAGTTCGTTCGATTGATTACCAATAAGGAGGGACGAGCTTGTGGTGTCATTGTGATGAACTTGTTCAATAATCGCTTGGAGGTTGTCCAAGGAGATGCAGTAGTAATTGCCACAGGTGGTTTAGGAGTAATTTTTAAAATGTCTACAAACTCGACCATTTGTACGGGAGCAGCTAATGGGCGATTGTTTATGCAGGGAATGCGTTATGCAAATCCAGAATTTATTCAAATCCATCCTACGGCAATTCCTGGGATTGATAAGCTGCGGTTGATATCCGAATCAGTTCGAGGAGAAGGGGGCAGAGTTTGGGTGCCGGGATGTTCATCAAAAACGATCGTTTTTCCAGATGGTTCTCTCCGCCCTTGTGGAAAGACGGGTAAGCCATGGTATTTTTTAGAAGAAATGTACCCTGCTTATGGGAATTTAGTTAGCCGAGATGTGGGAGCCAGAGCTATTTTACAAGTTTGTGAGGCAGGATTAGGAATTGAAGGACGCTACGAAGTATTTCTCGATGTCACGCATTTACCTAAAGAGACTCTGAATAAGCTAGAAGCCGTTTTAGATATATATCATAAATTCACAGGAGACGATCCTAAAAAAGTCCCTATGCGAATTTTTCCTGCGGTCCACTATTCCATGGGAGGTGCTTGGGTAGATTGGCCTGCGAGTGATGATATAGACCGCGATGACCGTTATCGACACATGACGAATATCCCAGGATGCTTTAACTGTGGAGAGTCCGATTTTCAATATCATGGAGCGAATCGTTTAGGTGCAAATTCTTTATTAGCCTGTATATATGCAGGATTAGTTGCTGGAAATGAGACTGCACGATTTATAGAATCTTTTGGTAGTAGTCTTTGTACACAGCAGGATTTGACTCAAGCTTTACAGCAGGAAGAAGAGCTTTCTCAGGAAATTCTCGCACGTAGAGGTGGGGAAAATGTATTTTTCTTACATGAAGAGATCGCACGAGTCATGGTTAATAATGTTACAGTAAAAAGAGATAACAAAACTCTTGCGAAAACTTTAGAGAAGTTAAAAGAGTTTAGAGAAAGAATGAAAAAAGTGGCGGTCCATGATTCTTCTCGGTTTGCAAACAAAACGTTTCATTTTGTTCGTCAAATGGAGCCGATGTTAGAACTGGCTTTAGCTATTACAAAAGGTGCGCTATTAAGAAACGAATTTCGAGGATCTCATTATAAACCAGAATTTCCTAAAAGAGATGACATAAATTGGTTAAAAACAACGCTTGCAACCTACTCCAAAGATGAACCAGAAATTTGTTATAAGCCTGTGGATATTCGGCATGTTAATCCAGAGTTACGGGATTATACTCAGAAGGGGTCGCAAGACGTTGTATTAGCAAATATCCCAGCGAATATTTCATTCCCTATATAAGAGGTTATTGTGAGAGAGACATTCCTATTGCATATCTATAGAGGTGTTCCTGGAAAACAGTATTGGGAAAGTTTTGAGCTGGAATTGCATCCAGGAGAGAATGTCATTAGCGCTCTCATGGCAATAGAGAAAAATCCTATAAATACTGAAGGGAAGAGAGTGAATCCCATAGTTTGGGAGCAAGCTTGTCTGGAAGAGGTGTGTGGCTCTTGTGCTATGCTGGTGAATGGTGTTCCAAGACAAGCTTGTGCTGTATTGATCCGAGAGAATATGAATGCTAATAAGGAGATCAGGTTAGCACCTCTTTCGAAGTTTCCATTAGTTCGTGATTTAATCGTTGATCGTTCTGTCATGTTTAAAAATTTAGAAGAGATCCAAGGGTGGATTTCTTCTGATAAAAGTGGAGAAGGTCCTGGTCCGAAAGTTTCTCAAAAAGAACAAGCTTTAAGGTATTCGTTGTCTATGTGTATGACTTGTGGATGTTGTACAGAAGCTTGCCCACAAGTTAATGAAAAAAATGATTTTATGGGACCTGCTACTATTGCTCAGGCTCGCTACTTTAACTCCTATTCCGGAGAGAAACGTCGAGAAAGTCGGCTACGGGTTCTTATGGGAAATAGAGGAATAGAAGGCTGTGGGCAAGCACATAATTGTGTACGCGTGTGCCCAAAGAAATTACCTTTAACAGAAAGTATTTCAGCTATGGGCAGGGAAGTTTCTCGATTTTCTTTGCGAGCATTATTTTCTTCTTTACTTAGAAAAAAAACAGAAGAACAGCAGGAAGATTCAGCAGAGCCTAATGCGTAAGTTTCGAGGATTGCATCGCAATTTTGTTCCATGGTAAAGGGAGAGAAAAAACTGTTTCTTAGTCATGTCTCGCTTGGACACTTTCGTATTTGATTCCTTGGGTAAAAAAGAAAATTCTTCTCTCTTAGAAGATATCTTGTGTTGCGAAGAGCCTCAAGGTTTTGCTCAGTATAAACGAACTTCTTTAGTAAAAAAAAATCTATCCATTGCTAGGAAATTAGCGAGCTATATCTTAAATGATCAGGGAGATTTTGAAGCAGACAAGATCGTTGAAAGTATTCAACTATTAACGAAATACTTATATCCCTTAGGGCCTCATCGTCAAGAAGAAGGACCGGCTCGAGAGCATATATTAAAAATGCTGGAATTTTTGCGTGATAATCAAGAAATTAAGAATCGCTTCCGGCGTTTTTTTGTACCTTCTTATGCTCGAGTTCAGGACTTGATTCGCAATACGTTAGCTCTTCCGATGAATGAAACTATAACCGTTCGGCATGTGCGCGAATCCGTCTTAGTTTCTTTGTTCACTTATTTACGACAAGATGTGGGATCGTGTTTTGCTACCGCATTAGCGATTCTTGTTCATCGAGAATATCCGTTGTTGTTTATTCGGGATCTCGAAGATTTATTATCTTCTGGAAAAATTTCTCGTATTGTTGGTGATCGAGAGATTACTGTGCCAATCAATCTTCTTCTTTGCATAGGGGATTTATTTAAGCCAATTCGTGTGATGGATTTGTATCCCAACCCTGTAGCTACTCTTGCTGCGGCTCCAGATATTCAAGCAGCTTTTGCGGTTTCAGGAGTATTTCCAACGACAGGAGATATTGCTAAGGAAGTGCAGGAATTACTCGCCAATGAATATATCTATCAAAAAGTTCAAGATATTCACGGGACGATAACACCTCATGATGTGATTCAGGGAAGTTTATTGCATTATTATCAGGTGTCTCCTTCTGTTGTACAATCGGTAGTTCTAGAAGAGGGATTACGTAGTAAAGATTGGGGACTTTCTTCTAGTGAGGTATTACTTTCTGCGAGTAGTCAACAGGTACTCAACTATTTGCAAGCTTATGAGCAGGCAAAATGGGGATTTATTCGTGATACACAAAACGTATTGTTAAAATCCTGGGAATATACTTTAGCTACATTAGCTGATGTTAGTCAGGCGACGACCACAAAACATTTACAGATCGCTTTAGGATGGAATAGTGAAGATGAATATGGATTACGGGAGATTATTCGGAACTTTTTAGCTGAGGAAGTGGCTACAACGCAAGCTTTTGTTGGTAAGTGTGAACAAACTTATCAAGAAGCAAAAGCGCAGTTGGAATATGTGGAAAGTCGGATGCGTAACCCAATTAACAAGCAAGATAGCCAGATTTTAGCTATGGATCATATGCGTTTTCGTCAGGAGCTCAATCAGGCTTTGCAAGATTGGAATGCTGCGCAAGAAAAATTAAAAAAAATGGTTACGCTTCCAGATTTTTTATCATCTTTCTATTTGAGGGAGATGCCGACTTATTTTCGAAGTGTGTATGATGCTTTTATTCGGGAGTTTTCAGGTCATTATGAGGATGTTCCTGCAGGTTTTCGTATACTATTTACTTACGGGAGAAGCCATCCGAATACCTGGGAGCCTATCTACTCTATCGAGGATTTTGTTCGTGCATTGACGGAGTTTTTTACCTCTACGGAAGGGGACCTTTTAGCCAAGCATAATGCGAGCGGTTTAGAAAAGGAAATTTCTATTCTTTTGCATCGAATGGTGTCTGCTTTACATGAGCCTCGTTTTCAAAAAGCTGCGATGGAACGGATTCTTAAGGCTTATAATTGCCTTATTCCTGAGGAGATTCTTCAGCATCTAGATCAAGTTACCCATACTCCCTGGGTTTATGTTTCTGGAGGAACAATAACGACCTTAATAGGAGATTATTTTGAGAATCCGCAACCTTTATCTAAGCTGGAAAAAATGCCTGCGGATCCTCATGAATTAGCAGCATTTTTCGCTGACGCATTGAAAGATCTTCCTGAAGCTGTGAAGGATTATTTAGAAGATGGAGAGCATGCTTTATTAGCAGCAGCGCCTTCTCATGTCTTTTCGGTAACAGCGGGAGCTCCTCTATTTAAAGATGCTTGGACTAATGATTGGTACAGCTATACTTGGTTGCGAGACGTATGGGTCTCCAAACATCAAGCTTTTTTAAAGCACACTATTTTTGATAAAGCAGCGATTTATGCATTTATCACACGTTTTTGCTCTCGTTATTATTTACAAGAGCTAGTGCAAGATTTTGTTTATTTTTGTGATGATTTATCCTTATCTATACCGGAGCTATATGCGAAAAGTGTGCGCTTTTTCCAAGCACATTTCAATGATGAGAACGTCTTAGTTACTTTACAAAGGTATGTGGCCTCTCAGCTCGTTCAGGAAGCTCCTTATATCTCTGAGCAGCGTTTACCAGAAATTATTCAGGACCTTTCTTCTTATTTAGGTGTTTCTTCTCGAATTTCTTATGAGCGTTTTGCTTCATTATTAGAAGACAATGTCGAAAAACATTCTTTATTGTCCTCTACAGATCTTAGACATCTTTATAAAGGCTTATTAATGGCTGGTTATCAACGAGCTTATCATGAAGAAGATCTCTCTATGCGCCTAATTGCTGCTATGCGATATCATGGTTTTGCTTATCCTGCACCACTTCTTTTTGGAGATACAAATTGGGCTTATCGATATTTCGGTTTTATTTTGCATCCGGGAACGCAGGAGATAGATTTATGGGATTTCAATTATTTAGGGTTGGCTGGACAGCCTTCAGAAAATAAAGAGCGGTGGTTTGGCGTTCGCAAGCCTTGGGTTCTCTATCCTAATCCCATCGATTATGGCATGGCTCCACCCCCTGGGTATCTTAGTGGCTTGCCGAAGGGCTTTTTTTAGTAATGAAGATATTTTATCGATCTCAAAGGTTAGATAAACGAGAAAAAGCCTACAGCTCCATCGATCTGTGTTTGATTTTTATTCTTAAGCATAGCTGTTAAAGTCTCTGCAAAGTTCTCAGAATTTAATGGTGCAAGAGGATCTTTAAGTAAAGCTTCTACAGGAAGAGTTTGTAAATAATGAGTGATATGTGGTCCACCAGTAAGGCAGACAAGAATGTCTCCAGATTCAATGACTTGTGTTTCTGCTATAGAAAGAAGTTGTTCTCGGCGTTTCAGGAATAATACCGGAGGATTTGTTCCTTCTGTGCGTACTGATAAAGATTTTGACGAAATCTGATATTCAATAAAGACCATTGAAACCGAGGCTTCGTTTCCTACCGTGGTCTCATCAAATGTTCGTATTGTTTTGTCACAGATAGAGGCCAATGAATAGCCTAAACTTGCATACGTAAGAAATAAACTACGAGCAGAAAGCGCATAAAGATACGAGGGCAGTCCAATATCGCCAGCGATTCCAATGACTCCGAAAAGACTATCCTTGTTCAAAGAAGGTATCCAACCATAAAAGAGACCGGCTTGTTGAGCTCCTTTTAAATAATGTAAAGAAAACGTTCCTCCAGGAAGCTCATTAGAGCGTTGACATAGAAGAGTGTCTTGCAAAGAGGACAGTAGAGCAAGCTCTTTTTGTAACACGTTTCCAGAAATGTATTCTACATCTGCTTTTTCTTTGACATTGAGAAGAAGAAGTAACGTGCAGTTAAAAATATTACCGAGCTCATTGATTTCGTAGCCATAAGGCTGTGGCTCATAACGTACGTTATGGTTTCCTTTCCAAACTGATTCCATACTTACAGTCAGTTCTTGTAAGGGTCTATTTAACCGTTTGCTGGTGCTGGAGAGCACCCACCCCATCAAAGAAAAGGCCAGGGTATAAAAAAAGATAACATTAATAGGAAGTCGCAGTGCTTGTGTAATACAAGTCGATAATGGGATAAGCGCGAGGGAATACGTATTGGGAATGGGTTGCCATGACGATAGATAGGCTAAAAACGTTTTCCCTTCTAACGAAACTTGTAAAAGTTCTTTAGCTTTAAAGAATTTAGGAGATGCTTCTAAAGCATGCGAAGGTAGCGGAGAAGATAGAGAAGGGTATCCTGCTAAAGAAAGGGAAAAAGCTCCTTGTTGCAAAGAGTCTGAATCTGAAAAAAGTAATTGGCCATTTTTGTTTAAGTAGCAATATAAAAGATTATGATGAGACGAGTTATTCTGAAAAAGATAGTTTCTTAGCTTTTGCATAGAATAGAAAGCAATTACCCAACCTGTTAGAGAGGGGTCTTCGTATATAGGGAGTGGCTCTGCAAATACGAGATAGTGTTCTTCTGAGCCCACGTCTTCTGAGATGGAAACTAGAGAAACTTTTTTTGGATTTTGGACAAGTTGGTTACGTATTTCTGGATGCGTTTTTATGTAACGTACGAAGGGATCTCTAGGATTTTTTGTGCGGATGCTATCATTAGCAGAAGAGAGAAGACAGAGCGATAGATCAGAATCGCCAAGAGCTACCATTTCACTATATGCTTCTGTGAAAAAATCATTGGTTGTTGTTAGCCTTTTTAAGGCTAATGTTTCTGCTAGTCGTTTAAGAAAAATAGTTTGGATAGCGATTTTTTTTTCTAGTTCTAAGTTTACATTCATTGTCTTCGTGTGAAGGTCCTGAATGACCGTTGTTTTAACTGCTGCAAATGAAAAAAAAGAGAGGACAACGAGATTTAAAAGAAGAGGGGCTGGAATTACAAGAAAAAGGAAAAAAAGGATTCTTTTAGTAAAAGTTTGTCTCATGCTGCGCACTGCACTTTCATTTTCAAAGAGGATTCCTATCGGCACAATAAAGAAGAATAGAAGAAAATATCTATAAGGATTCGCGAAGAGGAGCGCTCTTAGTAATTTTTAAAATAAGTAGCGTAATATCATCATGTTGTTGGTAATCTTTCACAAAAGATTTAATCGATCGTACGATAGATTGTATGGCTTCTTCAGCACTTTGTTGAGGAAGAGAAGCAATCAATGATTTTAAGCGTTCCTCTCCAAACATTTCTCCATATTTGTTACTTGCTTCGGTAACACCATCTGTATAAAGGACAAGGAGAGATTCTTCTTCAAGAGAGAGAGTGTAAACGGGATGAGAAGGGACATCCGGTAAGAATCCTAATGCCATACCTGGATGGGTAAGAAAAGAGACCTCTCCGTTGGGAGCTCTTAAACACGCAGGATTATGTCCGCATGAATAATATTCTAGTTGTCGTGTTGCGTAACAATAACAATAGATACATAGCGTAACAAACATTCCAGAGGTTGCAGTTTGTTTGAAGAATAATGAGGATGTTTGTTGAACAGCTTCTTGAATAGAAGAGAGTTCGCTTAAGAAAGTACGGAGCATATTTTTAAGGAAAAGAGAATAGGCGCAGGCATTAACGCCTTTTCCAGACGCGTCAGCAACTATCAAGAATAGTTTCGCTTGTTCTCCTTCTCCAATAACAAAGACATCAAAGAAATCTCCTCCTACAGTGATAGCTGGAATGTAGGCTTTTGCTATTTCTGTTGTTAGGTAATGAGGAAGTTGGTTAGGCAGTAAGCGTTGCTGAGCCTCTTCTCCTAAGCGTAAGATATTTTGTGCGTGTTGTTTCATCTCATAATTTTTTTCAGCTAAAGATTGCTGCTTAGAGAGGTTTTGCACCATCGAATTAAAAATTTCTCCCAGGCGATTTATTTCAAAACCTAGAGAATCTGGTTCATAAGGATGATGATGATTACGACGAGTCTCGATCATAGCTGTGGCTAATTTTCGGATGGGTTTAGATAACCGTTTTGCCACTAAAAAGGCCGTAATGCTTCCTAAAAGTACACAACAAAAATATGCAAAATACAATAAAGCCCGACGCCATAAAGAAGTAAAAATCAGGGATTTTTCTTCATACGTTAAGATGCGAAAATCTGTGTCTGGTAGAGTATGGATATAGCCCCACATTTCTTTGTTCTTGATGTAGAAAGAGACAAAACCTTCACCGTAAGGTAAAGGAGAGAGATTTAAGGAAGGTTTTAATAAAAGATGAGGAGGGCAGAGGTCTTCTCGGAGAAACACATCACAGAATTGTTCTTTAGAGACCTTTTTGTGTATCGATACTAGCTTCAATGAAGCATCCGTTGCTTGGAGAATAATACCGTTTTTAGAAAGGATAGCTGTTTTGATAGAAAGAGGATCTTTTGCAGCTAATACTCCTTCTAGTAAGTATTCCGTATCTGAAAGAGTATAGAGAACACCCAATACTTCTTGGGAACTAATATCGAAAATATTGATTTGTAAGACAGACAAGACTTGAGAATTGGTTCCAGAATGTCTTAAGGTAGCTAAAAAAGGTTGCGAATCAGACAGAAAAATTTCTTGATTATAGTTTTTCCCAAGTTGTTGAGGTTGACTAGAGGCCACAACAATGAAATTTCCATCAGGCTCTTTTTTTACAAGAGAGATCTCTTTGTAAGTAGAGCGAAAAATTTTCTCCATTTCCCTGCTGAGAGTAATGTCGGGTTCAGAAGGAACTCCCCGATCTAAATCGAAAATCTCGGAAAAAAGAGATAAAATATCTACATTTAGAGGAATAATTTGTTGTAGTGTATGAGCTTTAAATAGAGCATTTTCGCGCAAATCTGAGGTCGTAGAGGCCAGTGTTTTTTTGTACTGCTGGAGATTTAGTTGGAAAATGTTGATGCCTAATGGAAACATGATAGCGGCTACGCAGATGAGCCACAGACGAAATCCTATAGTTCGTGTGAAAGAGATCATGGAATATCTGTTCTTGTGGTGAATAGAAGCCGCTTTTCTCTACTTTTCTCCTAAAGGAATGAATAGAGTCTTGAGGTTCTACATACTCTTCTAGAGAAAAATCTACAAGCAAAGAGGAGAAGGGGTTTTTCATAAATCCCTTCTCAACTCTCTTTGTTTTGATAATGGCTATATTTTAGAAAAAGGATTAGAGTCTTGGAATACTCCTTCAGCACCGATTTCTTCTTCGATAGCAATCAGACGATTATACTTAGCTATGCGCTCTGAACGAGAAAGAGATCCCGTTTTGATTTGTCCCGTATTAAAGGCTACAGCAAGATCGGCTATTGTGGTGTCTTCTGTTTCTCCTGATCTATGAGAGAGGATTGTGGCGTATCCTTGTGAAGTTGCTAAACGGATCGCTTCAGCTGTCTCCGTAAGAGTTCCTATTTGGTTTGGTTTAATAAGGACAGCATTAGCTAATCCTTGAGCAATCCCTTCAGTAATCAAAACAGAATTGGTTACAAACAAGTCATCTCCAACTAGTTGGATACGATCTCCTAAGGTTTCAGACAAAAGTTTCCAACCTTCGAAATCTTCTTCGGCGAGGCCATCTTCAATAGAATCTATAGGATAGCGATCGCATAACTCAGCGAGTATTGCTACTTGATCTGCGGAAGATTTTCCATCATATGTTTTATCTTGAGTATTATAGAAAGATGAAGCTGCGCAATCGAGAGCGAGTGAGATATCTTCACCCGGAATAAATCCTGCTTGTTCGATTGCTTTTAATAGGAGATCAAGAGCTTCAGAATTTGAGGATAATTGGGGAGCAAAGCCTCCTTCATCACCAACACCAGTCGCTAATTGGCGATTTTGTAAAATTTTTTTCAAAGTATGAAAGACTTCTGCACCCATTCTTACAGCTTCTGTGAGAGAAGGTGCACTGATAGGACGAATCATAAACTCTTGAAATTGGAGTCCATTGGTTGCATGCATGCCACCATTAATTAGGTTCATCATAGGGCATGGGAGGACGTGAGAGAAGGATCCTCCTAAGTATCGATAAAGAGGTCTTTCTAAAGTATTAGCAGCGGCTTTTGCTAATGCTAAAGAGACGCCAAGGATGGCATTAGCTCCTAATTTTTCCTTATTAGAAGTACCGTCAGCATCGATCATGATAGCATCCGCTGTCATCTGATCAAATATACTGAATCCTTGTAAGGCAGGTAAGAGAACGTTTTTGACATTAGAAATAGCTTGTAAAACTCCTTTCCCTTGATAACGTTTAGGATCTTGATCGCGAAGCTCTAAAGCTTCTTTCATTCCTGTAGATGCTCCAGAAGGGACGCTAGCCTCTCCAAAAATCCCAGTATTAGTGATTACTTTAACGCATAATGTAGGATATCCTCGAGAGTCTAAAATTTCTCTAGCTTCTATATCAGAGATGACGACATCAAACATAACAAAATCCTCTTCTAGAATAGTTAATCAAAGCTGTTAGTGCGCTGTATCTGTTTCCTGGGGTAGAGATCCTGATGCGTTAACGGGAAGAAAAGGATCATATCTAGAGATTAAATTCTGGGATACCCATTTTCAATGTGAAGGGTGTTCTTCGCCTTCATGAAAAAGAAGCTGTTTTTTTGCAGCATTCATGAGATCGCGATATTTCGCAGCTTCATCAAACTGAAAAGCTTCTGCGGCTTTGTACATTGCTTCCTCGTATTTTTTTATCGAAGTTTCAAGCTCTTCAGGGGAAAATTGATTTAGTAAGGGTTGTTCTTGCGAGCCTTCTTTGGTAATAGGGTTTGCGAGTATTGGTTTAATAATAGGTTTAGGAGTAATATTATTTTTTTTGTTGTAGTCTAACTGTATTTGTCTACGACGCTCCGTTTCTTTGAGCATATGATCCATGGAGGGAGTGATTCGGTCGGCATAGAAAATGACCTTTCCGTGAATATTCCGTGCAGCTCTCCCACAAAACTGAATCAGAGAGGCGCTGCTACGTAAAAATCCTTCTTTATCAGCATCTAAAATGGCTACTAAAGAAACTTCAGGCAAATCAATCCCTTCTCGTAAAAGGTTTACTCCAATGAGGACATCGATGGCGCCCAATCGTAAATCAGTAAGAATTTGCGTTCTTTCTGCTGTTTCGATGCCTGAGTGGAGATAGGCCGCAGCGATTCCGAGTTCTGCTAGGAAAGCAGCAATGTCTTCAGCCAATTTTTTGGTTACAGAAATGACGAGGATTTTTTCTTTATCCTTATGGAGTCTCAGACGAATTTCTTCTAAAAGGTCATCAATTTGTCCTGTAGCCGGGCGAATTTCTGGTAGCGGATCAGGAATTCCTGTTGGGCGGATGATCTGTTCAACAATGTGTCCTTGGCTTTCTCGGATTTCTAGGTCGCCTGGGGTTGCAGATACATAAATTACACGGTGAAAATATCGACGGGCTTCTTCATAGGTAAGAGGTCTATTATCGAAAGCTGAGGGGAGACGAAATCCATATTCAACAAGAGATTGTTTACGAGACTGGTCTCCTCGGTACATAGCTCGCAACTGTGGAAGAGTCTGATGGGATTCATCAATGATTAAAAGAAAATCCTCAGGGAAATAGTCAAGGAGACAGGTTGGGGGTTCTCCAGGAGCAGATCCTGTGAAGTGCCGTGAGTAATTTTCTATACCTTTACAGAATCCGATTTCTCTGATCATTTCTATATCATGTGTAGTGCGTTGAAAGAGTCGCTCTTGTTCTATAGGACGTCCTTCAAAAAAAAGCATACGTTGTTCAAGTTCTTCTCGGATTGTGCGAATAGCTTGTTCCCGAACAGCTTCAGGAGTGACGTAGTGAGAACCTGGGTAAAGGGTCACAGAAGAAGTGGTATGAGAAGGGATCATAGTTAAAGGATCTGTGTATTCCACAGAAACAAGCGTATCATTGGTGAACTCTAGGCGTATAGCAAGGTCGCTTTCATAAGCAGGGAAAATATCTATAACGCTACCGCGTTCACGAAAAGCACTTCGCTGGGGGGTAGACGAAGCTTGGTAGTGCATGCGTACGAGTTGGGAAGAAAGCTGGGAGCGTGGGTATTCTTCCCCGACTTTTAACGTGAGAGCCATAGAGGAATAGTTATCTGGAGATCCAATACCATAAATACATGAGATAGAAGAAACGATGAGAGTGTCCCGACGTTCTAGGATTGAGCGTGTAGCCGACAGGCGAAGTTTGTCAATCTCATCATTGATAAGAAGGCTTTTTTCAATATAGGTATCGCTCCGAGCTATATAGGCTTCGGGCTGATAATAGTCGTAATAGGAGATAAAGTATTCGACTGCATTTTTAGGGAAAAATGCTTTAAATTCTTGATAAAGTTGTGCAGCAAGAGTCTTATTATGAGCAAGTACTAACGTGGGGACATTGATATTTGCAATAACATTCGCCATGGTGAATGTTTTCCCCGAGCCAGTTGTTCCCAGAAGAACCTGTGAAGGGATGCCATGTAAAACGCCTTCGGAGAGCTTACGAATCGCTTCCGGTTGATCTCCGCAAGGAGAGAAGGGAGCTTGTAATACAAACGACATGGTTTAGAACTCCCTTCTTTAGACAATAGTGTTACAATTATTTAGAGGAGGCTAGAATAGACCGCCATTTGTGACTTAATCCTAAACAATGATGGACTTCTTCCATTGTCTCTTTAGCCACTAACCGCATCTTTTCTGTACCCTTTTGTAAGGCTTCTTCAAGAAGCTTAGGTTGAGCAACAAGCTCGCTACGTTTTTCTCGAAAAGGATTCAAGAAGAGGTTAATTTCTTCTGCTAAGCGAGCTTTGATTTCCACGTCCTTAATGCACCCCTGACGATAACGGGCCTTAAATTCCTCGACTTCTTCTTTATGAGGATTAAAAAGGTCATGATAAATAAATAAAGGGTTCCCCTCCACTCTTCCTGGAGTTGTTGCATGAACTCGGTTAGGATCTGTGTACATCTTCCGTATTTTTTCCTGTACAGTCTTCGCATCATCCGAGAGATAAATGGCGTTATTCGCCGATTTGCTCATTTTCCCTTGTCCGTTCGTTCCTACCAGAGAGGTCAATTCTCCTTGTAAGATATCGGGTTCCGAAAATACTGGCCCATAGAGTCGATTGAAAGTTTTTGCTATGTCTCGTGTCAATTCTACATGGGCCTCGTTATCTTTCCCTACAGGAACAAGCTGAGCTTTAGCGAGCAAAATATCTGCGCTTTGCAATACAGGGTAGCCTACAAGCCCATGTGATAAACTTTCCTCGTTTAAAGAAGCGTTGCGAGCCATTTCTTTAATACTTGGAATACCCATGATGTGATTCAGTGGGGTCAGCATAGAAAAAATTAGATTCAATTCATAAATCTCAGGTATTGCTGATTGTAAGTAGATCGCTGATTGATCAGGATTGATACCTACGCTGAGCCAATCAGCAAGGACATCATAAATATGATTATCGACATGAAGAACTTCTTCTTTTCGCGTTTTGGTTGTTAGCGTATGAAGATCTGCGATAATGAAGAAACATTCGTAGAGAGGATCGTTTTGTAATTGGAGACGATTAACTATAGATCCAATCCAATGTCCCAAATGGAGTTTCCCAGTAGGACGATCTCCAGTAAGAACTCGTTTTTTATTCATTGCTGACTAACGAGGCGGAACCCAACCCTGGAAAGAAACCTCGCTCCTTGCATTTTCTTTAATTCTTATTTGCTGATTCGAATCAGTTATTGATAGTTATGAAAAACATGCCCCTAAAGACTTGGCTTTATCTAAGGCCGTCTGCATCAGAGGCGATTTAACTATTTTCAGGGAAATAGTTGTTAGGAAGGCTAGTCGATTACATAGATTTCGTCAATTCTTCAAAATGAGCGCGTAGAGAATCTATATCTTCTTGAATTTCCCGGAGATTTTTTTCTCCAATAGGATTTTTTTGAGCCTCAAGTAAACGTGATAGTAAATGGCGAATGAGATGACAGGTATTTTGCACATCGGTCATGAGCAAGAATTCCTGACCATCAACCCGAGATAAGCGATTCAAGAATACACAACGTTCTTGTTGAGCAAGCATATCTGAGGTAATGAAGTTAATAAATTCCCCTCGTTCGTGGATATCTTTAGCTACACGAATCAACATCATGAATTGTACGATAAGACTTTGAGCAGATTGTTTCTGCCCTGCAGGCAACTCTTGTAAAAGTTTTCCATTGATTAACATTTCAAATAGGAAATTAGCGAGTTCTTGCTGTCCTTGTGCACAGTTAAACACTACGTTCTGAAATTCTCTAAAGGTCGTATATCCAATGGGAGTTGCAAAAATTCTTTTTAAATTTCCTTCCAATAGCAGGAACGTGTTGTTATCAATTTCTAGAGGTTTTGGTTTCGTCGTCATTACGGGACACCTTAGTATGAGAAAGAAGGTTAGTTGTAACTTTTTGGAACTTTTTAATCAATTTTTCCAAGATGAAGAGTTCTGCTTCTGAAAGATCGGTACATTGCTGCAATAGTTTGGTTCCTTTTGCAAAAAAAGATGCAGCTTGTTGAACAAGAGACGATTGGCGTCGATCTGTGGGCAGTAGGGGAAACTCTTTACGGATCATTTCCAGGAGTTCTGCCTTAGGTTCTCCTTGGTAATTACGGATAATTGCTTCTTTTTTTTCTTGAGAGCCCTCTCGGGAAGCTAAGGTATAGGCTGCCTGCCTAGGCATTTTTTCTAATAAGAGTTTCAAGGTATCAGGAAGAACAGAGAAAAGCTCATAATAAACAAGGAAATTGTAGGGAGTTTGTCGATTTCCGTAAGTTAGCATTAACCATGCGGAGAAAGCTCCCTCTCGATAAGGTTTTAATAATTCACGGACTTTTTTGATGCGTTCGCCATGGAGTAATACTGCTTGGTGGTGAATCTGTTTGACTTGTGCAGATAAATAACACAATTGGTGCACATCACTATTCGCAACTTCTTTGGAAAAAGAATAATCTTCTAATAGTTGTCGGAATTGAGCTTCTTCTTGAGAGGAAAGTTTAGGATTTGTAAACCCATTCAGGAAAGGAGAGAGTTCTCCCTCTAATCGCTTTTTAGCGAGAGACTCCATTTTATCGGGAGCGGGTTTTTTAAAGCGATTTTCTAAAAGGGTTTTAATGTTTCCCATAGCGTTACATATCCCTTAACAAAAATAACAGTTCTTCAGTTAATTTTAGATAATCCTCTGAGGCTCGTGCGGAGGGGGCGGTTGAGAAGACCGGTTTTCCATGGATTGCAGCCTCTGAGATTGTAATGTCTCTACGTATGCGTGTATTGAGAAGCTTTCCAGGGAAAGTTTTTTGAATCAGCTCTGTAAAAGCAGCGTTATTTTTTCCTCTGTAGTTCCAAAAAGATAGTGTGACACCCAAAATATTGAGCGGATGGCGAGAGGAAATTCCTTGAATAAAGGTAGCCAGCCTCTCTAGACCTTTGACACTATAAAATTCTGGAGTTGCGCAAATGAGAGCATGTTGAGCAGCGATCAGAGCAGATTCTGTGAGCCAGCATAAAGAAGGCGGAGTGTCAATGATGACATAATCATAACGGTGTTCTATTGTGGAGAGAATTGCTTTTAAGCGTTCATGAGAATAGCGATCTGCTGCCAGGGATCCAGATACTTCAACTCGTTCTAACCATGTATCTGCAGGAATAAGGTCTAATCTTGATGAATCTATAGGACGAATTACATCTTCTATTTTTTTTCTCCTTGTAGCACAACAGCAAGGCTATCGTAACAGTCAGGATCAAGTCCTAATCCAGCTGTAAGATTGGCTTGAGCATCAAAATCAATGAGAAGAACCCGAGCCTTGTGATATTGCGCCAGCGCAGCTCCCAAATGGAGAGTAGTTGAAGTTTTTGCTGTGCCGCCTTTAAAACTGTTAACAGCGATTGTTTTCATGTTCATAACGAGGTGAAGCCCTTATAGGGAGGAATCCTCGCTCCTTTTTAGTTGCTTTAATTCCTTATATTGATTTGTCCGTATGTAAGGACGGATTAGGCAGGCGGAAAAATGAAAATCAGAAAAGTCTCCGGATGCCTTGTTGTCTATATTTTGGGTATAGTATCTTTCCGAAAGAGTAGCCTCATTTGAAAGCATCCTCTTATAAACGGAAAGGGTCTTTGTAGTAACCATCATGCGGATTCTTTTAGAGCGCGCATAGAAACTGTGTAGAACTTCGCTTAGCTTCAAAGCTCTAGACTAGTCCGTTTTATCCGTATTGAGGATTTTTTGCTACAGCGAACATCTTATAAATTTCAACTATTTGAAATCTATGATCGTTTGCAAAGAATGGATAGGAGTTGATCTAGGAAAATAGATGGCTTGTACAGATTATGTCTGTACAAGCCAAGGTTTTTTATAAAGAAGGTGTTAAAGATAGAGAGTGAAGCTCTTCGAGAATCGCTTCAGTGAAATTCTCGACAGAAACGTCGTTCAATACACGATTATCTCGTGTACGAACTGCTAATAAACGCGTTTCTAATTCTTTATCACCAATAGTGATCATGTAGTTCACCTGCATGTTTTGAGCATTCCGAATTTTTTTGCTCACAGATTCACTCGATGAATCGACGGAAATGATAATTCCAAGCCGGTTGAAATGTTTTGCCAATTCTTGGGCATACGCTTCATGGCGATCTGCGACAGTGATAATCCGGACATGTTCTGGACTCAGCCACAAGGGGAACCGTCCTTTGAAATGTTCGATTAAAATGCCTAAAAATCTCTCAATGGAGCCAAATAATGCTCGATGGAGCATAATTGGAGTTCTTTTTTCTCCTTGAGGATTGGTATATTTTAGATCGAACCGTTCTGGAAGGAACATGTCTAGTTGAATAGTTCCACATTGCCAAGTTCTGTTAATAGCATCTTTTACATGGATATCAATTTTAGGTCCGTAAAAGGCTCCTTCCCCTGGGCTGATAATAAACGGTGTTTCTGATTTAACCAGAGCACGCTTCAATGCTTCCGTAGCAAGCTCCCAAAGTTCATCACTTCCGATAGTTCCTTGTTCTGGCCGAGTGGACAATTCCAAGTGATATTTCAATCCGAAAGTCCCATATAACTCAGAAACTAAGCTAAGGATGTTCAAAGTTTCTTCTTCAACCTGTTCGGGAGTTAAGAATACATGGGCATCGTCCTGATGGAACGTACGTACTCGCATAAGACCTGACAGCGCTCCGGAGAGTTCGTGTCTATGCACATGACCAATTTCTGCAATACGTAGAGGAAATTCTCGGTAGCTATGCAGTTGTGTTTTGTAATACAGCATGCATCCTGGGCAGTTCATCGGTTTAATGGCATAATCTTCTTCATCAACCTTGAGGGTATACATGTTTTCTTTGTAGTTTTCCCAGTGGCCGGAAATTTCCCATAACTCTTTGTTCATAAGCTGAGGAGTTTGGATTTGTTGGTAGCCAGCAAGTTGATGGAGCCGTTTCCAGTAATTCACCAAAGCATTCCAAACGACCATTCCTCTAGGATGGAAAAAGGGCATTCCAGCAGAATAAGGTTGTTGAGAGAAGAGATCTAACTTAGTCCCGAGCACACGGTGATCGCGTTTTCTAGCCTCTTCTAATTGGTGAAGATGTTCCTTCAGCTCTTTGGCTGTAGGGAATGCGATTCCATATATTCGAACAAGAGACTCTTTAGAAGGATCTCCTTTCCAATAGGCAGCAGAAGTACGTAGAAGTTTAAAAGCTTTAACAGGTGCTGTTGATGGAAGGTGAGGACCACGACACAAGTCTAAAAATTCTCCCTGCTCGTAAGCAGAAATAATTGCTTCTTCGGGAAGCTCAACAATTAGCTCTGTCTTAAATGGATTTTGAGGAAAATAAGAAAGAGCCGCTTCCTTATCTGCGAATACTCTACGTGTAATCGAGAGGTTTTCCTCTGCGATCCGTTTAGCCATGGCTTCTATAGCAGGAAAGTCTTCTTCACTGATGGAAAGATTCGCAAAATCGTAATAGAACCCCTGGTCAATAACAGGCCCAATAGTTGGCTGTGCAGAAGGCCATAATCGTAAGACCGCTTGAGCTAGAATGTGTGCTGAAGTATGTAGAAAGATCTCACGTCCTTTAGGATCGTCCCAAGATAAAAAGAGAATGGTATCTCCATTCGTTAAGATGGTGGAAAGATCCTTTTCTTGACCGTTAATAAGAGCTCCTGCAAGACCATGAGAATGTTTCATCTGGTTTGCAAGATCCATTGCCGAGGCGCCTTCTGGTAATTCGAAAGCTTCTTGATTACAAGTTACCTGGATCATTCCTTCTCCATAAAATAAAAAATTGACTTTAGGTTTCCGAGAAAGCATTTCTTCTTTCACGAAGTGTAGCTATTGTAGCGTTTTGGAAAACTAAGCAAAAGGGTTTTATGCAGGATAATGATGGCAAAGCTAAGGACAATAGAATTTTTAGAAAAAATTTTTCAAACTGGGTTTTTTTGAATAGATCGCTTACAATGGATCTCTTGCGTTTTTATTAGCGATAAGTTTCTTCATAGAGCCGATCGCAGATCGGTATATCCCGGTCTATAGTGGTGCGGTTGCTCGTATCGCGAACCTGTGAGTTAGATCCTTTTGTAAGATGGCGATTTTCTTAATTTTTTTTAATGCTTTTATTTGGTCTTCTTCATTTGCCCTAAGTAAGTTTGCAATGGAGGCCGCAGCTCCCTTATTTGTTACGGGGAGTCGGATGTTGTTAGCAGGGATAGTTTTATTTGGGATTTTGCTAGTTAAACGAGAGAATCTACGTTTACCGCGTCAGGCGATCATGCCTATTATGTTACTATCTGTAGTCGGGTTTTATCTAACAAATGTTTTAGAATTTATAGGACTACAGGGACTTTCTTCATCCAAAGCTTGTTTTATTTATGGGTTTTCCCCTTTTACTGCAGCATTTTGTTCTTATATTCAACTCCGAGAAATCGTTACTTGGAAAAAGTTAGGGGGGCTGAGTTTAGGTCTAGTTAGTTATTTGGTGTATTTATTTTTCGGAGGTGGTGAGGCAGATTTGTCTAAATGGGGGTGGCAGTTAGGCCTTCCAGAACTCCTATTAATCGCCGCCACGTGTCTTTCTTCTTATGGTTGGACGTTGCTTCGGAAATTAGGACGAGGATGTGAGTCTTTACCTATTACGATGATTAATGCATACGCTATGGTTGTCGCCGGTGTGTTATCGTTAACTCACTCTAGGATTACTGAAGTTTGGGATCCTTTCCCTGTGGAAAAGCCTTTACTATTTGTGCAGGCAATAGGAGCTTTAGTGATCTTTTCAAATCTGATTTGCTATAACCTGTTTGCCAGACTATTGCGCTCCTTCTCTTCTACTTTCTTGTCATTTTGTAATTTAGTCATGCCGCTGTTCGCAAGTTTCTTTGGTTGGCTGCTTCTTGGAGAGCACTTTCCACCGGGTCTGTTACTTGCTGTAGGGTTTATGATATTAGGATGCCGGCTCATCTATCATGAAGAATTCCGCCAGGGATACGTCCTTACTTCGGAGCGTTCCTAGTAACAAAAAAACCGTAAAGTAGAGGCTTTACGGTTTTTTTGTGCAAAGAAAAAATCAAAAAGAAAAATTAGGATTAGTTGAACATGGCTCCTGTTGTTTGTAGCTGAGAATCTGCGATACTTTGTAAAGTTTGGAGAGCAGAGTTGAAGCTTTGTTGCGATTGTTCTTGGAGCTGCTGTGCTTGAGATGCATATTGTGCTTGAACGGAGTTTAGAGATTTCAATTCTTCTGCACGGGCCTCAGCCATACCTGCCATTCTTTGCTCTTGAGCTACCTGTGCTCCAATGATTCCTCCTGTGATTCCGTCAATACCAGCTGTTAAGCCGTGTACCATTTGAGAAATGCTCATAGCTGAAGAAAGAGCTCGTCCTGCAAACGCTGCTGCACGGCCTCCTTGGGTTTTTACCACGTTCATTCCGCGAGAGATTTTTTCAGACCAGTTTGGTGTATTTAAGGCTTGTCCGAATAAACCTCCCGTAGCTTTTCCTGCGGTCTGTGAGACTGTCTTCGAAGCACTTTCTGCCATACCTTGTGTGAGTTTTGTTGCTGCAGATGAAGCCGCAGATGAAGCTCCTGCTGCAGCTTTAGTCCCAGCTGTAGAGGCTATATTAGCAACGTCATCAAGAGTATTGGCTGCCACTTTTGATGCAGAGCTAGCCGCAGAGCTTGCGGCCGTTGCTGTTTCGTTAGTGAAGGCAGCAGATTTTAATCCCCCCAGACTTTTTGATGCGGATAGGATTCCTCCTCCTACTGAAACGGCAAATCCAACAATATTAGTAATCCCGGAGATCAAACTTTGCTTAGCTTGTAATTCTGTAGCTTGTGCTTGGTGGTTTGCTTGCGTACGAATAGCATTCCCAATTTCTGGTGCCATTGCCACTTGGTTTTGGATTGCTTGGTTTTGTTGTTGGAAAGAAGAGGACCAGGATTTAGCACTTGCTTGGGCTAACAAAGTCATGATTAGACCCATGAGCGCTAATGTTCCCATTCCTTTTCTCAAAACGACCCCATTAACCTGTCCACCACCAGAAGGAGAGGGGAGAGAAGGAGAGCCGTCATCATTGAACCCAGAACTTCTGGCACCACGAATAGCTTGTGCAGTAGCTGTTTGGGTAGCTTGGGCAACAGACGATGTCGTTGTTGATCCGCTAGTCTTTTGTGTTTTCTCGTTTTTTGATGTTTGACTAGTGCTAGTTTTTTTGCTTTTTCCAGACCCTTGGGATTCTTGTATCAAGTCTTCAAAACTTGCTTGAACATCTTCTTGAGCTGCTTGATTGACTTGCCCATTTTTCCCTGTCGAGGCAGCAGACGCTGAGTTAGCATTTTGGGTTAGCTGAGCTAACAATGAGGGATCTGGGGTATTATCTCCACGTACTCCTGTTGTCATAACACGCGATCTCCATCAAAAGGTTAATATTAAGCTGCAGCGGCTAAGGCGCCACTTATTGCAGACAAGGCTTTTGCTATTTGAGCTCCTGTTTTGGCTGCTTGTTGCTGTGTTTCGCTAGGGCTTTCTGTTTGTTTAGCAGCAATCTTACTTGCTTGCTGCCAGAATAATGTGAACGCTTTCATCATTTCAGATTGCGCAGTAAGTGCTCCGACTTCTTTTTGGATCTGTGCCAGGTCTTTTTGCATGTCAGATAACTGAATGCTGTTAATCCCTGAAACAAGTTGCGGTACAGCAGTAAGTGCTCCAACCCCCATAGTCACCCATTTACTTCCGAGAGTGTTGATGACTTTAGATAATTTGGGGAAAGACTTGCTAATAGCATTTTTCCCAGTACTGAAGATTTTACTGATGTTTTTAGCAAGAGTTTTAACAGCGGCTTTAATAGCTTGCTTGATAGCTTGTTTGATTCCTTGCTTAATCCCTGCTTTAATAGCTTGGACAATAGCCTGCTTGACTCCTTGGATAATAGCTTGTTTAACTGCTTGCATCACTGCTTGCATCGTAACCTGGGTAGCTACTGTTGTTGCCACGGAGGTCGCTGTTGTTGCTGCTGCTGTTGCTCCCGCAGCTGCTCCCGTAGCTGCCGCAGCTGCTCCTGCTGCAGCCGTTCCAATTAAGCCAAGACCGCAAGTAAATAATGCTGCTACAACCGAAACCACAGTAATGGCTACAGTGACCCCAATCATGACTTTATTGACTGTGTCCATCGTAGCGTTGGTATTAGACTTATTCTGGATCTCTTGTAATTTTTTGAATTCTTCGCGTTCTTTGTCAATTTTAAGTCCCTGAGATTCCAGGGACATTTTATTCATAGTAGTGGATTGGGATTGCGTACTTTGGAAATTTTCTAAAGCTGCTTGTGTAGATTCTCCAAGAGCTGTAATTGCTTTTGCCAAAGCTAAGCTGACTTCCATAACTTCTTGACGAGGAGTCGTCGAAGGTTTAGGTAGTCCAGGAGTATCTAGATTTGTGAGAGAAAGCTTACCAGTGGCGCTTGTTGCAGATGCTACAATATTTTGAATTTCTTGCAGTTGAGCTGCATCTGTAGACGCTAAAGAACTTAAAGAAGAAAGTTCTAAAGATTTGTTCGCCTCTTCTATCTGCTTTTGAGAGGATGCTCCACTGGTAGAGCTAAAGGATAAAGACGCTGTACTGAAAGAAGAGGCCTCTTTACCTGCGGCTAAGCCCTGTTGCTCTATCGCCTCTTGCCCTTCCATTTGGGAAACAGAGGAGGCTCTATCCTTCCCTGCAGTTCCTGCAACGGCTACGTCGCTTTCCATACTCAAGTCGTCGCGGTTTTGGCGAGTATGCTGAACTTGCTTAACCTGATTATCTGTTAGCTTATCTGCATTGGGAACACCTTGTGGAGTCGAGGTAATTACCTGAGACACAATGCTTTTCAGATTGCTGCTGTCAGAAGATGAAGAAGATGAAAGGGACATATGACCTCTCTAAAAACTTTTCATAAGACGAGAAATTTATTTCTCATCAGCAACATGTTTATTTACTGTTTCCGTTAGATGTTTTAGGCCTGAGAATATGTTAGAAATCTCTTTGGAAAGCAGCTCTTCCTCTTTAGGATTATTAAGAAGGCCTTGTGTAAGCGTTTCTATTGGCAAAGAATCTAATATCCCGCTTAAAGCTGCCATCATCTTTGCCAATTGTTTTTCATCCTGCATTCCTGCAAACATCTGTGCCAAAGGTAGATCCTGTGAGAAAGAAACCATGACTTCTTGCAATTCCTGCAAGGCTTGGGATTCTTTTTTTGAAATGTTCGCAGGTTCTACTTGAGGCTGAGAAGAAGCTCGTGTTTGATGTGCCTTATGTTTTTTGCTCATATTTCGGCCCTTCTTCTTTACTTTCCTTTTTTCTTATTAGAAGGAGTTTTTTTTGTTTTCGCACTTTTAGACGTTGTTTTGGATTCAGAGTCCGTTGGTGTGTTTTTCATCTTTTTCAACATAGCGTCTAAAGATTGCTTCATAATGTTGCAGCGCTCTTTAAGAACTTTGTATTCTGGTTTGTTCTTACACATATCAATAGTGATATCTAGGAAGTCCTGGGACTCTTCAGGCTGATCCAATTTCATTAAACTATCCGCGATATAGTAGGGGGGGATAGGGTTTTCTGGTTGAGCATCAAAAGCAAGGAAGAAGCCAAAAGCTGCCTCGTTATACATCTTCAATTGATGATAGCAAGAGCTTAATCCCAGAATATACTTGTAACATTGAGGTTTAGAAGCTGTTAAAATTTGAAACAGTCCGATAGCTTCTTGATATTTCCCTTGAGAGTAGAAGGTGTAGGCTACTGTATAGATTTCCTCAAGAAGTACGTCAGAAAGACCTAGGATCTGCTGAAGAGTTAATCCGTCACTTAACCCTTGCAAAATCTCCATCAAGACTTTTTTTGTTTCCTCTTCCGTAGGAACAGGATACTTTTGCTCAAGATCTTCAGCTTTTGCTTTTTTTTGAGCCGCAATTTCGGCCAAACGGCTGCGCGACTTTTTATTAAAAGAGGCTGAAGGTTTTTTAGAATTATTAGAAGATGGGGTACTCATCGCGATAATTCCTAAAAAAATAAAAACAATATTTCTTACTAACAATAATAAGTTTTATTGAATTGATTTAACAACTTAATTCATAAAAAATGATTTTAATCTTTATTACAGAAATAAATGTAACTAATTCTTTTTACTTAAGTTAGTTTTTGGAAGAGGGGGAGGTTGCTATCTTGCAATTTTTTTGTTCAGAAGGTACCTTTGCTTCCTGTGCGTAAGGCACAGACCCCACTCTTATTATTTCCTTTTAAGTAACGTTTCTAGAATGGAGATTCCTTGTGTCATTACCACCTTCTCGGATTCGGTTATTAGATAGCGCGACCGTGAACCAGATAGCGGCTGGTGAGGTTATAGAAAATGCCGCCTCTGTTGTTAAAGAGTTGATAGAGAATGCGTTAGATGCTGGAGCAGATGAAATCAGTATAGAAACACTAGGAGGCGGAAGAGGACAGATTATTGTTCGGGATAATGGCGCGGGGATGGATCAGGAGGAGGTGCCTGTAGCTATTCAGCGTCACGCAACATCAAAAATCTCCCAGTTTACAGATATCTTCTCTCTATCAAGTTTTGGATTTCGAGGAGAAGCCTTACCTGCAATAGCTTCTATCTCCAAAATGGAGATTCATACGGCACGATCCTCTGGGCTAGGATCGAAAACTTTAGTGGAAAAAGGAGAGCCGATTTCTTGTGAAACTTGCCCTCGACAACCGGGGACTACTATCTCGGTCCACTCTCTTTTCTACAACGTTCCCGTGCGGCAATCTTTTCAAAAATCTTTGCAAATGGATCGATTAGCGATTCGGCGATTACTAGAGAACAGCATCCTTTCCACAGATAATATTGGATGGACATGGATTAGTGAACGACGGCAAGAATTAAGTGTTGCCAAGAAACAGGGTTTTACTGAACGCGTAGCTTTGGTAATGGGGGAAGCTTTTGTCAAAGAGGCATTTTTTGTTGACAAGCGGAAGAATGAATTGCAGTTAATAGGATTTTTAGGAGCTCCCAATATACATCGCTCTACTAGACAGGGACAAAGGTTATTTATCAACAATCGTGCTGTGGAATCTTCTTCTATATCTAAGAAGATAGCAGAAGCCTATTCTTGGATGCTTCCAGCACAGCGGTACCCAGTATTTGTATTGAAGCTCTTTGTGCCCTCCCAGTGGTGTGATTTTAATGTGCATCCGCAAAAAACAGAAGTGCGTTTATTACAGGAAGGGAAAATAGGAGCTCTTCTCGTAGAAGCTATTTCCGAAACCTTATTACACCGCTCTCCAGCTTTAGAGACAAGTGAACCCAGAAAGTCTTCAACCGTTGAAAGCTGGAATATTAAGGAGCCTCTTTTTGAGCCGGAACGTGTTTCGACTTTACTTTCTTCTCCTGTGTTTCAAGAACAAGATCCCCAACAAACCGCGCTATTAGAATGTTCTCATAACAAACAAGAGCAAGTTTCTTGCCCTGTTAAAGAGAAAGTACGATTCCTTGCTTCTTTGGGAAAGATACTATTAGTAGAAGATTCAGAAGGTGTTCACGCTATATTTGTACAGGCTGCGCGTAAGCATTTGTTTTACTCTTCCCTAATGGTAGAACGTGCTGATACGCGATTCGTTTGTCAAACCTTTCTTCTTCCGCCATCTATACAAGTGACTAAGCTAGAAGCTGATTTTTTACAGACGCGCCTAGAGGATTTTGCTGCGATAGGGATAGATCTGTGTCGAATTAGCCCAGATAGTTTTGCTGTAGAAAGTGCTCCCGCTTTTATTCAAGAAGATGAATTAAAGGATTGGCTTGTTGCTTTAGCTCAGGAAGGAGCTTTTCAGGTGATAGAGTCTTTTGAACAGCTTGTTAAAAATACTGTTCAAAAGTTAGTGCTATCTAGAAATGTGCGTACCTTCGATTATTCTTGGCTAGATCTACTGTGGCAAATGGGGAAACCTGAAAAAGCGTTTGACGGAGAGACGATACGTCGGTTAGTTTTGGATGACGATTTCATGTAGGAGAGGGGAATGAACCAGGATCCGATTACTCGGTTACAGCACTTTTTGGCAGATTATGCCTTGGATGCTTTCTTAATAGAGAAAGATGAGGATATTAGTTATTTTCTTCGAGACCAGGCCCGATCCGGGACCTTATTGGTTTCTCGTGATGAAGCGGTTTTTTTTATCTCTCCTTTAGACCGTGATCTTTATGCTCATGTGCAAGGTGTTGCACTTGTTTTTTGTTCTAAAAGTGTGGATCAAGAACTGTTTACATATGTCGAAGATAAAGGGCTAAAAACTATAGGGTTTGATGGGGAATATACCCCTTATAGAATAGCGCAAGATCGCATAAGTAGCGGGTATAATTTTTCACCTCGGAGCTTAGTTGCAGAGAAGCTTCGTTGTCTGAAAGGTCCTGATGAGATTCAAAAGATGTTACGAGCTGCCGAAATTGGTTCTGCTGGGTATGATTTTATATTAACTGCGTTGTGTCCTGGGATCACAGAAAGAGAGGTTGTGCGTCTGCTCCATGTTTTTTGGGCTAATCTTGGTATTGAAAAGGTTTCCTTCCCCCCCATTATAGCATTCGGAGAGAATGCGGCTTTCCCGCATGCTATCCCTACGAATAGGGCTTTGAAAAAAGGAGATGTTGTTCTGATCGATATCGGTGTTTGTTACGAAGGATATTGCTCAGACATGACGCGTACTGTAGCTTTTGGAGGAGCACCGGAACAGCAGATACTAGATGGGTATGTTGCTGTTGCGGAGGCGCAACGCGTAGCTCTAGAGTTTTGTCGGGAAGGAGTGCCCTGCCGAGATGTTCATGAGCAGGCTGTGCGTGTGTTGCGAGAGTATGGAATAGAGAAAGCTTTTATTCATGGTTTAGGCCATGGAGTGGGTAGAGAAGTTCATGAATATCCTCGTTTATCTCCTTCTTCGGAGGCAAATCTGCAGGTGAATATGGCTGTGACCATAGAGCCAGGAGTATATTTCCCTGGTATAGGAGGGATTCGTATTGAAGATACACTTGTGATTGGTGACAAGGAAAATTTAAATTTAACAAATCGGCCAGTCTCTCCTGAGATAATTATTATTTAATTTCTATAAAAGCCGTTGTTTTATTGTTAAAAATAGAAACGGCTTTTCTTGTTTTCTTTGTAAAATTGATTTTTTTTCTGAAATCAGTTACCTTATACAATTCTTTTTTGTTTTTTTTGTTGTTATGCGCCGACTTCGTTTCTTTTTTTATCGATGGATAGGGGGCGCTGCTCTAGTAGGAGCGATCACCGGAATATTCTCTCCTCTTGCAGCAGAGGAGAGACACCCTGCTTGTGCAGGAGCTTGGAAGCTGCAGGAGTTTTTTATAGAAGAAAAACTTCCTGATTTGCGTAATCAAATTCTTTTTCTTGGATGTAATAAACGTCCCGATGTTCTTGGCGGTAAATTTTTTTTAGAATTGATATCAACAAGTGAAATTCGAGAGGTTGCTTTAGGGGACAAGGTTTTTCTTCAGCAAAATCCGGATGAGGAAGAGCTTATTTTTAGTTCAGACCCTACTCCTTTATGGTTAGAGTGTCGGCCCTCCACAGACGGATACTCTTTAGAAGTTTCCGTCCGAATGAAAGGGGGATCAGGGGGGATAATCTCTTCTCCGAGAGATCATGCGTGTTTTTCCTTACCAATGGCCCCTAGATGCTCTCAAACTTGGGAGATAGGAGGGATGCGAGTTGAGCCAAGTATTGCTGTAAAGCAGCGGATACGCTGTGTGGGGAGTGATAAGTTCTTACTCATGCATGGGGGGGCAGATTATGCCGTACAAGCTGTAAAAGAACGTGTAGATTTTGAGTCTTTATCTGGAGAAGCATACAGCCAATATCTGGCTGTTGGAGATATTCTTTTATGGGACGAAGATCGCTGGGTTTCTTATGGAACGTATTCTGGAGATCGAGCAAAAGTTCCTCTTTTTGAAGTAAAGCATATTGACGAGCGAATGATGGTGATCGAGTTGTGGAGTCCTGACGGATTGATGAGCCAGCAGATCACGCTAGTAAAACAAGTCTCATCGCCTATTGAAATTGCAGAGTTGGTGAAAGAATTTTCGTTTGTTGGCATACGAACATGGTCTCGCCCTATCATTATGGCAGGGAAGGATCGATTAGTGCTTTCTGTGGATGATTGGGTAATTTATACAGGCGAGCGATGGGAACGTCTAACGTCAAGGAAACGGTTAGAAGATTATCTTTCAGGGAAGCTTCGCACACCGCTTCTAGTCTTTGAAAGAATGGATAAAGAAGGGGGAGAATTTGTTTTCAAAGGACATGTGTTCAATGCTCAGCGTACTGCTGTTGAATCCATTTCTCTGCCTTTAAAGCAGATTACGGAGGTTACTTCTCAGGGCCATTCGCTGCAAGAGAATGGGAATAAAAATGCTCGTATGGGGGGAGGATCTTAAGTGAAAAAATTATCGCGCTATACTTTCCTTGCGACTTTTTATTTTGGAAGTCTTGGTACTCAGGTATTTCCAATCACTGTTGCAGAGAAGTTAGCTTCTATAGAAGGCAAAATAGAAGCGCAGGCTCCTTTTGCACATATTTCATCATTCAATGCTGAGTTGAAAGAGGCGAATAGTTTACTGAAATCCTTGTATGATGAGGCATTGTCGCTACGTATTCAAAATGAGACTTCCGAAGAAGTTTGGAGTGATTTGCGTCATCGATTGATGAATGCCAAACAACGAGTGCGTGCATTAGAAGATTTATGGTCATCAGAAGTCAGGGAAAAAGGAGGCGATCCTGAAGATTATGCTCTTTGGAATCATCCCGAGACCACGATTTACAACCTTGTCAGCGATTATGGAGATGAACTAAGTATCTATATCATTCCCCAGAATATCGGGGCGATGCGGATTACTGCTATGTCGAGGCTCGTTGTACCGAAGGAGGGATTTGAGGAGTGTTTATCCTTACTTCTTTCTCGTCTGGGAATCGGAGTGAGACAAGTAAGTCCCTGGATTAAGGAATTATACTTAGCTAATCGGGAAGAGGCAGGAGTTGTAGGGATTTTTGGATCCAGACAAGATCTAGATATTTTGCCTTCAACTGCTCGTATTGCTTTTGTTCTCTCTTCCAAGAATTTAGATGTAAGAACTGATGTCCAAGCTTTGAGGAAATTTGCTAATAGTGACACGGTGTTGCTGGATTTTATTGGGGGTAAGGTTTGGTTGTTTGGGTCTGTCTGCGAAATTGCAGAGCTTTTGAAGATATATGAATTTCTACAGTCAGACAATCTTCGTCAGGAACATCGCATCATTTCTTTGTCGAAAATAGAGCCTTCGGAGATGCTGGCTATTTTGAAAGCCGCTTTTCGAGAAGATTTAGCCAAAGAGGGAGAAGAGTCTTCGGGTTCTGGATTGAAGGTAGTGCCTTTGCAGAATCATGGGCGTTCTCTTTTCTTAAGTGGGGCTCTGCCTATAGTCCAGAAAGCAATTGATCTTATTCGAGAATTAGAAGCAGGAATAGAAAATCCTACAGACAAGACAGTATTTTGGTACAATGTCAAGCACTCAGATCCTCAGGAACTCGCAGCTCTCCTTTCGCAGGTTCATGATATCTTTTCCAATGGAGCTGGAACAACAGGTAATAGCGAGGCTTCTTCCAGTAATTCCGGGACTTCTTCGACGAATGGATTAGCCGTACATATAGATACGACTCTAGGTGCTTCTGTAAAGGAAGGTTCCGCAAAATATGGGAGTTTTATTGCGGATTCCAAGACTGGTACTTTGATTATGGTTATCGAAAAAGAGGCGTTACCTAAGATCAAAATGTTGCTGAAGAAGCTTGATGTGCCGAAAAAGATGGTGCGTATAGAGGTCTTACTCTTTGAGCGAAAATTATCAAGTCAGCGTAAATCAGGACTAAATTTATTACGTTTGAGTGAAGAAGTTTGTAAGCAGGGAGCGCATACAGCCTCTTGGGCAAGTGGAGGGATTCTAGAATTCTTATTCAAAGGAGGGGCTAAAGGGATTGTCCCCAGTTATGATTTCGCTTATCAATTTCTCATGGCTCAAGAAGATGTTCGCATTAACGCAAGTCCTTCTGTTGTTACTATGAATCAAACGCCAGCAAGGATTGCCATTGTGGAAGAGATGTCCATAGCAGTGTCTTCGGATAAGGATAAGGCACAATATAATCGAGCCCAGTACGGGATTATGATTAAGATTCTTCCAGTAATTAATATTGGAGAAGAGGAAGGGAAAAGCTTTATCACTCTAGAGACAGATATTACGTTTGATTCGACTGGGAAAAATCAAGCAGATCGTCCTGACGTTACGCGAAGAAATATTACGAATAAAGTTCGCATCCAAGATGGAGAAACGGTGATTATTGGAGGGCTTCGTTGCAATCAGGCAATGGATTCTCGAGACGGGATCCCGTTTTTAGGAGAGCTACCGGGGATTGGGAAATTATTCGGTATGGATACAGCCTCTGACTCTCAAACAGAAATGTTTATGTTTATTACTCCTAAGATTTTAGACAATCCTGTTGAAGAAGAAGAGAAGTTAGAATGTGCGTTCTTAGCTTCCCGACCAGGAGAGAGCGATGAGTTTCGTAGAGCTTTAGTAGCTGGACAACAGGCTGCTAAATTGGCGATGGAAAGAAAAGAATCTCCTGAGGGGGACTCCTCGCATCTTCAGGAAGGGGTGGAGTATAATGGACGAGAATAAGTACATGGTGCAAGACCTATTAGATCTTCTTCCTTATTCTTTTTTAAAGAAAAATTTCCTTCTACCCGTAGAAGCTGTATCGGATAGAATCGTGTTTGCAAGACATCCTAAAAAGACTCCTTTAGAGGCTTTGGATGAAGTCCAATTGATTGTGCAAAAACCACTTTCGCTCATTGCTAAGGAAGAATCTGAAATTATTCATGGATTGCAAAAGCTTTACAGCGATAAAGACGGTAAAGCTTCAGAAATGTTGTTGTCTATGCAAGAGTCGACAGTTCAAGAGTCTGAAAGTGAGACAACAGAGCTTCTTGAGAATCAGGAAAATAGTGCTCCCGTCGTACGGCTGTTGAATTTGATCCTTAAGGAGGCTATTGAGGAGCGAGCTTCAGATATTCATTTTGAGCCTGTGGAAGACTTGCTACGTATCCGTTATCGTATAGATGGCGTGCTACATGACCGTCACGCGCCTCCTAACCATCTTCGAGCAGCGCTTGTCACCCGTATCAAGGTGCTTGCTAAGATGGATATTGCTGAACATCGATTGCCTCAAGACGGCCGTATTAAATTGCAGTTAGGTGGGCAAGAAATAGATATGCGTGCGAGCACGGTACCTGTGATTCACGGAGAACGGGTAGTGTTGCGCATACTTGACAAGCGTAATGTGATTCTGGATATAGCAGGGTTATGTATGCCCCCAAAAATGGAATCGTCGTTTAGAAAAGCAATAGGAGTCCCTGAGGGGATTTTATTAGTTACAGGACCTACAGGAAGTGGAAAGACGACAACTTTATACAGCGTGATACAGCACCTTTCTGGTCCTTTTGCAAATATCATGACGATCGAAGATCCTCCAGAGTATAAACTCCCCGGAGTTGCTCAAATAGCTGTAAAACCTAAAATAGGACTAACTTTTTCTAAAGGTCTTCGTCATTTATTAAGACAAGATCCTGATGTCCTCATGGTAGGGGAGATCCGTGATCAAGAAACAGCAGAAATTGCTATTCAAGCAGCTCTTACAGGTCACTTAGTGGTCTCTACATTACATACTAATGACGCAGTATCTGCAATTCCCCGTTTATTGGATATGGGAGTGGAGCCTTATTTATTATCGGCAACGATGATAGGGGCAGTTGCTCAGCGATTAGTCCGTAAGATATGCTCTCATTGTAAGGAAGAATGTAACGCAGATGTACAAGAGCAGGCTTTGTTGCGAGCATTAGGAAAAGATCCTTTTGCCGCTTTATACAAAGGTCGTGGATGTTCTCAATGTTTTCGTTCGGGATACAAGGGAAGACAAGGAATTTATGAATTTATCGATATGACGACGACACTGCGTTCTGAGATTGCTTTAGGGAAACCCTATCACATTTTGCGAGGTGTAGCTGAACAAGAAGGATATCAACCTCTTTTGGAGCACGGAGTAGATCTGGCTCTTGCAGGAGAGACAACTCTCTCTGAAGTTTTGCGTGTTGCAAAACGGTCAGAGTAGCAGGAGGGGATTATGGCGAGGTTCCTTTGCATCTATCTTGATCAGACAGAGAAGAAGCGCCGTTCTTTCGTAGAAGCTTTCCATCAGCAAGAGGTTAGAGATTTTCTCGTTAGTCAGGGTGCTCAGATCTTGGATATTCGAAGAGTCAGAGAGCGAGGCTATCACGTAAAAGCAGAGGAGCTTGTGATTTTTACGAAACAGCTAGCCTTACTATTACATTCGGGGATTTCCTTATACGATGCATTCTCCTCTTTACGAGATCAGTATCAAGGACGAGCTTTAGCAGGAGTGATTACCTCTTTAATGGAAGCTTTACGTTCAGGAAGGGTGCTTTCAGAAGCGTTAGGACGATTCCCTAAAATTTTTGATTCTTTTTATCAAAATAGTGTGCGTTCAGGAGAGAGTATTGGGAATTTAGAAGGCGCTTTAGCCAACATCATTAGGGTGTTGGAAGAGAAGCAAAAATTATCCAAAAACATCACTGCAGCGCTTAGTTATCCTGCAATATTATTGGTTTTTTCCTGTGCTATCGTCATATTCTTTCTAGTGGGAGTCATTCCTTCTTTGAAAGAGTCTTTTGAAGATATAGAAATGACAGGTCTTACTAAGACTATTTTCTCTTGTAGTACTTGGTTTTGTAAGTATAAGTTTCTCGTTCTAGTCGGGGGACTGGGTGGAGGAGTTACACTTCGTGCTATTTCGAAAAAAAGGGCAGGAAGAAGATTGGTAGAAGCTTTAGTCAAACATATTCCTTTTTTACGGAAGCTAGTTATTAAAGTAAGTTTTTGTCGATTCTGCTCCGTTTCTTCAGCAGTTTTACAGGGGGGAGGAAATTTGATAGAAGCTCTTACGCTCGGTTGTGGGGCTATTCCTCAGGATTTCTTGCGAAAAGATTTGCAGGAAGTGATCCAGGCCGTAGTTCGTGGGGGCTCCTTAAGTCGTGAATTATCACGTCGTACATGGACGCCTAAATTAGTAGTAAGGATGATCTCTTTAGGAGAAGAATCTGGAGATCTTGCTGTGGTATTCACACACGTGGCACAGATCTATAACGATGATATTCAGAGAGTTTTAACTTGGGTAACTGCTTGGTGTCAGCCCATTGTTCTTGTGTTGTTAGGAGGGTTTATAGGGTTGATTATGTTGTCAATTCTATTGCCTCTAACAAGCAGTCTTCAAGTATTTTAAATAGGAGGAAAGCGGTGAGGAAAGTAAGAAGAAAACAATCAATCACATTAATTGAAATGATGGTTGTCATCACTCTCATTGGGATTATCGGGGGAGCATTGGCTTTTAATATGCGAGGAAGTTTGCAAAAAGGAAAAATATTCCAAACAGAGCAGAACTGTGCTCGCGTTTATGATGTCCTCATGATGGAATATGCTTCCGGGAATGTATCTTTGAAAGAGGTAATTGCAAACAGAGAGGCTATCCTAGAGCATTCTGCGTGGTGTAAAGAAGGCAAAAAGCTTCTTAAAGATGCTTGGGGAGAAGATCTAATCGTTAAAATGAACGATAAAGGAGATGATATCGTTGTGCTATCCAAAAAAGTAAGAAACGAACAGCGGGGGTGAGGAAGAAAATGTCCCTCAAGCGCAAACGCTGTTTTTTACTCGTAGAAGTGTTGCTCTCGCTTTCCCTACTTTGTACCGTATTGATCCCGAGTGTAGCTTTTTATATGAGGATAAGTCGTTCTTTTGAGGAGGATATTTTGTGCCTACAATTGCCAGCATTAACGGATCGTTGTTTTTTTGCCGTGAAGGATAAAATACAGCAACAAATGGAAAAAGGAGCGCTCACGCTTCAAGGATCAGGAGAGCTTTCTGGGGTTTATATATACACCAGTAAAGGCGAGGCAAGAACGGTTCCTTACAACTACACGATAGATCTTCGACAAGAAAAACGCGACGCAGAAAAACCTGTTCTGTGCTCTATAGATGTGACCGTGGATCTATTTCCTGGGCAGAAAAGAGGGGCCACTGTGCAGAGGTGCTTATGTGTGGAACGGTAAAGAGGAGACGTTCGTTTCTACTTTCAGAGCTGCTGATCGCCTGTGTACTCATTAGTTTATTACTTGGCTCTTTAGGGTACTGGACTCGTCGGATATGGGTCTCTCATAAAGAGAAGGAACAGGTTTATAGAATTTTTCTTCATGAAGAGAAAATGTATCGTTTGCTCAGAGAGTTTTTTTTGTCGACGACTTCAATAAAGGAAACAAGAGAAGGATTGGTTTTTTCTTTTGATCGAGGGGTATATATTGACCCAGATTTAGCTGGTTTCGTTCAAGGGACTTTGCATTACGATCCAGAATCTCAGGAAGTGTTCCTCATTTTAGCAAGTCAAAGAAAGCAGGGGCATCAGGAAAAACTTCCTTTATGGAACCAAGTGCTCGCTGTCGAATGGAAAGTTTTCCGAAACCAGAAGTTAGACGACGTGGATAGAGTGAGTTTAACTTTGGTTAGAAAAACAAGGGCTTTGCCTCCAAGAACTCTTTCATATATGTTTTCTGTATGTGGGTAGGGGTGCATGCATTTTATTTTCACATTGTTATGTTTAACCTCTCTGTTGACTGTGGTGTCGTTTGATGCTGTGGGGGCTCGTAAGAGAATCTTCTATGCAAAAACATTAGAAAAAGAAGAAGAAATGTTTTCTGCCCGAGAGTCCGCGACTTCTGAGATCATTTATAGAGGTAAAAATAAGCGAATAGCTTCACTTGTGAAGAAAGAAGAGCACCGTGTGCAAAATAAAGAGCGGGATAGCGTAACCGTTCGGCAGAAGCGTTATCGTTTGCTAGAAGTCCCTTTTTCGCGGCCTCCGAATAACTCCAGGTTCAATATGTATTCTTTTCTTAAAGAATCTCCAGAGAACTATACGGATCCCGCTTCGGCGTATGCGATTTTTGCTCGTTTATTATACACATTGTATGTCCAGCCCGGTTTAATTCCTCAGGGGGCAGAATATCGAGTGATGCACGCTTTATTAGATCAGAAGGATATACTCATTGCGAGGGCTCGGGAATTAGGAGCTGATTCTATAGAGACTATAGTGTTACCTCCTGAGGAGGCGGGGTGGTTATACACGATGTTAAAGGGAACAAAGACGGTGCGCTCTTTGCTACATTTCCTACAGTATGAAGAAAAGAACACGAATCAAGGAAAGTTGAATTTACTATTTGCAGATCCAATAATTCTCCAAGCTTTTATTAATAATTCTGAGGCTTATGTTGAATTGGAGCGTGTACGCCAAGAAGTTTGGGAGAGTGCTCGGCAGCAAGAGCTCGCAGTTAAAACTTATGGGCAAGCTGCTGCATTAGAAATGTTTAAAACCCGTACGGACTTTCGTGTAGAATTGCAGGACAAAACACAGGTAATTCTTCATCGATACGACTTACTGCCTCTTTTGAATAAAAAAGTTTTTGATTACACACTAGGAACTGCAGGCGATTTCATTTTTGTAATGGATCCGGAAAATGAAAGAATTATCAGAAGTCGTTGCGTTTCAAGAAGAAAAATTAATTAAATAGTTTTTTATGTTTATATTTAAATTATCTTTTGATAGTTATTTAGTACGAGATTAGTTTAATAAAAAGAAAAAAATCAGGTATGGCTTATGGCGGACGAGACGCAAAAAGAGAGCTCCTCACAACAACCTTCGTCCTCTAAGTTAGGTTCATTTAGACAAAAAGTTCGTGATTTGCACGCAAATCCAAAAGTTGGAGGCATGAAGAGATTTTTGTCTCGGCATGCTTGCGAAGCAATTAGTGGAGCATTGATTGTTTTTGGGATTATAGCGAACTGTGTGTCCTGGGTTGGGGGATTATTCGTTGCTTCCGGGATAGTCCTGGGTTTTTACCCTGAGATACTGTTTGTATTGCAAAATCTTCAGAGCTATTATGCCAAAAATGGACCTATCAAAAACGCTCTAGTATGCGGAGTCGCTCTTTTCTGGTTAATCAAAGCTCCTTCTTTTGTTCTTTCCTTTATTGTGCTTTGTATCATAGTGGTTTTGTTGGCTCAGGGGCAGCACAAAGATAAAACCTCTTCACAATAGATAAAGTGAGCATTTCAAGAGAGAAGGTTGTACATCAAAAAGTATCGAGGTCCCTTCCCCTGTTTAAGGGGGAAGGGATTTTTTTTCAGAAAAATTTCATAAAACTTTTGGAGGATGAGTTCCAAAAAGCATAACGGGAATCTCTTTAAACCAGGCTAAAGTGAAATAGTCGATTTGTTTGACGATAAACCACCAAGCTAGGGTTAAGAAGAGTAATCCCATAAAAGCTTTAAGCGCAGAGAGTAAATAGATCACTTGGACCTGAGGAGCCATACGGTTGATAATCCCTAGGAATAAATCTGACATGAGCATAACTACTGCTGCTGGTGCACTTAATTGAATAGTCATGATTAAACATAGTTGACACAGCTTCAGTATGGCGACCCACATAGGGGCTCGTAATGACATCATCTCTTCTGGGAAGACTGCATGTAAAGGAATTATCTCGAGTGATTGTAAAAGCACAGATAAGACAATACGGTGACCTCCCGCAAGCCAGAACACCATAGTAACAAAATAGTGATAAAAGATTCCGTGGGGGGAGGTTTGTTCAATAGATACTAGAGAAGTTGCCCCCTCCAATCCTTGTATCCCTTGTTGGTTAGTGATGAAAGATCCGGCAGATTGGGCTGCATAAAAAGGGAATGAGAATAAGAACCCAATTAAAAAGCCAATTAAGATTTCTTTAATAAGAAGAATATAAAAGATATCCAAATCCTGGTAATGGACAATGCTTGTGTCTTGTATAACTTGAGGAAAAATCAAGGCTATCCAGGAAAGAGAGATTCCTATTTTAATAGGTGAAGGAAAGAGTTTGGCTCCTAGAAAAGGAATAATTGCGAGCATGGATAATACCCGCGCGAACAACAAAAGAAAAACCGTCCAGACATAATCAGCAGGCTTTTGGAATATATAATCGATATAGGAAGAGCTCAATCCTGAAAGAACCTCGGGGAGCGTTGCCATGGCAATCTACTTCCATTTGTAAAAATTTTGGAAAATTTGAGCTGCAAATCGTAGGATCATATTACAAAGCCATCCTCCCGTAATCATCAATGTTCCAAAAATCACGACCAACTTAATAGCAAAAGCAAATGTCTGTTCTTGAATCTGTGTTGCAGCTTGGAAAATGGCTACCATAATCCCAACAACAGAAGCCAGAATGATAGGAGGAGCCGAGATGATTAGAATCAATAAGAGGGCTTCATACGAATATTCAAACAGAATAGATTTGAAACTTGTTGCAAGCATCAGCATAGGAAAGTCTCTTATTTAAAACTAATCATCAAGCCTTCCAAAAGTAAAGTCCATCCATCTACCATCACAACCAGAAGAAGTTTGAGAGGAAGCGAGATAGACAGTGGGGAAAGCATCATCATCTGCATAGCAACCAAGACGTTGGCTGTTACTAAATCGATGACAAAGAAGGGTAAGTAAATCAATACTCCGATTTCGAAAGCATTTTTAATCTGCCCCATAATGAAAGCTGGAATTACGATCACGAAATCAGAAGGTGTTAATTGTGAGCGAAGTTCCGGAGGAAAGGTCTTTTGTGAAATTTTATAAAAGCTTTGAATTTGGGGTTTAGGAGTATTTTTAATCAGGAAAGAACGTAGGGGTTCTTTCGATTTATTTAAAGCAACAAATACGGTTTCTGCTCCTTCTGCAGAAAATAAATCGCGAGGGATGGCGTTTGATTCAATACCTTTTTTTGCGTCACTATACATAGCCATTCCAGTAGGGAACATCACGTAAATCGATAGAACGAGAGCAATTCCGTTGAGGACTTGGCTAGGAGGAGTTTGTTGCACTCCCAAAGCATTTCTGAGTAAGACCAATGTGATGATGATTTTCAGATAAGAGGTAAGAAGCATCACCAAAAAGGGAGAGAGCGCTAGAAAGAGCAGGATAACCGCTTGTGTAGTCAGATCTGGATAAGTTTCTGAGAAAGCTCCAGAAGAAAGATCTTTTGGAGAAGGAAGAAGATCTTGAGCTGCTACTGTCTGTCTATAAGAAGGGCAGCGAAGGGTTTTCTTTGAATTTTCTGGAGAACTAGGTTTTTCTTGCTGGGGAACAGAAGCACAAGGCTGACAAGAAGAGGCTTCTTGCACCGAAGAGCAAGAGGTATCAGAACAGCCATTGGCAAAACTGTGAGGAGCATGAAGCACGCATAGAAAGAAGAAAATTCGAAGAATCAATCGCATAAAGTCACTACCTAGTCTTTCTTGCTTTGGGAATGATCTATTGAGGGAGCTTCCGGGTTTTTTTTCTGTTTAAGGATATCGGAAAAAGCGTGCTCTAAGGCAGCAAGCTGCACATCAAGCTGGGCATTCACAATTCCTGTTTCTGTTTCAATAATACAACCGCCAGGGGATACACTTGCTTTCGGAGAGAGCAGCAGAACATCGGCGTATTCCACAAGTTTTTTTAATTCTGAACGATGTTGCTCAACAATAGCAAGATCTTGGGGATTTACGTGGATAATGATCCGTTTATTTTGTGTCAGATCTTTTAAGGACTCTGAGATGATAGAGACAACCGTTTCAGGTTTCGTCTCTAACTCTTTTCCGATGATTTTTTTTACGCTAGCGATAGCTAAAGGAACGAGCGCAGTTTTGATTTGTTCTCGCGTAGCGTGTGTTTCTGTAATGAGAAAAGCAAGTTGCTTACTCCAAGCGTCGCTACCTTCTTGGAATCCTTGATTTTTTGCTTCTTCCCGGAGCCGCTCGCATTCTTCATGAGTATTTTGTGTGTAAGTATCACAATCTTCTTGCGTTTTTGCTAAAAGTTCTTGAGCATCTAACACAGCGGTATAGGCGTCTGGGGAGAGAACTTTTTTATTAGGGACGACCTCTTGGTCTTTAAATATTAAACTGAAAAACTTCATTCTTTTGACGAGGTGGGCATCCTTTGGCAAAGCCAACAGGCAGGGAACCTCGCTCCTTTGCTCGTTACTTTATTCCCAACGCGATGAGGTATGTCTTATCGATAGGTAGACAAGGATCTCATTCTTTTTTACAAAGAGAGCGAAGTGTTCCATTGCCTCGCTTGCTCTCATTTTTAACATAGTCATCATAGAAAAAATCTACAACGCTATTCATAGCTTCTTTTTTTTGCATACGGGAGAGTAATAGAAGTAAAAAGAACTCCTGATCTATTGTACGAGAATACTGATACAGTGTTCTAAACGCTCTCGGAAATACTCATTATGGGGGTTATCTATCAAACTTTGTAATGCTTTCTCAAAAATATAGCCTCGCCCAACATCGAGTCTACGAATAAAGTACCAAAGAAAAGAACTGTCTTCTTTTGCTAGAGATCGAGCTAGGAAGCGTAAGCCTTGAACATGAATAAAATGACGCAGAGCACTATCTTCTTCCCAAGAGGCTAAGAAAGCCGTCGGATCGAGATTCTTTATGGGATGAGTCTTACAATATTTCAAGAACATACGCTCAGTTTCAGATAGCATGCGTTGCACTCGATCAATCACTACTCGGTCAACTACATTGCGCATTTCTTGAGCTAGAGCATAAAGTCCTAGACAGTTGATCAAAGCCATTTTTGTCGGTCCAGAATAGTACAGCATAGCATTAAAGGGAGAGACCGGTAAAAAAATTTCTTCTGTAATTCCTGGAGGACGAATCTTTTTACTTAATAAATCTAGCAGATAGAAGGCTCCAAAAGGTGAACAACGTTTAGATGCAGGAACAATGCCTGCTTCTAAAAAAGGAAGAAGATCTTGTGTGAGAGGATGAGGAAACCAGGCTAACAGCTGAGACTGTACAGCCGAAGGGAATTCTTTCATAGCAACACTAACCCAAGAAGGATGAACGGTTGCCAGCCAACGCATATTAAAAGATAGCGACTGCAAAGGAATATCCTGATGATGAGGAGAGTCTAACAGAAGATGCTCTGGCAAAAATTGCGCGAGATCATCTGCTTTTGCATGCTTCATCAGGATATTAAGAATCCCAAAGGTATTCGCTGTCACTTAAGCGTCCTCGTTATTCTCTTCTTGTTTTTCCGCATTTTCTTTAGGAGCTTCCTCTGTAGCTGCTGGATTTTCTGCTCCTTCTGTGGTTCCTGCTGGAGCTTCTTTAGTTGCTGCTTTATTTTGTGTAAAAGCAAGCTGCGAGTACGGAGCCGGATTGAAGAATCCTTTTGTTCCTCCCAAAGCTGCAATTAGCGTATGTGTTTTCCAGATAACCCAGAGCAATCCGCAGGAAAGGATGAAAAGGAGTAAGATTAAGAAGTAGAAAACAAGGCGGAATTTAGTAAGAGAATTTTTAGCGAGGATAATGCCCCATACAGATACATAATCAATCTCGTCGGAAAGACCCCAAGGACCGTTAATAGTGATGTCACTATAGGAAGCACGATCGCTTACTACAGAGACGTTCTCTGGGCAAAGACCTGGAACAGCACTGGCAACCAGACGCTTGATTTTTGAAACCATAATGCTGTTAGGATTGTCTAAAACGCCTCTGTGTTTGATATAAACAGAAGCCGTCAAAGGAAGTTGGTCTTCTTCTGGAGAAAAGGAGATTTGTACGCTAGCATCAACGATACCATCCATCTTTCTAATGGTCGTTGCCATTTGTTCAGAAAGACCTTCTTGGTAGCGAATCTTTTCTTGCATTTCAGAGGGGACGAGTCCTTGTTTAGCAAAGAGATCGAGAAGACTAGTTCCCTTCATACGAGGGAGTCCCGCTTGGTTTAGAATAGCAAGAGCTTCTGTAATTTGCGCTGCAGGAACAGAAATGTCCCACAATTGCTCCGCAGAACCTCCCCCAGTTGATGAAGCTGCTTGCGGAACTTTTTGCGCAGAGACACCCTTGCTCACTAACAGGACTACAATTTCATTAGCGTCGCGTCCCGAAAGTCCGTGTACAATCATAGAACGGCTGTCGCACGCAGAACAACAAAATAGAGCTAATATCAAAAATAAGGATCGAGAAAAAGTATAACGAAACATAACCCACGCTCACCTTTTCACTCACCATAGCAAATGGGGAGATTAGTGCCAATCGGGAACATTTTGTATTCAAAAAAGCTTTCAAAATGAGCGTGTTAAGTTTTAACTTCGTTAATTGGAAAAGATGAGGATGAAGATTTTTTCTGGTTCATAGCTTCAAAAACGGAATCTGCATTAAAGCTAGAACGAACAAAAGGTCCTGCGTAAACGAAAAGACCAAAAGACTCTCCTACAGATTGGTAATAGTTAAAAGTTTCTGGAGAGACGTAATCTTTTACTGGAATATGTCTACGCGAAGGACGAAGATACTGGCCTATGGTCACGATTTTCACACCGTGATCGGCAAGATCTTTCAGGGTTTGCTTTACCTCACTTTCTTGTTCTCCGAGTCCGACCATTATACCAGATTTAATCATGAGATCAGGTAGATATTGAGCTGCATGCTCTAGCATCATAAGGGATCGGCGGTAAGTGGCTTTATGCCTAACAAGAGGAGTAAGTCGCTCCACAGTCTCTACATTGTGATTATAGATAGCGATTTGCGAATCAAGTAGGTGATGCAAAGCAGCAATATTACCTTCAAAATCAGAAGCTAGAACCTCAATAGTAGCTTCTGGAAGTTCGGTATGTAACGTTTTGACAATACGAGCAAGGGCGCTAGCTCCGCCATCTTTGAGATCATCTCGAGAAACCATAGTGATCACAATATGCTTTAATCCTAAAGCTTTTGCGGAAGCGGCGATTTTTTCTCCTTCCTGAGGATCTGGAGGAAGAGGGTTTTTAGTGAAATCTATATCGCAGAAGCCACAGCGACGTGTGCAAGCGTCCCCTAATGCGAGATAAGTAGCTGTGTGTCTGGACCAACAACGGGTGCGATTAGGACAAGAGGCTTCTTCACAGACCGTGGGAAGCCCTTTATTTTTTATTGTTTTGTCTGTTTGAGAAAAGACGCGTCCTATGGGAAGTTTTTGTCGCAACCACTTAGGAAATCTTTCTGGTAAAGACTTCTTTTCTTTAGGGAACTCAGGAGGGGGTACACAACTCATTTTTTAGTAGGAGGCATATGTAATGGAGTATCAACGGCTAACAAGGCGCTCTCAGCCCAAACTTCTGCTAAAGTTGGATGTGCATGAATAGTTTCGTAAATACAAGGAAGGGTTAATTCATTACGGACAGCTAACGTAATTTCAGAGATAAGAGAAGAGGCTTGAGGACCAATAATATAGGCGCCAAGGATTGCCTGTGTTATTTCATGACTAATAATGGCAGCAAAGCCGTCAGCTTCTCCCATAGCAACGGCCTTCCCTATAGCTAGGAATGGGAATTTCGTCACTTTAACCGGAATCCCTTGCTGCTGAGCTGCTGCTGGGGAAAGACCTACCATAGCAACTTCTGGGAAAGTAAAGATTACAGCAGGAACTGCGGAATCATCAATTTCCTCTCTATGGCCGGCTATATTCCGGGCAGCAACGACTCCTTGATGAGAAGCCACGTGAGCAAGCTGCCATTTTCCCGTAATATCGCCAATAGCATAAATAGAGGGGACATTGGTACGCATAAAGGTATCTGTAGGGATCACTCCTCGTTCATCGCAAATGACTCCTGCTTTATCGAGTCCGATATTATCAGTATTTAACCGACGTCCTATGGATACTAGAACGTAGTCATATTCTTCGATAGCTCCATTGAGAGTTAAACGTACGCGATCCCCAATGTCTTCTATATTCGAGACGGAAGCTCCTAACGTAAAGTGAATTCCTTGACGTGTAAGCTTATCAAGCATAGTTTTGGAGATATCAGGGTTGTTCAAAGCAAGAATTTGTTGACTTGCTTCGATGACAGAGACTTTTGTGCCTAATGTATGGAACAGAGAAGCGAATTCACAACCGATAACTCCTCCCCCAATAATAGCCATTTTTTGGGGAATTTCTTTAAGATTTAATACCCCCGTTGAACACAAGATCCTAGGAGATGTTGGAGAAAATGGAATACCTGGAAAAGCACGAGGTTCAGAGCCTGTTGCGAGGATAATGGATCGGGCTTTGATGATAGAGGAGGTTTCTCCTACAATCTTCACTTCTGTTGAAGAAACGAGGGTGCCTCTCCCAGGGAACACTGTAATTTTGTTACTGCGAATTAGCCCATTTAGCCCATCACGAATGCTTCGAACAACAGTATCTTTTCTTTGCACCATAGCAGGGTAGTTGATGCTGAACCCTTCAACATGAATACCGAACTGGTCGGCATGGCGTATTTGGGATACGACTTCTGCGCCTGCCAAAAGTGCTTTAGAAGGGATGCATCCTCGATTTAAGCAAGTTCCACCAGCTTCTCGTTCTTCAATAAGAGCTGTCTTTAATCCCTGCTGGGCGGCAGTAATTGCTGCAACATAGCCTCCAGGCCCTGCTCCAATGACTACACAGTCGAAAGCTTCAGTCATAGTATCCCTTTTTTTGTGAGTTTTGAGAATGGCAATGATCCTCGGGTAATAATCCACACTAAGGAAAGAGAACCCTCATTTTCAGTGTCTTTAAGAATGATAAAACGAGTTCTCTCCAGACAACATGCTTTTTGGATTGTACATCTGGTTGGATAAAATCTCAATCAGGAGAAATAGCAGAGGGAAAGAAAATTTTATAAATGACGCGTTTACTTTGTGTCGTCTGGAAGCAAGCGATACCCTTGATAAGCAAGAAGAGCTCCAACCAAAGCATAGATATACGATCGATTTTTCGGCCAAGAGAGAGTAAGTCCTGCGTCCGTAGAAAATAGGAGGATGATGAGTGAGAAAGCAAGAAATCCAAAACCTAAAAAAAGAGCTGTTATCGGCCAGTGTTGAAGACAAGTCGACTGAGAGGGGGAAGGTTCTTGAATAGGCTCTTCGAAAGTATTTTGGCTATTGAGTACAGCTTCCCAATCTTCTGAAGAGACTGCAAACAGATCACTATCTTCAGCTTTTTTGGATACTTCTGAAGGGAAAGTAATATGGCAAGAAGAAAATCCTTTCGATGTTATCGGAGGATCTTGGAGGAAAGCGCTGCAATAAGGACATTGGGGCATGCAGGCAGACACACTTCCTTCGCATTTCCAACACGTGCGTTGTAGATCTGCTTCTTTTGCAAATGGCATGAAATCACCTCTTTAATAATCTTTGAGGCCTTTTTATGGCTTCCAATCTGCCATCTGTATGTCTTTGCAACATCCCCTTGGCTGCGAGACGATACCCCTCCCGAATTATAGTTCCTAGGAGGAAAAAATCAAGGTAATACGTAAAAAGAAGAATAAAAGGTCAACCAGTTCTTTGCTTTTAGGAATCACTTTGGTCTTCTTGGACTTCTTCAGCCAGACCATGTTCATCTTTGTACGAAAGGATAGTGATCAGATCTTCTCGATTCAAAACATGAAGAATGGCGGAATCTTGGGTTGTCGTTACCTGATTGAGTAAACGCATTTTCTTTTCTATTAAGTAATGAATATGCTCTTCAAGGGTATCTTCAGTGACTAGTTTGTAAATGAAAACGGTATTTTTTTGTCCGATTCTGTGCACACGATCTAAAGCTTGATTTTCTTTAGCAGGGTTCCACCAACGGTCGTACATGATTACTACGTTACCTGCTGTTAGGTTGATTCCTGTTCCTGCTGCTAACAGGGAACCTATGAAAACGCGACACTCCGGGTCGTTGGAAAAACGTTCGATCTCTTCTTTTCTATTTTGTGATTTTCCTTGGACTAAAGCGTATTGGATGTTCTGCTCTTCTAAATACAGGGAAATAATACGAATCATCTGAATGTATTGAGAAAAGACAACTACTTTGTAGCCTGCAGCCAAAGAATCGTTCAGTAGTTTTACAAAAATGGACCATTTTCCTGAAACGTGTTTCGTATAAGATTCTGGGTCTTTGAAATAGACTGCTGGGTGATCACAAATTTGTTTGAGTTGATTGAGCAATGCGAATACATGTAGGTAGTTAACCGCAGAAGAGTCGTCTTCTTTTTCAAGCTGTTCAATTTGGCATTTTTCTTTTTTCAATGTCGTAGCATAAAGCTGAGACTGTTCAGGAGACAAGCGACAAGGAATTAAAGATTCTACTTTTTCTGGGAGCTCTGGAAGAACGAGTTTTTTTGTTCTTCTTAGGATAAAGGGGCGAGTCAGTTTAAGTAGTAAGTCTTTAGAAGAGATAATATCCTCGTCAGTTTCAGATGAATTTTTATGAGCGAATAAACGTTTAAACAGCCCATCGGATGGAAGATAGTTCGGAAGAATAATATCTAAAAGCCCTTTGAATTCTATAAGGTTATTTTCTACAGGAGTCCCTGTGAGGCCCAGTTTCATTTGAGCATCTAAACGACAGAGAATTTTATGGATTTGGCTTGATTTATTTTTTGCCGTATGAATTTCATCAAATACAGCAACAGTGAAAGAGACCTTATAGAATAGAGCATAGTTTTGTCTTAAAGTGCCGTATGAAGTGATAATAATATCGCAGTCTGGAAGCGTCTTAGGTTTATGAGGGCCGTGGAAAGAAAAGAGAGAAGTTTTAGGTAGATGAGAGGCTAATACATGCTCCCAGTGTGGCAATACGCTTGTTGGACACACTACTAAGAATTTCGGATCTTTCGCTGTTTGTGCGACGATATCGAGTAATGCTGTTGCTTGGTGTGTTTTCCCTAATCCCATTTCATCGCAAAGAAGACCAGATAGTCGATGATTATATAAAAACCATAGCCATAACAACCCGCTATTTTGATAAGGACGGAGTTTATGATCTGTGGAAAATAAGTTCACAGGAATAGGAGGAAGGCAAGCAGATTTCAATTGTGAGAAATAAGCAAGATCTTCTTCTGAAGCCTGGATATTCGGATCTGTTACAAGAGGAGCAAGAGCATCTAATTTGAAGATGTCTGTCACCATGGTAATTAGGGTACTCTCTTGAATATCATAGCGTTGGGATGAAAGAAATTGTTTTAGGAAAATGAATAAACAATTATCTAAGTTTAAAAAACCTGCTTTGGTGAATAAGAATTCTTTCTTCCTTTTTAAAGCTTGTAACACCATCCCTAAAGGAATAGAACCGATATTAGTTTTAATTTCTATTTTCAGGTGAAGAGGAGATGATGGATGAGGTCTTTGAATAGCAAGGATGTTGAGTTCAACATGGTCCGGAAGAGCAAGTTGAGGATCTGGGAATATCATGCGATCATCTTTCGAATATTGTAATAAAAACTCCGCTACTTGATTTGAAGGAATCTCTGTAGGAATCTGGCAAATCATTTGTAAAGAGGAGGGGAGTAAATTGAAGCCAATATTTTCACGATACAAAAACTGGCCGAATAAGCGACAAGATTCGTTTTCCAAACCTTCAAAGATTGGCTTTAGGTAAATTCCTGCTCCTTTCGTCTCTCTATGCGCTTCAAAACGAATAGTTTTGAGCGGGGGTTGCGGAGCAAAAAAGTTTGGAATAGATTTGAGAGCAACTTTATGTTGCAGAATAAAATCGGCAACTTGAGGGGCTTTTATGGTTAATCCATCTTGAAGAGCTAGGTCAAGGCGATTATTCAAAAAGAACCCTTGTCTAGAATAATAAGTCCATTTTCCGAAGCGGATTTCTACATCTGCAGGATTCCCAGTATCATAATGGAATAAGAGAACTCCTTGTTCGGTAACACTATAAGATAGAGCGCCTGTTGGGGATTGATTAGAAAATGTCTCAAATCCAGGTTCTTTAATAAAAGTTCCATATTCATCTAAGAAATTTTCTATATGATCTGCGCGTATAGTGAACGAGGGTTCTGGAGACAATAGTCCAGATACAGCCAAAAGTCCTTTGTTGGGAATATAGCAAAATCCTGGATAGATAATATGCCCATCAGCAAGATCTCCAGGCGTTTCTAAATATGCAGAAAAAGAGAGAGAAGCATCGCGTAAGAAATGAATAGAGTAGCGAATAGGACGTTCTTCTGTCTCATAACACAGCTGGGAAAGCAACTGTTCTCTAAAAAATGCGTCTAAAGCAGGGATAATATGTATAGGGAGGGAAAGCTTTTTCGGAATAGAAGAGCATTTATAGGTTCCTGCAAAATATTCTATAGGCCCTAAGATTGTCGCTGGATACTCTCTCACAGATTTTGGCAGAGGAGGATATTCTTTGGTAAAGGAGATTCTAGCTTGTTCGGGGATGACATGAACATCGCTAAGAAGATAGACTTCTCCGCTGTATAGGGAGGTTTGGGAAAATTCTAGTAAGGGAAAGAGCTCTTTTAGAGTGTCCACGTCTAAGATTTCTATAGACAAAGCAATTCCTTCCCATTGAAAGGAGAACAAAGAGGGGAAACCTTGAGGATTTTCCTGGACAGTAAGAGAAGCTCCTTTTTGGGAAAATAGAAAAAACTCTCGAGCTATTCGGTAGAAAACGGATTGAGGGAAAGTCTCTTTCGAGATTTTTTGTGGTTCGGGAGAAGCATGTATGATTGGTAGCCAAGAACTCAAAGATTTTGCAGAAAGACAACGAATGGACAGAAAAAGTTGTTCGGATTTCGCGGTATAGCATTGCTCTCCAGGAGCTTGTAAAGATGCTTTGCTGGAAAAGAGGTGATAAAATAATCCCCACCAGAAAGATGTTTCGAATTTAACGTGAAGAAGAGCGCCTTCTTTAGGGTCATAGGCAGCTAAAGTCGCTATAAGAAGGTGCTCGCAACAATCTCCATCCGGGCAGCTACAAGCCGCAAAGGATAGGTGCTCATCATCATGAAATGATAAGGTACTTGTCCATTCTCCATCGGGAGAGTCGTCATCAGGGATCGTAACTTTATAAGTATTTTTAGAGAAAGAAACGACTATTGACTCCCGGTTATTTTGTAGGAAACGGGTAGCTTGATGACGAAACATGGATAATGAATTTAGAATCATAAAAATCAATCTCTTTTATGTTCCCACGCTTGCACACGATCCTGCATAAGAAAAGGAACGATGTCTAGGGGAAGATACAGGTGTCTTATTAGAGTCGTTTTTTCGTACCGCACTCAGAAAGAAGAACATTCTTTATTAAAAGAATGTTCTTCAATTCATTGTGACCAAGTCTATTAAGTAGATAGCTTATAGATCACTGTGAGCGCAAAAACAAGATAAAACAAAGTCTTTACGTGTTGAAAATTCCAAAGTTTTTTTGCAATGACGCCACAAGTTAAAGCTATTAATGCAGGATAGCTTACTTCTAAAATGGGGATAAGGATTTTACTAATGTTTTCAAAACTCAGTATCGATACCAAGTATGTAGGGATCAGGGTTACGATCAGCGCATTGGAATAATTCATTTTTTGAGAGGACACTACTCTTGCGATGAAATCTGCGAAAATCCCTGTCGCTGCGATTGCTGTAGTTAGGCAGGCCAAAAAGACACTTAATCCTGTTAAGAAGCTGTTTGGGCCAACAACAAGAGAAGAAATTCTACCCAAGATTTGGCCTCTTTGAATATCCAAAAGAGCTCCTGCATGGCGAGCTGCGCAGAAAGCAAAACCGAGATATACAAGGCTAAGGAGCGCTGCGGCTAAGAGGAAACTCATTACCAACTTATATTTCTCCGATTTCCCAATATAGTGAAATTCTAAAGGTTTTTCTTCAGTAGATTCATGCTTTTGTTGTGTAAGAAACTGTTGAATTGACACGAGGACTATGGAGCAGAAGAAAAACGCTGCGAGTAGATCCATAGTGTTAAAACCTTCCGTAAGTCCAGCAACAAAAGCTTGTTGTTTTGAGAAGGTGATATTCTCTAAAGAAGGTGAGTGGGCTGTTAGCAGCAAGCCTTTGATAATAAGCCAAGATAAAGTTGCTAACATAATAGGGAAGAAAACAGATCCTAACCACTGGATAAGCTTGCTGAGCTTACATACAAAAAGGTATACGAGAGTACAGAATATTAGGCTAAACCACGGCAAAGAGGGGACTAAACCCGGTTGAGAACCTCCTAGTGAAGCCAATGTGTCATAAGAAACAGCTATTGTCCTAGGGATGCCTCCAAAAGGACCAATAATGCACAGAATAGAAACCATCAATACCATACCAGGCATTCTACCAATGGAAGAAAAGAACGAGCGGTAGTCTCCAGAATATAGCATCATAGCGAACAGCCCCAATAAGGGGGTAAGCACAGCCGTCAGGATCATCCCTAAACAAGCATAAGAGGTATAGTGATAGAAATGGTGTCCTAAGGCTAAAGGGAATACCACATTGCCAGCGCCGAAGAACATAGCAAAAATAGATCCTCCAATAGACCAAATAGAAAGTCCTTTATGAGAATGTGAGTGTGTTTTTCTATGCATGATAAAAAAAATAGTAGACTTTTACCTGTAAACAAAAACAATGCCTTTCCCAAGGTATAAATGCGTGTTGGTAAAGAATAAAACCAAGAAGGAATGACAGTTAGCTTTCGCTCTATAGTACCTAGACTTACAGTTTAAGATCAAGATTCTAGAGATCTCGAGATCGAATAAAGTGTACAGAAAAAAATGCGTCTCCTTGTTGGGAAATTAGTGGAATTTTTACTTCTTTTACGCATTTCCATCCTAGGGACATCATCCGGGAGATGTGTTTTTCATTCTCTTCTTTAAGTAGAGAACACGTTATATATACTAGGCGTCCATGAGGTGCGACATAAGTTTGCGCTTCTTTTAAAATTTTTTCTTGAGCAGCCGCATTGTTTAGGAGAAGTTTTTTTGAAAATAGAAGTTTCTTTTCTGGATGACGACGGAAGACGCCACTTCCCGTACAAGGAGCATCTACGACGACCAAAGAGAAGGCTTGTTTTTTGATACTTCCAGAAGAATGAATAGTGAAATTTTTTATTCCAGATCGACAAAGGCGTTGGCGGGCTTCCTCTAAAATTTGGGGACGGCTATCGTGCAAAGTAACATGGCGAGCGCGCTGCGCGAAGATAAGACTCTTACCGCCAGCTCCTGCACAAAAATCCAAAATTGTATCCGAATCTTTGATAAGAATAGCATTGGTAATGATCTGAGAAGATTCATCTTGGATTTCAAAGAGTCCTCTGCGAAAAGCTCGTGTGTGTTGTAAAGGATATCTTTTGTCAAAGCGTAGAGAGGAAGGAGCAGCTCCTTTGTGACAAGGGAAGGGTAAAATTTCTTGAAGCTTATCTAAAGAAATGCGTCGTGTATTTACGCGAATGGAACAGGGAGCTTCTTCTAAAAAGATTTTGGCTAAGCGGAGGGCTTCTTCTTCCCCGTAGTCTGTAGATAAACATTCTGCTAAATCATCGGATAAGGAATAGCGTACAGCCCAGGGGAAGCGCTGAAATTGTTCAACATCTTCTGTCACACCTTCTTCAACCTTTTCTACTAATGTTTGAGGCGAGACTTCTTTTTTTTCTTCTAAGATTAATGCTTCTAACAGACGTTGGTGACGTAAGATAGTAAAAACTCGAAAGTTAATCCATTGGCGATCTTTAGAACCCAGGGCAGGGTGTTCTTTGAAGTAGGTAGCCACACGATTGCTTTCTCCGATTGGAGAAGAAAATAGGCTATTTAACAAATTATAAAGGTGATGAAGACGGAACGGGATCATGAGTCTACTGCTGTGGGGGAGAGGATATCTGTAAGTTCTGAAACTTGTTGTTCAGACAGAAGAAAATGAATTCTTTTTTCTATCACTTGAGCAAGGATTTCTTCATAACGGCGAGAGCCGACTTCTTGATTCGCAAATTGTTCGAATTGCATGAGAATAAGAAGAAGGTTCTGTAAATCATTCCATATCTCTGGGCGTTTGAGAGCATGACTCACGTGCTTAAGGAATAGATGATAACGTTCTTTTTTCTCATGGTTCGTTTCTGGTAAGTGATGCTTAAACAGTTGAAGCCAAGAAGGTCTTTTTGAGATAGAAGCCGCAGATTGCGATGCTAGCAGAGAGGGAAAAGGAAGAAGATAAAGGAAAGTAAGTACAGTAAATAATTGTTTTATAAACATACGGGTTCTTTAAGCAATCTGAAAAAAGCTCTTGAGAAAGAACGGAAACGGAAAGAAAAAACTTTCTCCAACAATAGGAAATCTTAGAAAAAAATAAAAAAAAAGTCCGCTAAAGATTTACATAATAGCGATTTAAGAAAAGAAAGAGTTAGAAAAAGTTTCTGCTACTCGAGCCTGTTTTCTTTTCCTTCGAAGCCATATGAAAAGTAGGATCAGAGAGTATGTTTTGTATGTGGTGAGAATACGTAAACCAGTTATAAGCAGCCATTGTCTAAATGTAGGAAAGATATCGCTTTCTGCTAGAAAAGGTTCAGAGCGCACAATCTCTCCCTTTGGAGTAGATAAAATCCAGTGCCCTAGGAGATCCCCTCGTTGAATAGGGAAAGAAAGCTTCTCCGTTTTGAGAGAAAAAGAGAGGAGAGGATCTCCTTCGGATAGATAGAAATCATAATAAACTCCCTTGGATACTAGAGTAGTTATAGTTCCGAATTTCGTTTGTACTTTATATTGACTCGATGGAGGAAGAAGGTAGCAGCGCAACAGTGGCTCGTTGAATAGATCTTCACATATAGTTATAGCATCTTGATACAATTGTGCTGTGGGGCCAAAATACCCAGCTGCTACCACGATAATAGAGCGATTATTTTTTTCTGCTGCAAAGACAATGTTTTTCCCCGCAATTTTTGTTGTCCCGGTTTTCCCTCCTAAACAAGGAGGGTAAAAATACGCAGAGGAAGAAGAAAGGAGTTTATTTGTAGAAGATAGGACTCTTTCTGGACTTAAGTTAGTAGCTTCCATTGTATAGGAATTAGTGTAAATAATTTGTCGAAAAAGAGGGTCTTTAAGAGCTTCTTTCATGATGATTGCAAGATCTCTTGCGGTAGTATAATGATTCGGATGATGGAGACCATGGGGAGAGTTGAAATGAGTATTTCGGCATCCGATTTCTTTTAAAAAATCGTTAAGCTGCTGCATAAACGTGGAAACACTATGACAACAAGCGTCAGCTAAAACATTTGCAGCATCGTTTGCGGAACTAATGAGAAGAGCATGAAGAAGATCCCATCCAGAAACTTCTTCTTTCACTTTTAACTGAATAGCTGTGCCATCGGTTTCTAGCCAGTAAGGAGGACTTCGATAGCCCGATTGTTGTTTTGCCTGAGGAGTGATAGAGGTAATGGGGTCTCTACGGATAGTAATGAAACGAGTTAAAACATCAGGATATCGTCGCAAGATCAGTAGAGCTGTAGCAATTTTTGTCATGCTCGCGGGGAAAATCATCATATCAAGATTTTTTTCCTTAAGGATAGCTCCAGAATCTGCCTGAATTACTGCCGCAGCTAGTCCTTTCGTAGAGATGGTAGAAGAAGCTTCAAGTAAGGGAGTAGACAAGCTAAAAGCAATTACGCAGATAAAACACCAGCAAGAGGAGAAAAGAATACGCATAGAACCACTAAGGGCTGCTTTCTAAGAATTTCGATTCATGGGTACTAAAAAAGCTCTTGACGGCACCTCAAATAAAAAATTACCCTTTGAAAAGGGGAAATGGCAGTGAGTTTAGATTTTTTAGAAGATTTTTTCCGTCGTTCAATAGCAAATCGCAATACAGCTTTTCCGGAAGGGATTCTGGATATTTCTGATATCTTAGCACGTTCGACCCTAGATTTTAAAGCTGAAGGACTTACCGATAGCGCTGCTAACGACTTCATCGTATCAGAATCTCCAGATAAACTCACTTTATTTAATGGAAATTTTGTAGTGTGGCTTGTTCCTGAACTAGTTAATGGGGAAGCAATTACTCGTGGTTATATCGCTGTAAATCAAGGAGAGACCTTTTCTCCTGAGCTAGCTTTTGAAGCATCTGGGAAATACAACAATTCAAGTCTAATCTTAGAGGCTTTACGAAGGTACTTGTGTGATATTCGAGATACAGAAAAAGAGTTGAAAGCATTACTTCCCCCATCAGAAGAATAATGTATTATGAGTTTTTGGGGGCTGTATATAAGGTTAGTGTCACGACATTCATGTCGTTAACGCGTTCATAATCAAAGACATCCACAGAACGTTTGGCCAAAAATATCCCTAGTCCGCCAATTCTTCTTTGTTCAATTGGGAGATCTAAACGCATAATATCAGGAGAAGCTGTGATGGGATTGAAAGCTGGGCCGTGGTCTGTGATGCGAACAAAAAGAGCTTCTGAGGTTTCTGTGCAAAGGATGCGGATCCAGCCTGGAGAAGGAAGAGCTTTGTAAGCGTGGGTAATAATGTTTATCAGCAGCTCTTCGCAAGCTAATTCTAATTTCAATAGTTTTTCTTGCGGACAATTACATTGTATACCTGCTTGCTTTACAAAATCGAGCATATTGTAGAGTTCATCTAATGCTGCGGGGAAAACTTGTTCTTCTTTAGAAGAGGTCATAATATACCTGTTGTACGATATTTGCTGCTAATTGCGAGCATAATATACGAGAAGCGCTTTTCTTCGCTTCATTGTGCATCTCAAATTGCCCAAGAGCGAACTGATGAGCATTTGCTATACCTAAGTCAGGCTGAAAATCAAAAGTTACAGTTTCTTTTAGGCACTTTTCTACAATAACCTCTTGAGAGCGTTTATTGATAAGTTGTACTTTTGCAGACAAAGCTAAACGCCCCTCGTTCGAGACAATGAAATGTTTTGCTGTTTTTTCTCTAGGTTTCTTAGGAGTGTAGGTAAATCCTATATTTTCGTCTGTCTCATTGAAAAGAAAGACCTTAAGTAAATAACCTGCAGCTGATTCTTGTGATCGTGTTGGAAGAGACCGTTTTTCTAATTCATAAGAAAGAGCGGAAACAATATCTCCTAAAGAGTCCTCGGCTATGGGACATACATAAATACCCTCAGATATGGCAATTTTTTTTGTGTTACAAGGAGAGAGCAAAGTGTAACCGCACGATGACAAAACAAACGTACAGAAAATAAGACTAGTTAACCACGAGACTCTAAGCATAAAATATTTTTTCTATTCGCTTAACTGATTTGTTTAGAGAGTCTCTCCAAGCGCTTAGTACATTTGGAGACATAAGAGGTTTCAGGAAAGTTTTCCAAGGCCATTGAATAATAGATCTTTGCGGAGGAGGCTTTTCGTTTTTTTTCGTAGAAGCGTCCTGTGGAATATAAGCATGAAGCATAAGCTTCGCTCATCTGGTGAATATAATGCATAACTTCCGTGTTACTTGGATGATTGGGATGTTGTTTGCGTAAAGACGCAGCATTCACCCGAGCGTCTTGAAGGTATTGCTCATTGTAAGGTTCCTGTAAAGCTTGCAAACAATAGATCTTTGCAATGAGAGTGAATGCCTCCGGAGAGAGGGGGTGGGAGGGAAACTGCAAAGAGACCTTTTTTAAAGTTTTAATCGCCTCGCCATATTCCTTTCGATTAAGCAAAAGGGCTCCCTTTGCGTAGAGCGCAGATGCTTTGAGTGCTGTATCCGAAGACGCCGTAACAATTTCATCAAAAATTCTGAGAGCATCAGCCTCTGCGTTGAGTAGTTTAGGAAAACCTTCGAGGGGGACTACATTTTTACGCTTCCCGTTAGCGAAGCTTTGTGCGATAGAGTACTTAACAGCGAACAACTGTTCGGAGTACTCTGTACCAGCGAGCTCTTGATATCGTGTTAATGCTTTATCTGCTAAATCAGGGTGTCCCAGCTCAAAATAACAAAGCCCTGTAAGAAATTGCGCCTTAGGAAGCAGAGCATGCTCCGGAAAATGATGGGTTATCATCCCGAAACAAAGGAGAGCTTGTTTAAATTTCTTATCCTTGAAATAGTTATTCCCTGTCTCGAAATATAGCTCCGGAGAGTGTTTTGGAGTATATTTTTTTGGGGCCATAATGCCGAGGAATGGTTCAAAAGAAGGCACTCGTGCATGGCAACCGCATGGCAATAGAAAAAACAAGCAAAGTGCTTTTAGAATGACTTTCATAGCTAGGCGAATAGATAACGGCAACAAAGCGTCATCATAAAAAAGGAAAAGAGAATTTGTCAAATCTCTTATAGCTTTTGTTTTAGAAAAAACAAAAAAATTATTTGGCATCGCTGTTTTTATTTATTAAAATAAACAAAAAGGTTTGTTTATGAAGAAAATTGTTTTTATTGCAGCGATTTTTAGTTCTGTTGTCTTTTGGGAAAAGATTCCTTATTCACATAGTATCAAACAATTCGCTGTAGATTATGGGATCGAGCTATTTGAGAAAAGCTCTCAGTTGGTACGTAAAATTTCCGGGAACGAACGTCTATGTGTATTCGAACGACGAGTATCTGAAGAACAGGTATTGGCAATGTTTGCAAAAGACAAGGCTTCCGCAGAATTGTTATTTGTGCCGCATATTCTCTTGCGAGTTCGAGTTGCGGGAGAGGAAGACAAACGTATAGGAAGTCACGAAGGGGCTTTGCTGTGGAGTTTGTCGAATGGAGAGATGGTATTGAATACCGGATCTTGGGCTTACTCCAAAGGGTTTAGAGAGTGTTTGATGTTAAAAGCTGGGAAACAAGATGTACAACTGATGCAGGTATTAGCTGGTATGGGAGGATCTGCATCGAAAGAAGTTCTCTCTCAAGCATTATCTATGCGGAATGTTCGTGCTGATAGAGTGATTCGCGCGTGTCAGAAGAAGAAATTAATATTTAGCCATGACAATCTAATTTATAGCCACTTTCAACAACCTCAGCCTATCAAAGGATGTATGACGGTCTTTCACTCTTCTCCTGTTTGGTTAGCTAAACCTAAAGGAGCTACAGTGTGTTCCGTTGTGTATCCAGAGGATCGTATTCAAAATTTGGTAGAGATGATATTTGGAGACAATTTCTTTATTTTAAGTTCCGAAAATATTCACGTTCCTGTCTATAAAGTATCTATCGCAGCTTCAGATAGCAGTGTTCGTGTTGAATATATCAATGCTATCACAGGAAAACCTTTCGAGTTTATCCCTTCCCATCGCAAATAGTGCTTCTTTTTCTATCGACATCTCCCCTTACTTAGCCTTTCTTTTTTCCATTTCCTTTCAAGAAGAGGGAGGACATCTTCCGCCCTCTTTCTATTAAAATTTTTCGGCAGATTAAGAAGAATGTTCTGTTCCACAGAAACGATCACCGGCATCACCTAATCCGGGAAGAATATAGGCGAGCTCATTTAATTTTTCATCAAGAGCTGCTACGTAAATAGTTACATCTGGATGATCTTTTTGAATTCGCTCAATACCTTCTGGAACAGCTAAAACGTTGATTAAGGTAATGTTTTTAGCTCCATGCTCTTTTACCAATTGAATGGTTGCAGATGCAGATCCTCCAGTAGCCAACATAGGATCAACGATAAATACGCGGCATTTTGTAATATCTTTAGGAAGTTTACAGCAGTAAGGGGTAGGCTGGAATGTGACATGATCGCGGCTCATACCAATATGTCCCACTTTAGCTGTAGGGACAAGTGAGAGGAATCCATCAACCATCCCCAGACCTGCACGCAACACAGGTACAACAACAACTTTAGGGCCTGTGAGATGAGGGCATTTAGATTCAATTAACGGTGTTTCAATAGCAATATTTTCAAGGGGGAGATCTCGAGTTGCTTCATAGCAAATCCCTAAGGAAATTTCTTTCAGACACTCTCGAAATATTTTAGATTTAGTATGTTTATTTCGAAGAAGAGAGACTTTGTGTTGTATCAAGGGATGATTCAATATGTAGACTGAGGCCAAGGGTTTGGATGCATCTAGAGAATCTTGTGAATCTGAGAGAACATAGCGTGTAAGAGTATTAGAGGGAAGGGATGACGATATCAATTCTTGAGAACACAATTTCAGATGTCTGCGAGATTTTCCACATAAGTGGTGCTTTGAGTGTGGAATGACTTCTGAAGAATGTTTTAAATGAGCCTTCTCTGGAAGGACAGAATGAACACCAGATCCTTGAGCAAAACGGGAAGAAGCAGTACATAAGATCAGACTTATAGTAAGGAGAAAGTTTTTCATTTTTTTGTGTGCTTGGTACCGAAAAGAATAATTTCTCCAAGATAGTAAAGAATTTTTTTAAGCGTGTCAATATTTGACGTACTGAGTTTATTGAGAAGTGTTTACACTTCTTCTTACTTGTTATGCCTAAGTTGCCAAGACTCGAGCAGGGATATCTGTTGCTGCGATTTCCTGGAGAAGAGAAGAGATGTCTTCTGCTACGAAAAAGTCTGTATCCGGGGAGATCGAAGCGAAACGGTGATTATCTTTTGTGAAGACCAAAGAGAGGGAACGAGATCCGGAGTATTTACGTATGAGTCCTTTTAGAATAAACAGGTGACTGTGGCGGAGCTTATTTAGGTCTAAAGAAATAGTTACTGTAGGGAGCTCTTTCGTTTCTACTTTTTTTACCATTGTCTGTGATTGACCTCCGGCTAATTTTTTTGCTGAAGAGTATATTTTTTGACTTTTGAGTCTATCATAAACTTCATCACACTCTGCTATTACAGCATCGTTGACAGTGGATAAATCCCTCATCCATCGACAGGAAAGGCGGAGAGAATCGCCGCGTCGATCTATTGTTAGAATAGCATAGATAAGACGATCTTCTTCTAGTAAGTCTTGGTGCTCCGCATACATATCGGACCAGATAGGAAGTTCGTAAGAATCTATCTCATCACTAACTTGCAAGAGTGCGAATTTTTTCTGTTCTCCGGCGGAAATTTTTGTTGTGACTTTATCAATTAAAAAGATCGTGCGAACAACAGCTCCATGAGGAAGCCCTTCAAAATCCCTTGCTTGAACTACAGATAACAATGGCAGCATGTGTCTAATTGTATCCATAGGATGAGCTGTTAAATAGACTCCAAGTAGCTCTTTTTCTCGTTTTAGTAATTCTTTAGGAGAACGGCAAATAATATTTTCAGGAGAGATTGTTGTCTCTACAGGATCTTTAGCCATACTATCGAGAGAGAAGAAGGTCAGTACTCCTGTTGCTGCTTCTTTTTTCTCTTTAGAGAAGGTATCATAAAGATTATTCAGAATAGCTATAGCTAAGTCTTTGTTGGGTTCGAAACGATCAAAGCTTCCTGCGTCAGCTAGGTTTTCTAACTGTTTTTTAGATACTTTCTTAAAATCTGCTCGTCGAACGAAATCTTGTAAGCTCTTATAAAGACCATTTCTTTCTCGTTCTTCAACGATGCTATCAACGATGCTCATTCCCACGCCTTTAATGGCTCCTAAAGAAAATCGGATACCGTCTTGCGTGGCTTCAAAATCTTGGCCGGATTCGTTAATATCTGGAGGCAACACAGGAATGTTCATGCTGTGCGCTTCTTGAATTAGTTTTCCAACCTTTACAATATCATCGTAATCGCAAGTAAGAAGAGCAGCAAGCCATTCTTTAGGGTAATTTGCTTTAAGATAGGCAGTTGTGTAGGTTATGAGTCCATAGGCTGCAGCATGAGATTTGTTAAATCCATAGGAGGCGAATTTCTCCATTTTGTCAAAAATTGTTGTAGCTACAGTAGGATCGATACCGTTAGCAGCTGCTCGTGAGCAAAACTTTTCTCGCTCCTTAATCATTTGTTCGTGGTCTTTTTTCCCCATGGCTCGACGTAAAACATCCCCTTCCCCCAAAGAGTATCGTGCCAACGAACCTGCGATTTGCATGACTTGTTCTTGATAAACCATGATCCCAAAAGTTTCTTTCAGGATTGGCTCCATCAAAGGGTGGTCATATTCAATATTTTCTTTCCCGTGTTTTCTACTAATGAATGATGGAATCATATCCATCGGTCCAGGGCGATAAAGTGCTCCAATAGCGATAATTTCTTCAAAAGCATCGGGGCGTAAATTTTTAGCTAGGTCTTGCATCCCTCGAGACTCCATTTGGAAGATCCCCATAGTTTTTCCTTGATGAAGTAAGGAAAAGGTATTTCGATCATCTAGAGGGAGGGTTGAAGCTTGTAGTAAAATTCCTGTTTTTTTGTGGATAGCTTGGGTTGCAATGTGAATGCCGGTTAAAGTTTTTAGGCCTAAAAAATCCACTTTGAGCATTCCAACGCTTTCAACAGGCTTCATGGAATATTGGGTGGAGATCATCGAAGAATCTTTAGGAACGCAAATGGGAATATGATTCGTTAAAGGATCTCCGCAAATAATTACTCCTGCTGCGTGTACTCCGGTATTGCGAATGGAGCCTTCTAGTTTTTTGGCCATGTCAATAACTTCTGCAGCTTCAGTGTCATCTACATATAGTTGCCTTAATTCAGGATCAGTTTCTAAAGAAGAAGAAATGGTGGCATTAAGTTCTGGGATTCGCTTAGCTATGAAGTTTACCTTAGATAGGGGAGTATCCAGAGTCCTACCGACGTCCTTAATAGCCATTTTGGCTTTCATTGTACCAAATGTGATGATCTGGGCTACATTATCTTTCCCATGACGTTCTATGGCATAATTGATTACCTGTTCTCTTCCGACCATACAGATGTCGATATCAATATCTGGGTAAGATATACGCTCTGGGTTAATGAAACGCTCAAAGAAGAGATCAAAGCGAATGGGTTCAATTTCCGTAATTCCCAGGAGAAAAAGCATGACAGACCCGGCTCCGGAGCCTCTTCCTGGGCCAACAGGAATTCCATGATCTTTCGCCCAATTAATAATATCCCAAACGATGAGCAAATAATCGCACATTCCTTTAGATATGATAATCGTTGATTCTAAATGGAGTCGTTCCTTTACAACAGAGAGGGGATCCTTGTCAGGGAATTTTTTTGCGATATGAGATAGAACTTCAGGAGTATATTTAGTCTTTAAACCTTCTTCGCAAAGCTTTTCTAAGAAAGCTGATGATGCCTTATAACGCTCTTCTTCAGAATAAGATCCTTTTTTTTGTAAATCTTCTGGGACGTAAATGGGATAATGTTTAGTGGTGAAATCAAGTTCTAAATTGCAGTGCTCAGCGACAATAAGAGTATTAGAGATAGTTTCTGGGTGATCTGCAAATAGTGCAGACATCTCTTGCGGAGATTTAAAATAAAATTCTCTACTAGGGTAGGTCTTTCTTTTGGGATTAGGGACATAAGTATTCTGTTTTGCTGTTCGAACAGGCTCTCTGGACTGAACATTTAATAAAATTTCGTGGGCAAGCCAATCATCGGGATTTAAATAATGGATATCATTAGTAGCAACAGGGCGAATACCAAGACGCTTAGAAACAGCTAAAACGGCTTCTTTAACTTTTAATTGTTTTTCAACAAATTGATAATAGTTTTGTTTTAGCCACTCCTCTTCAAAAAGCGCGATTTTTGCTTCTGAAGATTGATGAAGTTGCACTTCGCTGAAAAAATCTTCTTGAAAGAGATCCTGATACCACAACAAGTCTTTCTCTAAAGCTTCTTCAGATTCTAAAGCAGCTTGAGCTACTGACCCAGATAAACAAGCAGATAAACAGATTAACCCTTTCGCGTATTGACTTAACAATTCTCTATCTATACGAGGGAAATAGTAAAACCCTTCAGTATAAGCAAGAGAGGAGAGACGACAGAGGTTGCGATAACCTTCTTCATTCTTACAAAGAAGGATAAGGTGGTTTGCTACGCGACTCTTGCGCTCTTTTTTTTTATCGAACCGGGAACCTGGTGCAACATACAACTCACACCCAATGATAGGTTTAATTCCATGTTGCTTACAGGTTTTGTAGAAATCAACTGCACCAAACAAATTCCCGTGGTCTGTAAGAGCGAGCGCGGGAATTTGGTATTCCACTGCTTTAGCAACAAACTTTTTAATTGAGCATGTTGCATCCAGAATGGAGTACTGAGAGTGACAATGTAAAGGTATCCAGGTCAAAACAATTCTTCACTTAACGGTGATGTTTTCTCAAACTTTGTTCGGATGCATTCCATGTCGGCAAGAAGAACAACAATGCAATCAAAGCACAAGCTAAGAGAGCAACAAAGAATCCATGCCATCCCCAATCTTGAGCGACTTTCCCCAGAGGATACCCTGCAAAAGCTGCTCCGAAATAGGCGAACCATCCAGTGAAGCCACTGGCTGTTCCAGCAGCTTTCTTATGTGATAATTCTGCAGCTGCCAGTCCGATCATCATTTGAGGCCCGAAAAGGAAGAACCCAATGATAAACAAGAAAGTTCCATCAACCCACCATACAAAATGATCGTGAGTTCCCCATAATCCTAAAATAGAGAGCAAAAGTCCTAACGAGAAAACAACGTTCATGGGCCCGCGTTTCCCTTTAGAAATGGTATCAGACAGCCATCCGGCCAACAGCATACCAAATAATCCACCAATTTCAAACAGAGATACGCAAAGATTTGCTTTCACGGTGGAATAGCTTTTTGTCTCTATCAAGTAAAGAGCGCTCCAATCATTTACTGCCATACGGACCACATAGATGAAGAATGAAGCAAATGATAGGAACCATAGCCATTTATTAGACAGCACATAGGTAAAAAGGATTTCTCTGGTGGAAAGCTCTCTTTCTGCCTCTTCTTCTAAAATTTCTGCAGTAGTTTCTTCATGTGGAGGGGTTTTCTCATCTTTTCTAAATTTTTCTATCGCAGGGAGCCCAAGAGATTGAGGGGTATCCCGTAAACGATCGATCAACACAAATCCCATAATAATACAGATGATTCCTGGGATAAACATGGCTCCTCGCCATCCTGCATAATCGATAGCAATCCCTGTTAGAATGGGAATGAGGGCTCCCCCTATATTGTGGGAGGTGCTCCAGACGCTCCACCAAGTTCCTCTTTCTGATTTAGAATACCAGTGGGTTAGTAAACGAGCGCAAGGAGGCCATCCCCATCCCTGGAACCACCCATTAATTCCCCAGAATAAAACAAACAAGGGGACTGTAGATGACAGCCCAAAGAAAATGTTAGAAATCCCCGTTATAATCAATCCAACAGCCATAAAATAACGAGGGTTGGACTGGTCCGACATCACGCCACTGACAAACTTGCTAATGCCGTAAGTAATGTAAAGTGTACTACCAATAATGCCCAGCTGAGCCTTGTCAAACCCTAGATCAGCTATCAGGGTTGGCATAGCAAAGGTAAAACTTTTTCTAGTAAAATAAAAGAATACGTAACCGAAGAACATGCTGTAAAAGATGCGCACTCTCCAGTATTTGTATTGCTTTTTAACCAACTCCGGGTCACTGATTTCTTTAACGTGGCGAGGAGGCTGAAAAATTTTGGTCCATAGACTCATAAGTATTAGCTCGATTCAAATGTGTTTGTTTTAGAAGCTTAAGAAAAATACGAACGCGCGCTGAGACGGAAGTACCAGCTTCTAAGACCTCGTTTTTTTTGCCATCAATCTAGGCTAGACCAGCCCGGGCATCATATTGGACGATTACAGCAATGTCGTCAATACTCCTTATTTTTTTTCATTTAGCTCAAAGAGTTTTAGAAGACAACCTGTTTGCTTTTTTATAAGAAGGGAAGGAGTGGGTTTTCGAGTGGTCCTGAAAACTCTTTTGGTGTAACATGATGATCTCGTTCTTTGTGTAAAGAAATAAATTTGAAAGAAATGCTAATAGATTCTCAAAAAAAATTTCTTTTGTAGGAGAATAATTCGGTTATACAAAATGAGTAATGCGTTGCCAAAAGGCGTTTTTGATATCTTTCCTTATGTAACCAATCCAAAAAATCTTTGGAGAAATTCCTTTCTATGGAAAACGGTTGAGGACGCAGCCCATCGCATATGTAATTTATACGGGTTTGATGAGATTCGAACTCCTGTTTTTGAGAAAACAGAAACTTTTTTGAAAGTTGGAGAGTATAGTGACATTGTTAAAAAAGAGGTGTACACTTTTTTGGACAAAAAAGGGCGCTCTCTGACTCTGCGCCCTGAGGGAACAGCAGCTGTCGTCCGTGCTTTGCTGGACCATTCTTCTGACATTCGTGGAGATAATAAAATCTATTATATTTTGCCCATGTTTCGCTATGAGCGGCAGCAGTCTGGGCGCTATCGCCAGCACCATCAGTTTGGTTTGGAGGCAATTGGAGTAAGGCATCCTTTTCGCGATGTTGAAGTATTGTCTTTACTATGGGATTTTTATGCAGCTATTGGGCTGAAGCATATGCAGATCCAATTAAATTTTTTAGGAGGACAAAAGACACGAGCTCGTTATGATGAGGCTTTACGAGAATTTTTCCGTAATGATCTAGATACCTTATCAGCATTGAGCAGAGAAAGATATCAAACGAACTTGTTGCGGATTTTAGATTCTAAGGAGCCGGAAGATCAAGAGCTTATTGAAAAAGCTCCTTCTATTTTAGAGTACGTGGATGATGAGGATCTAGCCTATTTTGATATTGTGTTATCAGAATTAAAAGCTTTAGGTATTCCTCATACAATTAATCCACGTCTCGTTCGGGGGTTGGATTATTACACAGATTTAGTATTTGAAGCTGTAAATGTTCTTGGTAAGCACTCTTATGCATTAGGTGGTGGCGGCCGCTATGATGAGTTAGTTGCCCAATCTGGAGGCCCTGCTATGCCAGCTTTTGGTTTTGGAGTTGGACTAGAAAGAGTAATTCAAACATTGTTGGAGCAAGGAGGCTCTTTGCCCCTTTCTGCAAAGCGGTTGAGATTAATCCCTATGGATGAGCGCGCGGATCGATTTTGTTTTGACTGGGCGAAACACTTGCGTCTTTTAGGTGTAGCGACAGAGGTAGATTGGGCTCATAAGAAGCCTAAGTTAGCATTGAGAGATGCTTCCGATCAACAAATAGGTTTTGTTTGTCTTATTGGAGATCAGGAGTTGTCGACAAAACGGTTTATAGTTAAGGATATGGTTTTGCATCAAAGCTTCTCAGGAGCTCAACAAGATGTAGAACAAAGGTTAGTTTATGAAGTACAGAACACATAAATGTAATGAGTTATCCCTTGATCATGTAGGGGAACATGTTCGCTTGTCTGGATGGGTGCATCGTTATCGTAATCACGGGGGAGTGGTTTTTATCGATTTACGGGATCGATTTGGAATTATACAGATCGTGTGTCGACAAGAAGAGAATCCAGAACTTCATCAGGTTATGGATCAAGTGCGATCTGAGTGGGTGCTCTGTGTAGAGGGAGTTGTTTGTTCTCGATTGGAGGGAATGGAAAATCCTAATTTAGCTACAGGATGTATCGAGGTAGAAGTGTCTCGTCTAGAAGTTTTATCTCGGGCACAAAATCTTCCTTTTTCGATTTCTGACGAGCATATTCACGTGAATGAGGAGTTGAGACTGACTTATCGCTATTTGGATATGCGTCGTGGAGATATTCTAGATAGATTGATGTGTCGACATAAAATTATGCTGGCTTGTCGACAATATTTGGATGAGCAAGGATTTACAGAAGTTGTGACTCCAATTTTGGGTAAATCTACTCCAGAAGGAGCTAGGGATTATTTAGTTCCTTCGCGGATTTATCCAGGGAATTTTTATGCACTTCCACAGTCTCCCCAGCTGTTTAAACAAATTTTGATGGTCGGAGGATTGGACCGTTATTTCCAAATAGCCACTTGTTTCCGTGATGAAGATTTACGCGCCGATCGTCAGCCAGAGTTTGCGCAAATAGATATGGAAATGAGCTTTGGGGGGCCTGAAGATCTTTTCCCCATAGTAGAAGATCTCGTTGTGCGGTTGTTTGCAGTTAAAGGCATTGAATTAGCGACACCTTTCCCTAGAATGACATATCAGGATGCTAAAGATTTTTATGGAACCGATAAACCAGACTTACGTTTTGGTTTACGTCTTAAAAACTGTTGTGAGTATGCTCAGAAATTTTCTTTTTCCATTTTCTTGGATCAATTAGCTCAAGGAGGAACTGTTAAAGGATTTTGCGTTCCTGGTGGAGCAGATATGTCAAGAAAACAATTGGATATCTATACGGATTTTGTGAAGCGTTATGGCGCCATGGGATTGGTATGGGTTAAGAAACAAGATGGAGGAATTTCTTCCAACGTTGCGAAATTTGCTTCAGAAGAGGTTTTTCAAGAAATGTTTGAGGCTTTTGAGGCTAAAGAGCACGATATTCTGTTGTTGATAGCAGCTCCAGAATCTGTTGCAAACCAGTCTTTAGATCATTTACGAAGATTAATTGCAAAAGACCGTCATCTTTATAATGAGAGACAACATAATTTTGTGTGGATTACAGACTTTCCTCTTTTTGCGAAGGAAGAAGGAGAGCTTTGTCCTGAGCATCATCCTTTCACAGCTCCTTTAGAAGAAGATATTCCTCTGTTGGATACGGATCCTTTGTCTGTTCGTTCATCTAGCTACGATCTAGTATTGAACGGATATGAAATTGCTTCAGGCTCTCAACGTATACATAATCCAGATTTGCAAAATAAAATATTTGCTTTATTAAAGTTGTCTCAAGAAAGTGTGAAAAAGAAGTTCGGATTTTTTATCGATGCATTAAGTTTTGGGACACCTCCGCATTTAGGGATTGCATTAGGGTTGGATCGTATTATGATGGTTCTTTCCGGAGCTGAAACGATTCGAGAAGTTATTGCTTTCCCAAAAACGCAGAAAGCTGGGGATTTAATGATATCAGCACCTTCGGAAATTTTACCGATCCAATTAAAGGAGCTAGGGCTGAAACTGTGATATCGTTTTTACTTTAAAAGTTGAGCGAAGAGAACTTTTTTTACGCTAAGAGAGGGTGTAAGTCCTTCATTTGAGAAAATGATTTTCAAAAAGCGCGTCTGTAAAAGTCGGGTGCAACTAAGGAAGGAGCGAATGAAGAATATATTAAGTTGGATGCTTATGTTTGCTATTGCTTTGCCTATCGTAGGATGTGATAATGGAGGCGGAGCGCAAACATCTGAGACGGAGAAAAGTATGGCAGAAGACTCTGTACTAACAGATAATCAAAAATTATCTATGACTTTTGGACATTTATTGGCTCGTCAACTCAAGCGTACGGAAGATTTTACGTTAGATCTTGCTGGAGTTGTTCGGGGAATACAAGCCGAGATTGAAGGGAAGAGTGCTCCCCTCACAGATTCTGAATATGAAACACAGATGGCAGAAGTACAGAAGGTAAGTTTTGAGAAAAAATGTTCAGAGAACTTAGCTTCTGCGGAAAAGTTTCTAAAAGAAAATAAAAATAAAGCGGGTGTTGTTGAAATTGAACCCAGCAAACTACAATACCGCATCGTAAAAGAAGGGACAGGAAAAGTTCTTTCAGGGAAACCAACTGCTCTGCTTCATTACACAGGAAGCTTTATCAATGGACAAGTTTTTGATACTTCGGAGAAAAACAAAGAACCCATCTTATTACCTTTAACAAAAGTAATTCCAGGATTTTCCCAAGGAATGCAAGGGATGAAGGAAGGAGAGGTTAGGGTTCTGTACATTCACCCTGATTTAGCTTATGGTACCGCGGGACAATTACCTCCAAATTCTTTACTCATTTTTGAAGTGAAGTTAGTTGAGGCAAATGATGATAACGCGTCGGTTACGGAGTAATCACTGGGAATTTTTATGCGCATAGTTCTTCATAATCCAGATATTCCTCAGAACACAGGGAATATTGGTAGGACGTGTGTAGCTTTAGGGGCTGAACTGATACTGGTTCGACCCCTAGGGTTTTCTTTAGCGGATAAGTTTGTAAAAAGAGCCGGTATGGATTACTGGAGAGAGCTTTCTTTATCCGTGGTCGATTCTTTAGAAGAAGCTGTTCAGGGCGAGTCCAAAGAAAAAATTTTTTATTTAACCACAAAGGCCTCCTCTTATTATGGAGAGAGGGAGTTACCTCTAGATGGGACTTATATTTTTGGGGCTGAATCAAAAGGTTTACCACAAGAGATCTTGGATGCTAATCCGTCTCAGTGTTTATTCATTCCTATGATTAAAGGGACGCGGTCTTTAAATTTGGCTACTTCTGCGGGGATTGTGATGTATGAAGTTATTCGGCAAAATTATCAAGAATTTCTTTTGAAAGAATTTTAAGGCCGATACTTCTCGGCCTTTTATAGAAATAATTCTTTATTGATGCTCAGAGATTAGTCTGATTAAAGAGTCTTTGTCTTTTAGACCAACACTACGCTCAACTTCTCTCCCGTCTTTGAACAAAATTAAAGTTGGAATAGAAGAGACCCCATATTGTTCTGCAGGACGAGGAGAGGCATCAATGTCCAATTTCAAAACGGTTACGCTAGGGAGTTCTGTCGCTACAGCTTCTAGTACAGGTGTAAGCATTTTGCAAGGGCCGCACCATTCAGCAAAAAAGTCAACAAGGACTAGCCCAGAAGCAATGCTATCAGAGAAATTATCTTGAGATACAATTTGGACCATAAAACTCGTTCCTAATTTAAAAACTTGTGTAATTTTTTGCTACGAGGTTGCAGCAGTCTTTTAGAACTTCGAGCAGTTCCTTTTGCCAGAAATTCTGAAAGCCAGTTAGCCATAATCTTCGCGCAAAAGTCAAGAAAGATACCTTTATTCAAGGCGTTTAGCGAAAAGAAAATTGCAGCTAAGAAGACTTGAACTTCCATGAGCCAAAGCTCACTAGAACCTGAATCTAGCGCGTCTACCGGTTCCGCCATAGCTGCGTGAAGGGCAGTATAGAAGGAAAGCTTTTTTAATAAAAGACGAAGCTCAAGCAAAAATTCATGCAAAACTTGTAAGAATGTCTTTTAAGTACTTTTTACAAATTAGGAAGATAAGATATAAGGAGCAGGAAATTTTTGATCTTTGATACAAAAGAGGCTAAGCAATATGATTTTTTTGTACTGAGACAGCTTTTTGTTTGAATTTAAAGTCTTATTGAAAACGTAATGAGCTTGTGCCTAACAAAAAATCGTGGTAGCATGTAGTCGATTCAGGATGCCCCTACCTTTAGAGTTTGGGGAGGTTAGGCCTGTTTTGCTTTTTGTAAAAATATTTTTGCAAGGAAGTGAGAGTAGGTAGAGAACAAGGATATGGGTGGAAGACTTTTCTTCTTTGGAAGGAAAGCTGGGTGAAAAGAAGAATCGGTATGTTATTTAGCAGCTGAAAAAAGTAAGGATAAGTATGAATATTTCTGGAAGTATCAAACAAAAACTTCTCCAGTTTTTGAAAAAACAAAAATCCCCAGAATTGTTAGCAACGTACTTGTTTTATTTAGAGCAGTCTTTGCATTTAAGTCCGGTTGTTTTTGTTCGAGATAAAATAATTTTTAAAAGCGTAGAAGATGCCATCAAGCTTCTAGAGGCAAGTAAAAAAATCTGGAGAGAAACTGAGATTCAAATTTCTTCTGGTAAACCCGAGGTAAATGAACAGACAAAGCGTATTTATATTTGTCCATTTACGGGGAAAGTTTTTGCTGATAATGTCTATGCAAATCCTCAAGATGCGATTTATGATTGGCTCTCTTCCTGCCCTCAGAATAGAGAACGTCAGAGCGGGGTTGCCGTAAAACGATTTTTGGTATCCGATGATCCTGAGGTGATTAGAGCGTATATAGTTCCTCCAAAAGACCCCATCATCAAGACTGTGTATGCTTCCGCTATAACAGGAAAGTTATTCCATAGTTTGCCAGCTCTCTTGGAAGATTTTAAAACTTCATATTTGCGTCCTATGACTCTTGAAGAGGTGCAAAATCAGAATAAATTCCAATTAGAAAGCTCATTTTTGACTCTATTGCAGGATGCTTTAGAGGAGGAAAAGATCGCTGAGTTTGTCGAAAGCCTTGCAGATGACACAGCGTTTCATGAGTACATTAGCCAATGGGTAGATACAGAAGAGTAACTAATTCTTATGAAGAAACTATAGATTTGGCTGCCACGTTCGGGAGGCACCTGGCTCCTGGAATGGTTGTTCTGCTATCAGGAGACTATGGCTCAGGAAAAACGGAGTTTGTTAGAGGAATTGTTCAAGGGTTTTTAGGGGAGGCTGCTGCCAGTCAGGTGGCAAGCCCCTCTTTTGCTTTACTTCATGTTTACGAGTCGAACAGGCAAAAAGTCTGCCATTATGATTTGTACCGTCTTGAAATGATGCATGTCAAAAGTGTAGAAAGTCTTTTTCAAGATGCGGAAGAAGAGGATCTTATCTGCATCGAATGGCCTGAAGCAGTGAATCTCCTTCCGCAATTTCGTAAAAGTTTTTGTGTGCGTATGCGCTTTCTTACGGTTGCGCAAAGGGAAGTAATTATAGAAGTCGCAGAAGATTGTGATTTGAGCTTTTTTATGGAGAAAGATTAGCGCGTGGTACTATTGAAAGATGCTGAGTTCGTGTGTTTAGATTGTGAAACAACAGGATTAGATGTAAAAAAAGACCGTGTTATTGAGTTCGCTGCCATTCGGTTTACATTCGATACCATTATCGATTCAGTAGAATTTCTTATCCATCCAGAGCGAGCTGTTTCAGCAGAATCGCAAAAGATTCATAAAATTTCTGATGCAATGTTAAAGGATAAACCAAAATTTAGTGAGGTATTTTTTAAAATCAAAGGGTTTTTTAAAGAAAGAGATCTCATTGTTGGACATCATGTAGGATTTGATTTGCAGGTCCTTTCTCAAGAAAGTGAACGTTTAGGCAAAACCTTTCTGCCAAAGCAGCATTATGTTATAGATACTTTACGTCTGGCAAAGGAATATGGAGATAGCCCTAATAATTCTTTAGAAGCTTTGGCGAGACATTTTAATGTTCCTCATCACGGGAATCATCGAGCCATGAAGGACGTTGAAATGAATGTTAAAGTGTTTAAACATTTGACGAAACGGTTTCGCACATTGTCCCAGATCACGCACATTTTATCTAAGCCAATTAAAATGAAATATATGCCACTAGGCAAATATAAAGGGCGTTTGTTTACAGATATTCCTTTAGAATATTTGTTATGGGCTTCCAAAATGGACTTTGATCAAGATTTACTTTTTTCTATTCGCAGTGAGATTAAGACTCGTAAAAAAGGCACTGGATTCGCTCAGGCTAATAACCCTTTTTTAGGATTATAATCTTTCAAGGAATTGCTTGATTTTCTTCGGTATCAAGATTACTATCCGCTACGAAAGAGACTGGGGTGGAGGTCCGTAATTCAAGCCTAGTCATGATAACAACTAACGGATTCTTAGAAGGATGGTGTGAGGAAGGATATCAAAGATAAAAAGAAAAAAGTTTCTGCTAGTTGCATAAACGATCATATCTACAAAATATTCCCTAACGATTTAAACACGAATAATACTATCTTCGGTGGACTATTAATGAGTCTGTTAGATCGGTTAGCTTTGGTTGTTGCCGAACGTCATTGTGAAAGTATTTGTGTAACTGCATTTGTAGACGCTATGCGTTTTTATGCTCCTGCTTATATGGGAGAGAATCTTATTTGTTGTGCTTCTGTGAACCGGTCTTGGAGAACTTCTTTGGAAGTTGGTGTGAAAGTCTGGGCAGAGAATATTTATAAGCAGGAACAACGGCATATCACTTCGGCATATTTTACTTTTGTTGCAGTAGATGAAAACAATTCTCCTGTAGAAGTTCCTGAGTTAATTCCTGAAAGTCAGGAAGAAATTCGACGTTTTGAGGAAGCTGACCAGCGGCGAGCTTTTCGGTTGAGGCTTCAGTAGATAGTTAAAGGGGTTCTTTTTTTTTTTCTGTCTTTAACATAAAGTGATAAGGGAGTCCCTTTTAGTGTTAAAAAATTTATTGTCTATTTGCCTTTCTTGGGGGCTGGTTTGTTTTGCTCAGCCCGATATTAGTGTTCTATCCTCTGTTATCAGTTGTATATGTGGGTATGGGCTGCTTTGGTATGGACTGCTTTCTTTGATCGATGTTTTTTCTTGGAAGAAAGTTTGGTGGATAGCTTTTTTTTGGACTTGGAGTATTGTAGGGTTTCATTTCTCTTGGATGCTTGAAGATCTTTATGTAGGGGCAGGGATCTATTTTGTTTGGGGGATATTGGTTTCTTATCTTTCAGTTGTTTTTGCCTCCTTTTCTTGTCTTGTTTTGTTTTGTCTTCGTAAACAAGACTGGAGAGCTCTTTTTTTGCTACCAGGAATTTGGGTTGGTTTAGAGGCTGTTCGCTATTATGGATTGTTTTCAGGGGTTTCTTTTGATTTTATTGGCTGGCCTTTGACCGCAACAGCTTATGGAAGACAGTTTGGAAGCTTTTTTGGCTGGGCAGGGCAAAGCTTCTTAGTCATTGCTGCAAATTTAGGATGTTGTGTAGCGATTTTATCTCGAAGATATTCTCTATATAGTCTCTGGTTTATGTTGTGCGCTTTCCCTTATTTATTGGGAGGGATGTATTATGAATATGTGAAAAAGCATTTTTCAGAGTCTGAATTTCTTCGAGTGGCAATCGTACAGCCTGGCTACAGTCCTCATATGCATACAGGAAGATCTGCAAATATGATTTGGAGCAGTCTGGTCTCCTTATGTAAAATGATTCAGGAACCTGTTGATGTGATTGTTTTCCCTGAGGTGACAGTCCCTTTTGGGTTGCATAGACCTGTATACTCTCTTCATGAAAACCGACAAGTTTTAGAAAGCTTAGCTTGTAAAGGGGTTCTGAATACGTTTTTTACTAATCTTGATTGGATGCGTGTGTTATCGGAACGATTTCAATGTGCTATTATTATGGGCATGGAGAGATGGGAAGATAAGAACGGAATTATGCATTGGTACAATGCTGCGGGGTGTTTATCTTCTCTAGGAGAAGTAGCTAGCTACGATAAAAGAATTCTTGTGCCTGGGGGTGAATACATTCCGGGAGGCAATTTTGGTTTGAGTCTATGTAAAAAATTTTTCCCTAAGTTTGTTCTTCCTTTTCAACGTTTACCAGGGGAGAATTCTAGAGTCGTAAATGTAACGGATTGGGTAAAAGCAGGGATTTCTATTTGTTATGAAGAGACATTTGGATATGCAATTCGTCCATACAAAAAGCAAAAAGCGCATGTTTTAGTCAATCTTACCAATGATGGATGGTATCCTCGTTCAAGGCTTCCTTTGGTCCATTTTTATCATGGCGTATTGCGTAATCAAGAATTAGGAATGCCTTGTATTCGTGCTTGTCATACCGGAGTATCTGCAGCCGTAGATTCTTTAGGAAGAACGGTGGGAGTTCTGCCTTGGGAATCGAAAGATTGCCCTATTTGTCCGGGAGTACTTCAGGTTAAGCTCCCTCTTTACCGATACAATACTGTATATGCAAAGTTAGGAGACATGCCATTATTATTAGTGGCATGGAATTCGATGTTAGGAATGATGCTCTATTTTTTCAGAAAAAAGGAAAAGAAAAGGGTATAAGGTAGCAAGTGTTTTAAAACGAAGCAGTAATTTTTTGATATCGCTTGCTTGCTAAAAAAAAAAAGGATAATATACGGGGTCTCTTTGTCAGGGTTTTGCATGGTGGGTCGAGCTCAGAGAACGTTGAAGCGTAGAGTATGCTATTCTGGGGTGGGAGTGCATTTTGGAAAAGCGGCGATGCTTACTCTAGAGCCAGCGGAGGAAAATACTGGCGTGGTTTTTTTGCGTCATACGACTTCTGGGCAATGCATTCCTGCCCAATTAGCTAATGTTTGTGGGACGGGGCGTAGTACCACTTTGTCTTTGTGTGGTGATGTGGTGTCTACAGTCGAGCACTTATTGGCGGCACTGTATGCGTTCGGCGTAGATAATGTGCGAATTCATTGCAGTGAAGACGAGATCCCAATAGGCGATGGCAGTGCTCAAGTGTTTATAGATCTTATAGATCGGGCTGGGATCGAAGAGCAAGAGCAGATGGTGCGCATAGCGAAGCTAGCTCGTCCTGTCTATTACCAGACGCAGGATACGATTTTGGCTGCGTTTCCTTCGGAAGAGTTTAAAATTTCTTATACCCTTCATTATTCGCATAACTCTGCGATAGGTACGCAATATCGCTCGTTGGTTATTTCAGAAGAGTCTTTCCGTAAAGAGATTGCACCTTGTAGAACATTTGCTTTATACAGCGAACTCTGCTTTCTTATGGAGAAAGGGTTGATTGGAGGAGGTTGTTTAGGCAATGCGGTATTGTTTAAGGATGATAGTGTTGTAAGCTTGGGCAAGTTACGTTTTTCAGATGAGCCTGTCCGTCATAAGATACTAGATTTGATAGGAGATTTGTCACTAGTTGCCAAACCTTTTGTAGCACATATTGTTGCCGTGGGATCAGGCCATTCTTCCAATGTTGCATTAGGAAACAAAATTTTAGAGGCATTGCAGCATGAATAGGAGTTAACAAAATGAGTAAAAAACCTGTTTTAGGAATACGAGAGATACAAGATTTACTTCCGCATCGTTATCCTTTTTTGCTGGTGGATAAGATCCTTTCTTACGATTTAGATGCTCGTTCGATAGTAGCTCAAAAAAATGTAACCATTAACGAGCCTTTCTTTGCAGGGCATTTCCCGGGGGCTCCTATCATGCCTGGAGTACTAATATTAGAAGCTTTAGCCCAAGCTGCCGGAGTGTTGTTGGGGATGATATTAGAGAATGATCGAGATAAGAAGATCGCACTATTCTTGGGTATTCAGAAAGCAAAATTTCGTCAGCCTGTTAAACCTGGGGATGTGTTGACTTTGAAAGCAGATTTTTCTTTGATCTCCGCTAAAGGAGGGAAAGCTGTGGCGCAAGCTTTTGTAGACTCTCAGGTCGCAGCTGAAGGAGAGCTTAGCTTTGTTCTTGTTAAAAAAGAGTCTATATAAAGAGGAAGCGTATGACCAACATTCATCCTACAGCAATTGTGGAAGATGGGGCGCGGATTGGAAACAATGTAACGATAGAACCCTATGCTATTGTAAAAAAGAATGTGACGCTTTGTGATGATGTAGTGGTCAAGTCCTACGCATATATCGATGGGTTCACAACAATCGGCCGAGGGACAATAGTTTGGCCTTCTGCAATGATTGGGAATAAACCACAAGATCTCAAATTCAAAGGGGAGAAAACCTTTGTTGAAATTGGAGAGCATTGTGAAATCCGCGAATTTGCTATGATCACTTCCTCTACGTTTGAGGGAACTAAGGTTTCTGTAGGGAATAATTGCTTAATTATGCCCTGGGCACATATCGCGCATAATTGTTCTGTGGGGAATAATGTGGTGTTTAGCACGCACGTACAGTTGGCTGGGCACGTACAAGTTGGTGATTGCGTGACTATAGGCAGCATGGTGGGAGTTCATCAGTTTGTTCGCATAGGTTCTTATGCAATGGTGGGGGCTATGAGTGCTGTTCGCCGCGATATTCCGCCCTTTACCATAGGAACGGGGAATCCATATGCTTTGGGGGGAATTAACAAAGTTGGATTACAGCGGCGTTGTGTGCCTTTTGAAACTCGCTTAGCATTAATTAAAACCTTTAAACGAGTTTTTCGTTCAGAGGAGTCTTTCCAAGATTCTTTAGAAAGCGTGTTAGAGGATTTTGGAGAATTCTCCGAAGTGCGTCACTTTGTTGAATTCTGTCGACAGCCAAGTAAGCGAGGTATAGAGAGGGGTACAGATTGTGAGGTGCCTTTCGAAGAGTCAATAGAGAAAAAAGAAGGAGCATTCGTTGAATCTTAGAGTCGTTTATCTGGGGACTCCTCAATTTGCGGCTACTGTTTTAGAAACGCTGTTGGATGCGCATATCCTCGTTGTTGGTGTTGTTACACGAGTAGACAAACCACAGAAACGTTCGTCTAGATTAATCAGCTCGCCTGTAAAGCAGTTAGCTTTATCTAAAAATATCCCTTTGCTTCAACCTATCAAAACAACAGATCCTGATTTCCTTACTCAGCTACGAGAATGGCAGGCGGATGTTTTTGTCGTTGTTGCGTATGGGGTAATTTTAAAGCAGGAGCTTCTCGATATCCCTAAATATGGGTGTTATAATCTTCATGCTGGATTGTTACCAGCATATCGAGGGGCTGCGCCTATTCAGCGCTGCATTATGGATGGTGGAACTCTTTCTGGAAATACAGTGATCCGCATGGATGCCGGCATGGATACCGGAGATATCGCAAATATCAACCATGTCCTTATTGGAGAGGACATGACTGCAGGTGAGCTTTCTGAAGTTCTTGCCGCTTCTGGTGGGCAACTTTTGTTAAAAACTTTACAAGAAATAGAAGCGGGAACTATTCATCATATTCCCCAAAATAATGAGATGGCTTCCTTAGCTCCTAAGTTGACTAAGGAGGATGGGTTGGTGAATTGGAGTGCTTCTGCGTCTCAAGTGTACGCACATATTCGTGGAGTCTCTCCTTCCCCAGGGGCGTGGACGCGCTTTTCCTCCAAAGATGGGAAGATACGGCGTCTAGGGATTCTTTCTGCTCGGATGGCATTCCTTTCAGGTGATTATGGTGCTCCTGGGCAAGTGCTTCAGAATTCTGGAGAAGATTTAGTAGTTGCTTGTTGTCAAGGAGCTTTAAGACTACTCGTAGTGCAACCCGAAGGGAAGGGCTCTATGAGTGCAAAAGATTTTTTTAATGGGCAATCTCGGTTGATTTCCCATTTTATCTAAATCGTTCGTTCGCAAATTAAAAAAATGTTTTGGTTTTCGAGTCGAGGAGCCTATTTAAGGGAGGAGTAGGAAGTTTTCTTTTTTCGATTTAAGTAGCAGAAGTGATACAATGTTCCCCTAGGTTGTGTATAAACATTGAAGCAGGTAGGTGAAATATGGCTTCTGTATGTGGGCGTTTAGGATTTGGTGCAAGGGAGGCCGTAAAGGCTTTTTTTACACATCCAGGTAATAAACTGGCAAGGATTGTGAACAGCACGAAAGGAGTGGATAAAATAGCGAAAACTGCAAAGGCCGCTTCTGAGTTTACGGCAAGTGTTTTGGAGCAAACAGTAGGTGCTGAGGCCGACTCATTTATCTCCGCTACTAAGTTTGCAAAAGGATTTGGGGATGCGCGAACTGTAATTGCTTTGGGAAATATTTTTAACGGATCCTTACCTGGAGCAGTTCAAAACGCGAAATCTGTCTTCTCTCATATAAGAGCAGCGAAGAGAGGGGAAGACGAGGATTCGGAAGATGGTTGTGTTTCTCACAAACGAAGAGCTGCAGCAGCGGCTTGTGGCTTTGTTGGAAGTGTCACATACTTGACTACTTTCGGAATGATTCGGCCAGCGTTGTTGGTCAACAAGCTTCTGGCGAAGCCATTTCTTTCTTCTGGGGCAAAAGATGGGCTGGGGCAATCTGTTGGCTATATCATGGCAGCAAACCATGCTGCAACGGTTTTAGGGGCAGGACTCAGTATTAGTGCAGAAAGAGCGGATTGTCAGGCGCGTTGTGAGCGTTTAGCTCATGAAAATGGTCAGGAGCTTTTAGGAGAAGTTGATGGTCAAAACCAGGGAAAAATTGCAAAAGAAAAAGCCAAGTCTTTAACCCGTATCAAGTATGCAATTCTGACTATGATAGAAAAATTCTTAGAATGTGTTGCCGATGTTTTCAAGTTGGTTCCGTTGCCAATTACACAAGGTGTTCGTGCTATTGTGGCTGCTGGATGTACGTTAACATCCGCTGTTATCGGTTTATGCGCTTTTTGTTCCAAGGTATAAAAGATTTTTTGACATTTTTAAGAGTGGGGCTGTTTCTAAAAAAGAAACAGCCTTTTTTATCTAAAAGATGTTTCGCTTTTCTTATTGTAAAAATCATCCCCCTTTGATAATCTGTTCTTTTAATTTTCTTGGATAGGCGTTTTAAGTTTTCTTCCAAGGAAGCTCCACTAGTGAAATCTAGAACGATTTTTCAGGCTTTGTTTTTGCGATTTTTTGGTGTGGGATTTCTTAACGTCAAGAAAAATCTCTTGTGTGGATGTCGCGGGTTATATACCATTGCCCATTCGCCGCCTTTGTTTGCTTTAAAGAGTCGCGTTTTCTTTGTTTAGAAGTCGCTTTTATGAGGTGGAGGGCATGGCCGTTTAGTGTAATTAGGCACAAAGGGCGGTCTATTAAGCGTTGTCAAGTTGTGTGATAAGGTAATTAAGTATGCGGTCTCAGCTTAGCCTAATAGGAAAAAAGGAAGGCATGATGCATGTCTTCGATAAGAATGGAAATCTTGTTGCGTGTTCGGTAATTAGCGTAGAGCCAAACGTTGTCGCCCAGCTGAAAACCGCATCTTCAGATGGCTATAATGCTATTCAAATGGGGGCTGATGAATTGAAGGCTCCAGAAAAAACCATTGGAAAGCGTTTTTCTAAAGCATTACTCGGACATTTCAAAAAATCTGGGGGACGTGCTTATCGTATTTTAAAAGAAGTCGTCGTCTCTGAAGAAGCTGTTCAGTCGGTTTCTTTGGGCGATGAATTTGGTTTAGAAATTTTCAACGAAGTGTCTAGTGTTGACATTTGTGGAATTTCTAAAGGTAAAGGCTTCCAAGGGGTAATGAAAAAGTTTGGTTTTCGAGGGGGGCCTAAGAGCCATGGTTCTGGATTCCATCGTCATGCGGGATCCATTGGGATGAGATCCACTCCTGGCCGTTGTTTCCCTGGGAGTAAGCGACCTAGTCATATGGGATGTGATCGAGTCACAGTTAAGAATTTAGAAGTCGTGAAAGTTGACTTAGATAAAAAAGTGATGCTCGTCAAAGGAGCGATTCCAGGTTTTAAAGGATCTGTTGTTGTTGTGAAGCGTTCTTGCGGAGTAGAAGGGTAGAGGTCCGAATGGTTTTATTGTCAAAATTTGATTTTTCTGGAAAAGAATCTGGGAAGTTTGAGTTGCCTGACGCCTTCTTTACTGAAGGGAAAGAGCAGTCTGTGAAGGATTATTTAGTGGCTATTCAAGCAAATAAACGACAGTGGAGCGCTTGTACAAGAGGGCGTTCGGAAGTCAGTCATTCTACCAAAAAGCCTTTCAGACAAAAAGGTACGGGGAATGCTCGACAAGGTTGTTTGGCAGCTCCCCAATTCCGAGGGGGAGGAATTGTTTTTGGTCCTAAGCCAAAATTCGATCAACATATTCGTATCAACAAAAAAGAGAGAAGAGCTGCTATTCGGCTGCTTCTAGCTCAAAAAATTCAAACAGGCAAATTGATAGTTGCAGAGAATGCAGTGTTTGTTGGCAGCTTAAACGCGCCTAAAACAAAAGAAGCTTTGAGATTTTTGAAAGAATGCAATGTAGAGTGTCGCGGAGTGTTGTTTGTAGATGATTTGGCTCATGTTGGGAGCAATGTGAACTTGAGACTTAGCGTACGCAATCTCGCTGCTGTAAGAGGCTTTACCTATGGCGAGAATATCAGTGGGTATGACATTGCTGCTGCTAGAAATATCGTGATTTCAGAGAAGGCTTTAGAATTACTTGTCGAGAATCTTGTCTCTACAACAAAAGATTAAAGGGGAAGCTAAGATATGAAAGATCCTTATGATGTTGTCAAAAGACATTATGTGACCGAGAAGGCGAAAATGCTGGAAGGATTAAGCCTCGGTGGTGGAGACGGCAAGAAAAAAGGCAGTTTCTGCAAACATCCTAAATATACGTTTATTGTTGCTGGAGATGCTACTAAGCCTATGATCGCTGAAGCTATAGAAGCAGTTTATTCTACTAAAGGGGTGAAGGTTAAAAAGGTAAATATTGTTTGTGTTAAGCCTCAGCCCACGAGAATATTTCGAGGACGTAGAAAAGGAAGAACAGCCGCTTTTAAGAAGGCTATCGTGACTTTTGTTGAAGGGCATTCCATTGGTTAGTAAAGAAGGAAAAGAATAACATGTTTAAAAAGTTTAAACCAGTAACTCCCGGAACGAGACAGTTGATTCTGCCTTCTTTTGACGAGCTTACTACTCGAGGAGAATTAGAAGGATCCGGTTCCAAGAGAAGTGTTCGTCCAAACAGAAAGCTTTCTTTTTTCAAAAAGAGTTCTGGAGGAAGAGATAATTTAGGACATATTTCCTGCCGTCATCGCGGTGGAGGAGTTAAACGTCTTTATAGAGTCATTGATTTCAAGCGCAATAAAGATGGGATTGAGGCTAAAGTTGCTTCTGTAGAATACGATCCGAATCGCTCTGCTTACATTGCGTTGTTAAATTATGTAGATGGGGAGAAGCGTTATATTTTAGCTCCTAAAGGAATTAAGCGTGGCGATCGTGTCATTTCTGGTGAAGGAAGTCCTTTTAAGACCGGATGTTGTATGACTCTTAAGAGTATTCCTTTGGGCATTTCTGTCCATAATGTGGAAATGCGACCATGTTCTGGAGGTAAGTTAGTTCGTTCTGCAGGTCTTTCTGCCCAAATTATTGCCAAAACTGCCGGGTATGTTACTTTAAAAATGCCTTCTGGCGAGTTTCGTATGTTAAATGAAATGTGTCGAGCTACTATTGGAGAGGTTTCCAATGCAGATCACAACTTATGCGTAGATGGCAAAGCTGGGCGTCGTCGTTGGAAAGGAATTCGTCCAACAGTTCGAGGAACAGCAATGAACCCTGTTGATCACCCACATGGTGGTGGTGAAGGGCGTCATAACGGATATATTTCCCAGACTCCTTGGGGTAAAGTCACGAAAGGATTGAAGACTCGTGATAAACGTAAGAGCAATAAATGGATAGTTAAGGATAGAAGGAAATAGGGATTATGAGTAGATCGCTAAGAAAAGGTCCTTTTGTTGATCATCACCTTCTTAAAAAGGTTCGAGATATGAACTCTTTGGAGAAGAAATCTCCAATTAAAACGTGGTCTCGTCGTTCTATGATTACTCCAGAAATGATTGGACACACTTTTGAAGTTCATAATGGTCGTAAATTTTTGACGGTTTTTGTGTCTGAAACCATGGTTGGGCACAAATTGGGAGAATTTTCTCCAACAAGAATGTTTAAGAGCCATCCCGTTAAGAAAGGGTAAGTCATAAGGAGACAGGTTATGTTTAAAGCGACGGCCCGATACATACGGGTTCAGCCAAGAAAGGCTCGTTTAGCTGCGGGGTTAATGAGAAACCGTAGTGTTATTGAGGCTCAACAGCAGCTCAGCTTTTCTCAAATGAAAGCTGGGAGATGTCTTAAGAAAGTTTTGGATAGCGCAGTTGCGAATGCGGAATCTAATGAAAATATAAAACGTGAAAATCTTTGCGTTGTTGAAGTTCGGGTGGATGCTGGCCCAATGTTCAAAAGAATGAAATCAAAAAGTCGTGGGGGAAGAGCCCCTGTTTTGAAGCGCACGAGTCATCTAACTGTAATTGTTGGCGAGAGAGGGCAGTAGGAGTAAGATATGGGTCAAAAAGGATGTCCAGTAGGGTTCCGTACAGCGGTTACTAAAAAATGGCGATCTTTATGGTACGGGAATAATCAAGAGTTCGGAAAATTTCTTATTGAAGATGTGAAAATTCGAGAATTCTTGAAAAAGAAACCCTCTTGTCAAGGTGCGGCAGGTTTTGTTGTGAAACGTATGAGTGGTAAAATAGAAGTGACCATTCATACAGCTAGACCTGGATTGGTGATTGGGAAAAAGGGAGCTGAGGTAGAATCTTTAAAAGCTGAATTGAAAAAATTAACCGGGAAAGACGTTTGGGTCGAGATTGCAGAGATTAAACGTCCAGAGTTAAATGCTCAGCTTGTAGCAGATGGTATTGCCAAACAAATAGAAAGAAGAGTGTCTTTCAGAAGAGCCATGAAAAAAGCTTTGCAATCGGTGATGGATGCTGGAGCTCTTGGAGTTAAAGTTCAAGTTTCAGGTCGTTTGGCTGGAGCTGAGATTGCTCGATCAGAGTGGTATAAAAACGGTCGTGTTCCTCTTCATACGCTTAGAGCAGATATTGATTACGCTACGGCATCTGCAGAGACTACTTATGGAATTATCGGCATAAAAGTTTGGATTAATCTTGGTGAAAATAAGGCCGTTCCTGCGGCTAGTCATGCAGGTACTGTCTCAACAGCAGCTGCGTAATGCAGGCAGGTTATAAGGGTGTGTGAATTATTATGTTAATGCCTAAACGAACAAAATTTCGCAAGCAGCAGAAAGGTCAGTTTGCTGGATTAAGTAAAGGAGCAACGTTTGTTGACTTCGGCGAGTTTGGAATGCAGACTTTAGAAAGAGGATGGATTACTAGTCGCCAAATTGAGGCATGTAGGGTTGCTATCAACAGATATTTAAAACGTAAAGGAAAGGTCTGGATTCGAATTTTTCCTGATAAAAGCGTAACGAAAAAACCTGCTGAAACTCGAATGGGTAAAGGTAAGGGAGCTCCTGATCATTGGGTAGCTGTTGTTCGTCCCGGACGTATTTTATTTGAAGTAGCAAACGTTTCGAAAGAAGATGCTCAAGACGCTTTGAGAAGAGCTGCAGCGAAATTAGGGATCAGAACTCGCTTTGTTAAGCGTGTGGAAAGGGTGTAGTATGGGAGCAAAAAAGAATTTATTAGCGGAGCTTAGAGAAAAAAGTTCAGAAAAGTTAGATGAGTTTATTCATGATAACAAAAAAGCTCTTTTCACATTACGAGCAGAAGCTGCTTTACAGAATAAAGCTGTAAAAACTCATCAATTTTCTGTGTATAAGAAAAATGTTGCTCGTGCTCTAACAATAAAACAAGAAAAAAAGGATAGAGTCCATGGCTAGTGATGTGAGAGGCCGAAGAAAGACCAAAATTGGTGTAGTTGTCTCATCAAAAATGGAAAAAACTGTTGTTGTTCGAGTGGAAAGAGTATACTCGCACCCTCAATATGCTAAGGTAGTTAGGGATTCTAGCAAGTATTATGCGCATAATGAGTTGGATGTGAAAGAGGGTGATACTGTTCGAATCCAAGAGACGCGTCCTTTGTCTAAAACAAAGAGATGGCGGGTTGTCGAGCGTGTAAATTAGTGGTGGTTTAACGATTATGATCCAGCAAGAAAGTCAGTTAAAAGTTGCCGATAATACGGGAGCTAAAAAGGTAAAGTGTTTCAAAGTTCTAGGCGGGTCTCGTCGGCGTTACGCAACAGTCGGGGATGTGATTGTTTGTTCTGTAAGAGATGTTGAGCCTGATAGTTCCGTAAGGAAAGGGGATGTTGTTAAGGCTGTTATTGTGCGAACTCGAAATAACATTCGTCGTAAAGATGGATCTACATTAAGATTTGATACAAATAGCTGTGTAATCATCGATGATAAAGGCAATCCTAAAGGAACTAGAATTTTTGGGCCTGTAGCAAGAGAGATTCGGGATCGCGGCTTCATTAAAATTAGTTCTTTGGCTCCTGAGGTGATTTAAAGGTAAGATGATATGAAGAGACGTAGTGTATGTGTCGGTGACACTGTTTATGTGCTTGCTGGAAACGACAAGGGTAAGCAAGGAAAAGTTTTACGTTGTTTAAAAGATAAGGTTGTCGTTGAAGGAATTAATGTCCGAGTGAAAAATATTAAACGCTCTCAAGAAAATCCTAAAGGGAAGCGCATTAATATTGAGGCTCCTCTCCATATTTCTAACGTACGTTTGAGTATCGATAATCAGCCTGCTAGACTGTTTGTTAAAGTTACAGAAAAAGGACGAGAGCTTTGGAATAAGCATTCTGATGGAAGTTCTTCATTATACCGACTGGTAAGAGAGAGAAAGGGTTAATATGAGCAGGTTAAAAAAACTGTATACTGAAGAGATCAGAAAAACTCTTCAAGATAAGTTTAAGTATGAAAATGTTATGCAAATCCCTGTTCTTAAAAAGATCGTAATAAGCATGGGGCTTGCTGAGGCTGCGAAGGATAAAAACCTTTTTCAGGCTCATTTGGAGGAATTAGCAGTTATTTCTGGTCAAAAGCCATTGGTAACGAGAGCTAAAAACTCTATTGCGGGCTTTAAATTACGTGAAGGGCAAGGAATTGGTGCAAAAGTTACTCTACGTGGAATTCGTATGTATGACTTTATGGACCGTTTTTGCAATATTGTCTCTCCAAGAATTCGAGACTTTAGGGGATTTTCTTGTAAAGGGGATGGGCGAGGATGCTATTCTCTTGGTTTAGATGATCAACAAATCTTCCCTGAGGTGGATTTAGATCGTGTTAAACGATCTCAGGGGATGAATATTACATGGGTAACCACAGCACAAACCGATGCGGAGTGCCTTACCTTGTTAGAGTGTATGGGCTTGCGTTTCAAGAAGGCTCAATAAGGGAGATGTAGGTCGGTATGGGAATGACGAGTGATTCGATTGCAAATTTATTGACACGGATTCGAAATGCTTTAATGGCAGAGCATTTGTATATTGATATCGAGCACAGTAAGATGCTTGAGGCGATTGTGAGAATTCTCAAGCAACACGGGTTTGTTGCACATTTTTTAGTAAAAGAGGAAAATCGCAAAAGACTTATGAGGGTTTTCTTGCGATACGGGGAAGATCGCAGACCTGTGATTCATGCTCTTAAGCGTGTATCTAAGCCTTCTAGAAGGGTCTATGTTTCTGCTGCAAAAATTCCTTATGTTTTCGGAAATATGGGTATTGCCGTTCTTTCGACTCCTGAAGGAGTTTTAGAAGGCTCTGTAGCTAGAGCTAAGAATGTTGGCGGCGAGTTGCTTTGTTTAGTTTGGTAGCAAGTTAAAAGATTAGGACGGTAACGAATGTCTCGTAAAGCTCGAGACCCTATTGTACTTCCTCAAGGCGTAGAGGTCTCTATTCAAAATAATGAAATCTCCGTGAATGGGCCTAAAGGGGCTTTGACACAGGTATTGGCTAAAGAAGTTGAGATTGCTGTTAAAGGTAATGAGGTGTTTGTTTCTCCTGCGGCTCATGTGACGGATAGACCTGGTCGTATGCAAGGGCTTTATTGGGCTTTAATAGCAAATATGGTCAAAGGTGTCCATCTTGGATTTGAGAAGCGTTTGGAAATGATTGGAGTCGGCTTCAGAGCTGCAGTGCAAGGTGCCTTTTTAGATTTATCAATCGGGGTTTCTCACCTTACAAAAATGCCGATTCCGGCAGGATTAGAAGTCTCTGTTGAGAAAAATACTTTAATCTCCATCAAAGGTATCAATAAGCAATTGGTTGGAGAATTTGCGGCTTGTGTTCGTGCAAAACGCCCTCCAGAGCCCTACAAAGGCAAAGGAATTCGTTACGAAAACGAATATGTGCGTCGTAAGGCTGGGAAAGCAGCGAAAACTGGTAAAAAATAGAGGGTAAAGTAGAGTCGAACTATGGAAAGTTCTTTATGTAAGAAAACTTTGGGGAAAACTCGCAGAGCTTTAAGAGTACGAAAAGCTTTAAAAGGGTGTGCTTTAAAGCCTAGATTATCCGTTGTAAAGACAAATAAACATATTTATGTACAGCTGATTAATGATGTTGAAGGAAAGACTTTAGCATCTATTTCGACTTTAGCTAAGGCTTCAAAAACTTCCGGATTAGCAAAGAAAAATCAGGATAATGCCAAGGCTTTAGGGATAAAAATTGCTGAATTAGGGAAATGCCTTCAGATAGATCGGATTGTTTTCGATCGAGGAGCTCATAAGTATCATGGTGTAGTGGCTATGGTTGCTGATGGCGCTAGAGAGGGTGGATTACAGTTTTAATGAAGGTTTAGATAATGACGCTATCAAGAAATTCTCATAAGGAAGATCAGCTGGAAGAGAAGGTTCTCGTCGTCAACCGTTGTTGTAAGGTTGTTAAAGGAGGCCGTAAGTTTAGTTTTTCTGCGCTTATTCTAGTAGGCGATAGAAAAGGGCGTTTAGGCTTCGGGTTTGCGAAAGCTAATGAATTGACCGACGCTATTCGTAAAGGCGGGGATGCTGCTCGAAAAAATCTTGTCTCTATCAATTCTCTTGAGGGAGGATCTATTCCTCATGAGGTTCTTGTTAACCATGATGGAGCAGAACTTTTATTGAAACCTGCTAAGCCAGGAACCGGAATCGTTGCAGGATCTCGTATTCGTTTAATTTTAGAGATGGCCGGGGTGAAAGACATTGTAGCAAAGAGCTTGGGATCTAATAATCCTATGAATCAGGTAAAAGCTGCTTTTAAAGCTCTCCTGACACTCTCTTGTAAAGATGATATTATGAAAAGGAGAGCCGTTACTAATGATTAAGTTAGAGTATTTACAAGATCCTTCGCCTCGTAAGCGAAGAACTAAGCTCTTGGGTAGAGGCCCATCTTCTGGCCATGGAAAAACAAGTGGTCGGGGACATAAAGGGGATGGTAGCCGATCTGGATATAAGAGACGTTTTGGATATGAAGGCGGTGGCGTTCCTTTGTATAGAAGAGTGCCTACGAGAGGGTTTTCTCATAAACGTTTTGATAAACTTGTTGAAGAAATCGCAACACAACGCTTGAATGAGATTTTTGAAAACGGTGAAGAAGTATCTCTAGAAATTTTAAAACAGAAAAAAGTGATTCACAGAGAAACTTCTCGCGTTAAAGTGATCCTTAGAGGAGCTTTAGATAAGAAATTAATCTGGAAAGATGCTGCAATAGTGCTGTCAGAAGGGGTAAAAAGTCTTATCGAGGCTGTTTAACTAAAGCTTTTAGGTAAAGTTTATGGCTACATTGCGACAAGTGTTTTCGATTTCTGAGCTGAGACAAAAAATATTTTTTACGTTTTCTTTGCTTGCGCTATGTAGGATCGGAGTATTTATTCCCGTTCCAGGAATTAACGGAGAGCGTGCTGTAGCCTATTTTAATCAGTTATTAGGATCCAGCCAGAATCTGTTTCAGTTGGCGGATATTTTTTCCGGAGGGGCTTTTGCTCAAATGACGGTGATAGCTCTTGGAGTTGTTCCGTATATCTCAGCTTCTATTATCGTACAGCTGCTGGTGGTTTTTATGCCCACTTTGCAGAGGGAAATGCGAGAAGCTCCTGATCAAGGGAAGCGGAAGTTAGGTAGAATGACAAGATTGTTCACACTGGTGTTGGCTTGTGTGCAATCTTTGCTTTTTGCGAAGTTCGCTTTACGAATGAATTTTGTTGTTCCTGGAATAGTTCTTCCTGCGGTGTTGTCTTTAAAATTGTTTGGCGCCCCTTGGGTATTTTATTTGACAACTGTTGTCGTAATGACAACAGGGACTCTTTTGCTCATGTGGGTTGGAGAACAGATATCCGATAAGGGGGTTGGTAATGGGATTAGTTTGATCATTACCTTGGGAATATTAGCTTCATTCCCTTCTGTTTTGGGATCTATTTTCAATAAGCTAAATTTGGGATCTCAGGATCCTTCTGAATTTGGAATTATTTCTCTTTTGATTCTTTGCGCGGTTTTCGTCTTCGTTTTGGTCGCAACTGTGTTAATTATTGAAGGAGTTAGAAAAGTTCCCGTTCAGCATGCACGTAGAATTATCGGACGAAGAGAGGTTTTGGGTGGAGGATCTTATCTTCCATTGAAAGTGAATTATGCCGGAGTGATTCCAGTTATTTTTGCTTCTTCACTACTCATGTTTCCTGCTACGATTAGCCAATTTCTTTCTTCAGAGTCTTCTTGGCTGAAACGTATAGCTAATATGCTGTCTCCTGGTAGCGTATTTTACTCCATTTTTTATGTGCTGCTCATTATATTCTTCACTTATTTTTGGACTGCTACACAGTTTCGCCCAGAACAAATAGCTTCCGAAATGAAGAAAAATGGAGCGTTTATTCCTGGTATTAGACAAGGGAAACCAACTCAAACCTATCTCGAATACACGATGAATAGGGTGACTTTGTTGGGCGCTATGTTTTTAGCTGTTGTAGCTATACTACCTTCTATTTTGGGAAGGATTTTAAGAGTTGACGCAAACGTCAGTTATTTTTTGGGTGGAACTGCTATGCTTATCGTAGTCGGAGTTATTTTAGATACGATGAAGCAAGTAGACGCTTTCCTTTTAGTCCGGCGTTATGACGGGGTTTTAAAGAAGGACCGCTCCAAAGGAAGACGTTGAAAAATAACAATTTTTGACCTAAGATGCTTATACTACTTTAAGGGAGGCCCTTCGTATGCCACGCATCATTGGAATAGATATTCCCGCGAAAAAAAAATTAAAAATAAGTCTTACATATATTTATGGAATAGGGCCAGCTCTTTCTAAAGAGATCATTGCTAAGTTGCAGTTGAATCCCGAGGCTAGAGCTGCAGAATTGACTGAAGAAGAAGTCGGTCGATTGAACGCTCTTTTGCAGTCGGATTACGTTGTTGAGGGAGATTTGCGCCGTCGTGTGCAATCTGATATCAAACGTTTAATTACGATCCATGCTTATCGTGGACAAAGACATAGACTTTCTTTGCCTGTTCGTGGCCAGAGAACGAAAACAAATTCTCGCACGCGTAAAGGTAAACGTAAAACTGTTGCAGGTAAGAAGAAATAATAATTTTTAGGAGAGAGTGTTTTGGTTAAAAATCAAGCGCAAAAAAAAGGCGTAAAAAGAAAGCAAGTAAAAAACATTCCTTCGGGCGTTGTCCATGTTAAGGCTACTTTTAATAATACAATTGTGACCATAACGGACCCTGCTGGTAATGTAATTTCGTGGGCTTCTGCAGGGAAAGTTGGTTACTCCGGATCTCGAAAATCTTCTGCATTTGCCGCGACTGTTGCGGCTCAAGACGCAGCTAAAACGGCTATGAGCTCTGGTTTGAAAGAGGTTGAAGTAAGCTTAAAAGGAACAGGGGCTGGAAGAGAGTCTGCTGTACGGGCATTGATTTCTTCTGGGCTTATTGTTTCTGTTATCCGAGATGAAACTCCCGTCCCACATAACGGGTGTCGGCCAAGAAAACGACGAAGAGTATAGTATAGCTAAGGAGTTTGGGATGTCGGATAGTTCGCATAATTTACTTTATAATAAATTTGAGTTGCCAAAATCAGTAAAAATGTCTCCCATTGAAGGAGCCTCAGGTGGCGTAGATAAAGTAGCTCGGTTTGTTGCAGATCCCTTGGAGAAGGGAATGGGGCACACATTGGGGAGCGCTTTGAGACGGGCTCTGCTAATCGGCTTGGAAGCTCCTGCTATTGTTTCCTTTTCTATGACAGGGGTTTTGCATGAATATATGGCGGTAGAGGGAATTATTGAAGATGTTACCAATATCGTTTTGAATTTGAAAGGTGCTTTGCTTAAAAAATACCCTCTGCAAGATTGTGAAGGGGGAAGATCTTCTCAAAAATTGAGAGCTACAATCTCTATTGATGCTTCTGATTTAGCTGCTGCCGGAGGTCAAAGGGCTGTTACTTTAGAAGACTTGTTGCAGGAAGGGGCGTTTGAGGCTGTAAATCCAGATCACGTCATTTTTACGGTAACGCGTCCCATGCAGCTTGAAGTAATGTTGCGGGTTGCTTTTGGTAGAGGATATACTCCTTCTGAAAGAATTGTTCTTCAAGAAAAAGAGATCAATGAGATTGTTTTAGACGCGGCATTTTCTCCTGTTGTTTTGGTAAATTATTTTGTTGAAGATACCCGTGTTGGACAAGATACAGATTTTGATCGTTTAGTATTACAAGTAGAAACTGATGGGCGTGTGGCTCCTAAAGAGGCTGTGGCTTTTGCTACACAGATCTTGAGCAAACATTTTTCAGTGTTTGAAAGAATGGACGAGAAAAGGATCGTTTTTGAAGAAGCCATATCGGTAGAAAAAGAGAACAAAGACGATATTCTTCACAAATTAGTTTTGGGCATTAATGAGATCGAACTTTCAGTAAGATCTACAAATTGTTTGTCTAATGCTAATATTGAGACGATTGGGGAGCTAGTAATTATGCCAGAACCTCGTCTGTTACAGTTTAGAAATTTCGGGAAAAAGTCTCTTTGTGAGATTAAAAATAAACTGAAAGAAATGAAATTAGAGTTAGGCATGGACCTCAGCCAATTTGGTGTTGGCTTAGATAATGTCAAAGAAAAAATGAAATGGTATGCCGAAAAAATTCGGTCGAGTAAGAATGCCAAGGGATAAAAAGGGATATGCAACACGCTAGAAAAAAATTTAGGGTTGGTCGTACTTCTTCGCATAATCGTTGCATGTTGGCTAATATGTTAAAGTCTTTAATTCACAATGAAAGAATAGAGACTACGTTGCCTAAAGCCAAAGAGTTGCGTCGTCATGCAGATAGAATGGTGACTTTAGCCAAGAAAAATACTTTAGCTGCAAGAAGACTTGCTGTTGGGCGTCTTATGGTTAGATATAATACGCTAACTAGCAAGGAGGCTCGTCAGGCTAAGGCAGGAGACCTATCCGCTTATAATGTTGATAGAAGAGTTATTGGGAAGTTATTTGATGTATTAGCAACCAGATTTTCTTCGAGAAATGGTGGGTATACACGTATTTTGAAGTTGCAAAATAGGGTTGGTGATAATGCTCAAAAGTGTATTATAGAATTTTTAGCGGATTAACGCTAATTTTTCGAAAACACTGACTACCTGGGATTTGATAATGAGAGTTGTAATTAATGGTTTTGGACGAATTGGGCGATTAGTTTTAAGACAGATTCTGAAAAGGAATTCTCCCATTGAAGTTGTAGCCATTAATGATTTAGTCGCAGGTGATCTTTTAACTTATTTATTTAAATATGATTCTACACACGGATCTTTCGCTTCGCAAGCTACTTTCGCCGAAGGGTGTTTGGTGGTTGGAGAGAGAAAGATCCGTTTCTTAGCAGAGAAAGACATTCAAAAGCTACCTTGGAAGGATTTGGATGTTGATGTCGTCATTGAAAGCACTGGATTATTTGTTAATAGGGATGATGCTGCGAAGCATTTGGATTCTGGAGCTAGGAGAGTATTGATAACAGCTCCTGCCAAAGGGGATGTCCCTACGTTTGTTATGGGGGTTAATCATCACCAGTTCGATTCAGTTAATGACGTAATCATTTCTAATGCTTCTTGCACAACTAACTGTTTGGCTCCTTTAGCAAAGGTGCTGTTGGATAACTTCGGTATAGAAGAAGGATTGATGACAACAGTTCATGCAGCTACAGCTACACAAAGTGTGGTGGATGGACCTTCTCGGAAGGATTGGAGAGGAGGACGCGGAGCTTTCCAAAATATTATTCCTGCTTCCACAGGGGCTGCTAAGGCCGTAGGATTGTGCTTGCCTGAGCTTAAAGGAAAGTTGACAGGAATGGCTTTTAGGGTGCCTGTAGCGGATGTTTCTGTAGTGGATTTGACGGTTAAGTTGAGTTCTGCTACGACCTATGAGGCTATCTGTGAGGCTGTGAAGCTTGCAGCCAATACGAGTATGCAAGGTATTATGCATTATACAGAAGAAGCTGTAGTTTCTTCTGATTTTATTGGTTGTGAGTATTCGTCCGTATTTGATGCTCAGGCTGGGGTTGCTTTGAATGATCGATTTTTCAAATTGATAGCTTGGTATGATAATGAAATAGGCTATGCGACTCGTATAGTAGATTTATTAGAGTATATACAAGGAAACTCTAAATAAAGGTTTGGTTGTGTATTTTACAAGAGATCCAGTCATTGAGACTGTTATTACATCTAAAGAAGGGTACAAGTTATCCGTTCGTAATTCAAAACATTTATCTCAGGATCCCTTTATTGTGGAAGCTATAGAGGTAGTCCGTTTAGGGGGTACTTGTTTCTTTCGTAATTGTGATCACAGTAAGCCATTTTTGGTTCCTGCAGCTGATTATGAAGTTATGGAAGTTCGTGATGCCAAAATTAATCTTAAAGCAGTTGGTTTGGACCGAGGAGTTAAGATTGTTAGCGGACGCGAAGCTTTATTAAAAATGCCGAAGGTTGCTCCAATTACTGCTCCTTCAGGAGAGGATACAAGTTCTGCTGAAGAGGAAGTTTCAGAGCCTGCTCCAGCAGCTCCTATGTCTAGAAAAGAAAGACGTAAAGAGTTTAAGAGCGAGAAGTGGAAAGAAAAGAAAAAACAGGGACGGCGTCGTAGTAGCAAAGAAATAGCTGATGCGGTCGGGTCTTCTCAAGAAATGATCGATACAGTTGTGGAGGAATGTTTGCAAGAGTCTTCCTCAGAAGAAGGAGATTCTACTGAACGAAGATTTTCTTTAATTCCCCCTCCTACTCGGTTGATTTGTGAAGGGCCTGAGCAATCATCTGAAGAGTCTAAGCCTGTAACGTCTGTGGATTTGAATGAGTCTTTAAATGCTTTGGTAAATGAAAGCAGTGATGTCATCGAATCTATTTTAGCGGATGAGGATACGGTTGTCTTTACTAGAGAAAACAATAAAAAGCCTGTTCAAGAGCCTCAAGAAGAGCTGCCTAGCTTGTCTTTAGAAGTTCCTGCTCATGATAGTGTTTCTTCAGAAGAGTGAGAAGTTTGTTGTATTTTTTCAGTATTTAACATAAAATCCCCCTGAGGTCCTGTTAGTTGCGTACGCAGGTTCCTTTTTCAAAAGGATGGCGAGGGCTCAAGAAGTCCTCGTTGTTTTTGCTCAGATGGTGGAATGGTAGACACTAGGGACTTAAAATCCCTTGGGCTTTGGCCCGTGCAAGTTCGAGTCTTGTTCTGAGCACATCTTTTTTCTTAGGTCTTGAGACAATAATGCCTTTTTGATTTATAGGTAAGGAAGGCTATTTAACTAGAGGGATCTTTTTGATGTGGCTTTGGTCTTTAGTTAAGCTACGTCTGCTGTCTTTATTGCAGTTTCGCAAGATTCGTTCGTTTATTCCACCAAATCAATACGAAGAGTATTCTCGTTCTATGCTTCAGCTGTTCTGTCTTTGGAAGGACGCCGATATTATGGAGTGGGAGAATACTTGCCAGATTCTGTTTGGTGTTTGTACCAAAATGAGCGAAGATTTGCTTAGAAACCAGAAGCAGATACAAATACAATCCGCAAATAGAGAACAGTCACAGGCAGAATGGGAAAAGACAGTCTGTGAATTGAAATCACAACTCGCATCTCAAGAAGATGAAAGTCGGCAGGAGATTTCTAAGTTACAAGCGGAAAATAGCTGGTTGCAAAATCGTTTAGCTGAAAAGTTGCAGCAAGCACGTCACCAAAATGATGTTATTGATGAGCTGAAACGTGATTTAGTTGAGAGCGTCCAGCAAATGGAAGTTAGCGAAGGTAGACGATTGTGCTATGAGCATAAAATTAAGATACTAGAAGAACAAATAGATCGATTTTTAGCAAAAGAAGAGGTTTAATTTGTCAGATCCTTTGGTAACGCTTTCCTTTATTGTATAAAATTCACAACGACATAAGGAAAATAAAAGACTCGGGTGAAAGGGGCATGGCGGATCTGATTATGGGAATAGATCCAGGAACTTTGGTTTGTGGATATGCACTCATTCGTGTGGAGAATCGATACCAAATCTTCCCACATAGTTTTGGAAAAATCAAACTTCCTCAGAAACAGCCTTTGTCTCACAGATATAAGCAGTTATTTACAGAGATTTCCACAATTCTTCAGCAAGAATCTCCTCAAGCAGTTGTATTAGAAACACAGTATGTTCATAAAAATCCTCAAAGTACAATTAAGCTAGGAATGGCTAAAGGAGTGTTGTTATTAGCGGCGTCTTTACACGACGTTTCTGTATTTGAGTATTCTCCTAATACTGCTAAGAAGGCCGCTGTAGGTAAAGGAAATGCCTCGAAACAGCAAGTACAGCTTATGGTAAGTAAATTGCTGAATGTCCCTGATCTTTTAGCCACTGATAATGAGGATATTGCGGATGCTTTTGCTCTAGCTATGTGTCATGCACACCTATCTCCTTATCAGAACTTAAAGAAAGTTCTTTTGTAATCAATAACGTTAGACGCAGATGTATGAATATATTAAAGGAAAATTAACCCAGTCTGATGGGGCTTATGTTGTTATTGAAAGTTTTGGTATAGGTTATGCCGTCATGCTTTCAGATAGGTTTCGGGCTGATTTACGTGAACTAATGCACCAAGAAGTTCTAGTTTATATTCATAGTATTTTCAATGAGACAGAACATGTCTTATACGGGTTTAGCTCAAGAGCGGAAAGGGAATGCTTTCGTTTGTTAATTTCTTTTTCTGGTATTGGCCCCAAAACTGGCTTGGCTATTTTGAATATGTTCCCTTTACAGGAGCTATGTTCTATAGTTCGTTCTGAAAATATAAAGGCTATTGCTTCGGTTCCTGGTATAGGGAAAAAAACAGCAGAGAAGCTTATGATTGATCTTAAACAAAGGCTTTTTGCTTTAATGCCTCTGTCTTTGGAAGAGCCTATGACTTCACCTATCTCTTCTTCTTTCAAAGAAGGCATAAGCGCTCTAATGAACTTAGGCTTTTCCAGGTTCGCAGCGGACCGTATGATGACCGAAGCTGTTCAGGAGTTATCTGAAGATGCCTCTGTAACGGAACTCCTTCCTGTAGCTTTAAGAAAAGCTTAGAATTTATAGCCTTGTTTCGAGAGTTTCTGAAAATGTTTAGCTCAGTTATAGTTCTCTCACAATTGTGTTAAAATGGCCTCTTTTCTGTATGGAGATGATTGCTTGCCGCGTGCCGTTGCAAAAGAAGAATAGAGGCAAAAGGAGAATATATGGAACAAACATTATCAATAATCAAACCTGATTCTGTGGGCAAGGCTCATATAGGGGAAATTATTTCTATTTTTGAAAAAGCTGGGCTGCGTGTTGCTGCAATGAAAATGGTGCATCTCTCGGTTAAAGAAGCAGAAGGATTTTATGCTGTTCATAAAGAGAGACCTTTTTTCCAAGAACTGGTAGACTTTATGATCTCTGGCCCTGTTGTAGTAATGGTACTGCAAGGGGAAAATGCTGTCGCTCGTAACAGAGAGTTAATGGGAGCAACGAATCCTAGAGAAGCTGTGGAAGGCTCTATACGAGCTTTATTCGGAGAGTCTATAGGAGTTAATGCTGTTCATGGATCTGACAGTCTAGAGAATGCTGCCGTTGAGGTGGGGTATTTCTTTGCTAAAACAGAGATAGTCAACTCCGCAGCATAATTGTTTTTGAGATTTTGCTGGCCCCTTCTTCTCTCTTGTATAGAATAGAGGAAGGGGATTTTTTAAATCATCTGAGTCGCCTGTCGATGGGGGAGTCGCAGTGCTTTTTCTAATTCTTGAACAGAACCTCTTTCCCAAATAATCTTATCTGCTGCTGCGTGCTGTAATTGCGATATAAAGTCTTCTTTTGAGTTAAATAGAGAATGGATGGTTCTTAAGAACTCATTATGTGGGCGGTTCTTCCTGTAAGATGGTTGTATTTGAGGGATAGGAAGGTAACGAGCAAGCTTTTGGGGGTTCATATCCCAAAGAAATGTAGTGTGGTGAACCCAACGATGTTTTTGAATATATTGAGCATTCCCCCCAATTTTTTTACCAAAAAAGGTGTAATCGTTTTCCGTAGTTGCAAATCCTGGTGGGAAAATTGGTGCATAAAGATCTCCTGTCCATTGCATAAGATCTTTTGAAGCAGGTAAAGGAGAAGGGGAATTAATAATCCAAGAGACCATTAGACTATCAGCATCCAGAAAAACTGTTCCTCCACCACTATACCGACGGATAATGGGAATATTATCTTGTCTTAAGTGTTCTAGGTATAGATCCTTTTCTGGGATCCGGGAGATCCCTAACACCACAGCTTCTGGAAGAAATATATTCACCAAACAAAAATTTTGAGTCGAAGTACGTAAAAGGGCTTCTTCAAGTTGAAGTTGTTGAAAAATAGGAAGTCCTTCGCAGTCGACAAAAACACAATCAATGAGCATCTTTTTTTAAAGAGATCATAAGTACCTGAATGTCTGCTACAGAAATTCCTGAAATTCTGGCAGCGGATCCAATCGTACGTGGAGTAAATTTAGAAAGCTTTTCTCTAGCTTCCAAACTTAGTGCTGATATGCTGTTATAGTTCATATCTTCGGGAATTAAAATGTTTTCAGATTTCTCCATATTACGAATTAGGGTTTGCTGTCGAGAAATGTAACCTGCGTACTTAATTTCCATTTCTAAGGAAGCTTCAACAATGGGCCCTAAACTTTTGACATCTTCAGGAAACTCTGCAAGAAGTTGTTGGTAAGAAATTTCTGGACGACATAAGACCTTGGTCAAAGGAACAACTGTATCACCATATTTTCTAAAAATTTTTGCGAGACGTTCTTTTTCTTGTTCTATGCACTCTTTTTGCTGTTGAAACATAGCGAAACGCTCGTTGGACAGTAGTCCTAAAGAATGCCCATAATGGGAGAGGCGTATGCCAGCGTTATCTTGGCGCAAAAGTAGTCGATGCTCAGCTCTACTCGTGAACATACGATAAGGCTCATCTAGTACTTGGGTTGTGAGATCATCCAGCATAACTCCAATATAAGACTCTTGACGAGTAGGTATAAATGCTGGGCGCCCCAAGACTTTATTCACAGCATTAATCCCGGCAATTAAGCCTTGCGCAGCAGCTTCTTCGTATCCTGTAGTTCCATTGATCTGACCACACAAGAACAGTCCGTCAAGAAGTTTGGATTCCATAGAGGGGAGAATCACATTCCCTTGGATGTAATCATATTCTATAGCATAAGCAGGGCGCGTAATTACCGCATTTTCTAAGCCTGCTACTGAGTGAACAATCTCATACTGTACATCGAAAGGCATCGATGTAGATAGCCCGTTAACGTAAACTTCTTGCGTATTGAGGCCTTCTGGCTCAATAAAAATATGATGGCGATCCTTATCCGAAAACTTAACAATCTTGTCCTCTATTGAAGGACAATACCGAGGTCCTACACCTTCTATGCGTCCACCATATAAAGCAGAACGATGCAAATTATTGATGATAAGGTCTTTGGTTTTGTCTGTCGTATGAGTGATGTAACAAGAAACTTGAGGTAATTGAGGGACAAAAGCTTCGTTTCGATGTACAAAACAAACGTTTTGATCTCCAGGCTGTTCCTCCATTACCGAAAAATCAATAGACGAAGCTAACAGACGGGCAGGAGTCCCAGTTTTCAAGCGCCCTAAGGGGAAACCCAACCGCTTCAGATTTTCAGAAAGACCTGAAGAAGCTGCATCTCCTAGGCGCCCTCCAGAAAAATTCTGAGTTCCAATATGGATTAGCCCTCGCATGAAAGTCCCAGAAGATAGCACTACCGTCTTCCCTAGATAAGCCCATCCTTCTTTTGTTGACACTCCCAAAATCCGCTCCCCATTATCTAAGAGAGACTCTACCGAACCCTGCATGATGTGCAAACCTGACACTTGCTCTAATAAGCGCTTCATGTGGATATGATAAAGCTGTTTATCCACTTGAGCACGAGGAGCTCGGACTGCGGGACCTTTAGTTTGATTGAGAATACGGAACTGAATCCCAGATAAATCGGTAACTTCAGCCATAACCCCACCTAGGGCATCGATTTCTCGGACGATATGCCCTTTACCGATACCTCCCACAGCGGGATTACAACTGAGTTTTGCGATAGTATCTAGATTTGAGGTTAGAAGTAGGACAGACGCCCCCATTTTAGCAGCGCAACACGCAGCTTCACAGCCAGCATGCCCTGCACCAACGACTATCACATCGTAATCAACGGGAAACGTCCACATAGAGCCCAAACAATCTAACTATCTATTTTTATGACGATCTCTTCTGCGTCTTTTTTTACGCTTGTGCTTGGCGATCTTAAGTCTTCGTTTTTTCTTAACAGATGACATGGTTTTCTTCTTAATAGTTTACGCAAAGAATAATAGGTGAGTCTTTTAGAAGACCCAGCTAATTCCTAAAGATCCGAGCGAAAGCTCCGTTTTCTTCAGGCTTGTCCTTAAAGTACCCCCCAGCTTCCACCGGGCGATGGGCAGAAGTTTACAATGGCAGTCAATTTTTGGGAATAAACTTGTTTATCCGGGGAACTCGCATCCAGCGTAATTGCGGAATCGGGCGAAATCTTTCTCAAAAACTAATTGTACAGATCCAATTGAGCCGTGTCGGTTTTTAGCAACAATCAATTCAGCTGTTCCTGGTTTGTCGTTGGGGTCATAATACTCCCGGCGAAGTAAAAACATGATCTGATCGGCATCTTGTTCAATACTTCCACTCTCTCGTAAATCGCTCATCAAAGGTCTATGATTTGCTCTATCTTCGACTTTTCTTGACAGCTGAGAAAGACAAAGGATAGGGATATTAAGTTCTCTAGCTAAGTTTTTAAGCATTCGGGAAATCTCAGAGATCTCTTGGTTCCGCGAATCTGAGTTTCTTAAATTACCTGAGCTGGAGATTAACTGTAGGTAATCGATAACAAGGAACTGGATGTTATAGCTTTCTTTCATTCTTCTTGCTCGGGCTCGAAGATCCGTAATCTTTAGACCCGGATAGTCATCAATCAGTAAAGTGTGTTCTTCCATTTCTCTAACCACGGAGACAACACGTTGAAAATCTCTTCCAGAAATATCTCCGATGCTGATTTTTTTTGCTTCTACCTCAGAGCGTGAGCAGATTATTCTATGAATAAGCTGGTCAACTGTCATCTCTAGAGAGAAAATCCCGACAGGAAGACGACTTTCAAAACAAAAATTTTCTACAATATTTAGTGCTAAAGCTGTTTTCCCCATAGCAGGCCGTGCAGCAAGAATAATGAGGTTAGATGGACTAAACCCATTAATCATTCTATCTAGATCCAGAAAGTGAGTGGGAAAGCCTGAAAGCGTTGGTATGCTTGCATCATGAGGGCTGGATTGGAAAGCCTCTTGGCGTTCCTGTAAAGCCAGTAAAAAAGATTTATCCTTAGTGGAAGAAATACCCTTGAGTTTGTCTGCGACAAGAACGTAAGGGGCTAAGTTTGTCGTTTGACTTATGCGAAACAGGATATTTTGAGCATCATCTAGGGCTGTAGTTACATCTCGGGGTTCTTCAGCAGCTTTCTTCTCTATATCTTTGGCTGCTTGGATCATTTTTCTCAAAATTGACTTAGAGCGGATGATCTCAGCGTACTCCTCAATATAAGCAGCTGTTCCTGCAAATTCTGATAAAGTAATCAGGTAAGCAGCGCCTCCAATGACGTTAAGTTGGTCTCGTCGCTTCAGCTCTTCTCCCGTAAGATGAGGATCCATGGGGCGATCTAATTTGAAGGCATCTTGCAGCACGCGGAAGATGATACGATGTTCCAAAAAATAAAAATCATCCTCCTGCAAAAGGTTCGCTGCAAGGTTCAGGTGATTGACATTCGTCAACATGCACCCCAACACAATCATTTCAGATTCTTTTGAATTAGGAAGGGAAAGGAGTTGAGTAGAATGAGGTTTTTTAGTTTGGGTTGCCATGGCAGGTTTCACTTTATTCTGTTATTCCATTAGGGAAGAGACTTTCTCGGTCAGGGTAGGGGATTAAGTGATATATCCTCAAGAGGAAACGGGGGCAAAGAGAATATCGTCTGTCGGTGGACAGCAGGGACTAGTTCTTTCTCAAGGAAGCTAGATGGCAACTCTTGCTTTTCAAAAAAATTACTCTTGTGTAAATTCGTTCTTTCCGAGCTGGTTGTTAGTTCGGTTGTTTCATTGGAAAGATGACTGAGTGGTCGAAAGTACGTCCCTGCTAAGGACGCGTACCCCTTAAAGGGTACCGAGGGTTCGAATCCCTC
>NZ_JAFUQR010000009.1 GCF_017472245.1 Chlamydia sp.
AAACTTACAACCGTAAGCCTTTTCGCGCCTCCTCTCTCCAGAGAAGTGTTCTTTCCAACCTCCGTCAGAAAGAAAGCTACATCTTATGCTACCCCCTATTTTTTTTGCACCTTTTTTTATCTTTTTTCCTTAATCACAACTCCTCCTCTCTTACTAACCATCCTACCTAAACCCAACCCTCACACTACCCTCAACCCTTTCCAGCCCCTGAAAAAATTGGAAAAAATACATCAGTTTGTACGAATTTCTATCCCCTAACCTTTTCTTTCCCCAAATAAAATTCCCTTTTTACAACTCTTTTTTTGAATTGTTCCCACCAGGCACATATCTTGGCTTGTTCTAATTATAGATTATCTACTAGTATATCCCTTCTTGAAGCCGAAGGCCTCTCTTCTCTAAACAGTCCCTAACTCTATTCTTTTTAGCCTGAGGACTTGTCTTCGGATAAACCTTCTTGAGGTTTTCTTTTCGAAAATCTTTTTTATTATTGTGAGTTAAAAAGTGGTCTTCCCATGTTAAGCAATACTCTTCGATCTAACTTTCTAAAATTCTATGCTAACCGGAACCATACTCCTGTAGCATCCTCCCCAGTTTTCCCACATAATGATCCTTCTATTCTCTTCACTAACGCGGGAATGAACCAATTTAAGAATATTTTTTTAGGGAAAGAAAAGACTAGTTACACGAGAGCAACTACTTCCCAAAAATGTATTCGTGCTGGAGGGAAACATAATGACTTAGAAAATGTCGGTCACACATCTCGACATCTTACTTTCTTTGAAATGTTAGGAAATTTCTCCTTTGGCGATTACTTCAAACAAGATGCCATTTCTTTCGCCTGGGAAGTCTCGCTTTCTGTTTTTAACTTTGATCCTGATTTTATCTACGCCACCGTGCACGAGAAAGATGATGAAGCTTTCGCTCTTTGGGAAAAATACCTTCCAACAGATAAAATTTTCCGTTTAACAGATAAAGATAATTTCTGGAGCATGGCTGACACTGGGCCTTGTGGGTTCTGTTCTGAATTATTATTTGATCGAGGAGAAAAATTTGGAAGCGCTTCTACTCCTCTTGATGATGTTGATGGGGAACGTTTTTTAGAATACTGGAATCTTGTATTCATGGAGTTCAATAGAACATCTGATGGAACACTTTTAGCTTTACAGAAAAAGTGTGTGGATACCGGAGCAGGTCTAGAGCGATTAGTCTCTTTGTTAGCTGAAACAGAAACTGTATTCGAAGCAGATGTTTTAAGACACCTTATCGCTAAAGTAGAAAATTTATCCGGAGTCTCCTACTCTCCAACGGAGCCTAAAGGAGCTGCTTTTCGGGTTATAGCAGATCACATTCGCTCCCTCTCTTTCGCTATAGCAGATGGGCTCTTACCAGGAAACACAGAACGAGGTTATGTATTAAGAAAAATCCTTCGTCGTGCTGTCAATTATGGGAAACATCTTGGCTTCCACCACCCATTTTTGGCAGAAGTCGTCCCTTCTCTAGTAGAAACCATGGGAGAAGCTTATCCTGAACTTCAGGTGTCTGCAACACAAATTCAGGAAGTCCTTACTCATGAAGAGGAACATTTTTTCAAAACATTACAACGAGGGGGAAATCTTCTCCAACAAGTACTGAAATCTTCAGCTTCCTCATCAACAATTTCTGGAGAGGATGCCTTCAAGCTCAAGGATACGTATGGTCTTCCTATTGATGAGATTGCACTGCTAGCCAAAGACCATAACTACACTGTGGATATGAAAACGTTCGAAAAGCTAGAAGTAGAAGCAAAAGAGCGATCCCGAAAAAGTACGAATAAAATCAAAAACGATAGTGATTCCATTTTCCAGGATTTAAACCCAACAGATACCTCTGAATTCGTTGGATACGACATGCTTTCCTGTGACACCTTTATTGAAGGTATCGTTAAATACAATGAAGTCGCCTCAACCTTAGAAGAAGGAGAAGAAGGGGCGATTATTTTACGCACTACACCATTTTATGCAGAAAAAGGGGGCCAAATCGGAGATTCCGGAGAGATCTTTTGTAAGGCCGGCACCTTTTTAGTCTCTCATACGACCACTCCTAAAGCAGGATTGATTGTACATCACGGGAAACTTTCTCAGGGAAGATTACAGACAACAATGGCAGTCACAGCACAAGTAAATCAAAACCTCCGGAAAAAAACTGCCAACAATCACACTGGCTGCCACCTTTTGCATAAAGCTCTCGAAATAACGCTTGGAGAACATATTCGTCAGGCGGGCTCATATGTAGACGCTCAAAAAATTCGATTAGATTTTACTCATAACAAAGCTCTATCTCCTGAAGATCTTTTGACTATAGAAACCCTTGTTAACGAAAAAATTCGAGAAAATGCCCCTGTAACCATTCGAGAAGCTTTGTATTCCGATGTCATGGGATCTTCTGAAATTAAACAGTTTTTTGGAGATAAATACGGCGATGTTGTCCGAGTAGTTTCTGCAGGATTTTCTCATGAATTATGTGGGGGAACACACGCTCAGGCAACTGGAGACATTGGATATTTCAGAATCATCAAAGAGCACGCGGTTGCAACAGGGATACGCCGTATAGAAGCAACTACAGGAGAAGATGCAGAGAATATTGCCCGCGGACAAGATGCCAATCTGAACGAAATAGCAGTGGTTATTCAATCTCCTAAAGATCAAATTCTTGTCAAAATCCGTAACGTTATAGAAGAGAAGAAAGATTTGGCTAAACAAGTTGCTCACTTGGAGAACCAACTTGTCCAACAACAGGTGAAAAACCTATTATCTCTGTGCGAAAAAGTTGATGAAACCTCTTATTTGGTTTGTTCTCTAACTGAAGAGGAAGGTCAACGAATACAACATTATGCAAATACCTTGCATAAAGAAATTCCGGTAAACTTTATTTCTCTATGGGTAACAGAAAAGAATGGCCGCTTTATTGTTTTGTCTAGGATTTCTGATGATTTGACAAAACGAGGAATTCAAGCACAAGCTTTGCTTGAAGAGCTTCTTGCTCCATACGGAGGTCGTTGTGGAGGGAAAGCGGTTTCTGCCCAAGGCAGTTCTACAAAACTGCCTCAAATAGAAGTTCTTAACAAAGCTTTGAGACAATGGATTTCGACCCAACTAGCATAAATTTCTCTGGTTTTTCTTCACTAAAAGATTCCGAGCTCCCATCTCTTGTGGAAAATCTTCATACGGGAGCCCGGTCTTTTGTCGTTGCAAAACTTTTCCGAGAACTCAAACAGTCTATCATCATCATAACGACGCCTACAAAACTTGATGACTTATTTGAAGATCTTACTACCTTATTGGGAGAGTCTCCTCTTGAATTCCCTGCTTCAGAGATAGATTTATCCCCCAAACTAGTCAATGTTGATGCTGTAGGGAAAAGAGATCAAATCCTATATGACCTGCAGAAACAAAAGAAACCTGTTGTCTGCATTACTACGCTAAAAGCCTTACTAGAAAGAACTCCTTCTCCAAAATCTTTAATTCATGATCACCTCGAACTTCGTATAGGAGAAGAGCTCGATCCAGATACTTTGCTAGATCTTTGTAAAAATTTAGGATATCGGCATGAAGCCCTTGCTCGAGAAAAAGGGGATTTTGCTTTTCGGGGAGGCATCGTTGATATTTTCCCTTTGTCTTCTCCCGAACCTTTCCGTATCGAGTTTTGGGGCGATCGTATTTCTTCTATTCGATCTTACAATCCTTCTGATCAGCTCTCTACAGGAAAACTTTCTCATATTACCATTTCTTCTGCCACAGCTGTCATTCCTACAGATAAATTATCCCACTCACTTCTAGATTATTTTGAAAAATTCCCTCTTTGTATTTTCGATAATTTTTCCTCTCTAGAAGATAATTTCGCAGATATTTCAGGAATCTTGTCTTCTCTTCCTAAGCGTTTTATTTCTATTCAAGATTTATTTCGACAAATTCTAAAAAAATCCCAGCCTTTATTTTTTGAAGAACAACAATTTCCCAACCTTTTTTCACACAAAGATAAAGGATTTTATCTAGAAGCTTTTCACGAAAAGATCTCCGTTCAAAGAGTTTGCTTGCCATTTATTTATCCGCCAGCTCTCATAGAAACAAGTGATGAACACAATCCTTTGATTGCATTTTTACAAACTTTCCAAGAATTTTGTTCCGGACGTACACTCTCTTTAGCTCTCTATTCTCCTAATAGTAAATCTTTGAAAGAAGCTCGGGAGCTTGCAGGAAGTTGTATTAAAACCTCTCAGATTTATGATAAACCTAAAACGCTTTCCTCTAGTTTTGCTTTAGTGGAAGCAGGATTTGCTGCTATTTCTCTTTCAGAATTTGCTGCAAGCAAAGTCCTTCGCAGACAAAAACAGCGAAACTATTTTTCTACCTCCACGGAAGAAGTCTATGTTCCCGTTCCTGGAGAAACGGTTGTACATTTGCACAATGGCATCGGAAAGTTTATTGGTATAGAAAAGAGACCTAATCACCTCAATATTGAAACTGATTATTTAGTCCTAGAGTACGCAGACAAAGCACGCCTATATGTGCCTTCAGACCAGGCTTATCTAATCTCTCGTTATGTTGGATCTTCAGAAAAAGCTCCTGATCTTCATCATCTGAATGGAGCAAAATGGAGACGTTCCCGAGAACTTTCTGAAAAATCTGTGATCCTATATGCAGAAAAACTTATTCAAATGGAGGCACAGCGTTCTACAGCAAATTCTTTCATCTATCCCTCTCATGGAGAAGAAGTGATAAAATTTGCGGAAAGTTTCCCTTATGAAGAGACTCCTGACCAACTTAAAGCAATAGACCAGATTTATGCAGATATGATGTCCGATAAACTAATGGATCGTCTTATCTGCGGAGATGCAGGATTTGGGAAAACAGAAGTGATTATGCGTGCAGCAGTGAAAGCTGTATGCGATGGGCAAAAGCAAGTAATCGTTATGGTCCCCACTACGATCTTGGCCAATCAGCATTTTGAAACATTTTCTCAAAGAATGGCAGGTCTTCCCATCACGATTGGATTGCTCTCCCGCTTTTCTCAAGGGAAAGCAATGAAAAAAACTCTTGAGGACATTGCCCAAGGGCGTATCGACATCTTAATCGGAACACACAAAGTCATCAATAAAACTATAGAATTCCATAATCCAGGGCTTCTGATTATTGATGAAGAACAACGCTTCGGAGTAAAAGCTAAAGATTCTTTGAAAGAGCGTTATCCTACTATAGACTGTCTCACAGTTTCGGCCACCCCTATTCCAAGAACTTTGTACCTTTCTTTATCAGGAGCTAGGGATCTTTCTCTTATTACGATGCCTCCCTTGGATAGGCTTCCTGTTAGCACCTTTGTCATGGAACATTCTGAGGAAACTTTATCCGCAGCCATACGTCATGAACTTTTGCGTGGAGGCCAGGTTTACGTTATTCATAATCGTATAGAAAGTATCTTCCGTTTGGGAAAGACTATCCGGACTTTAATTCCAGAGGCCCGTATCGGTGTTGCCCACGGACAAATGCATGCTGAAGAACTCGCCAATATTTTTTATAAATTCAAAACTCAACAAACTAATGTTCTTATAGCCACAGCCTTAATTGAAAACGGTATTGATATCCCCAATGCTAACACTATTCTAATCGATCAAGCAGATAAATTTGGTATGGCAGATCTGTATCAGATGAAAGGTCGTGTTGGACGATGGAACAAAAAAGCATATTGTTATTTTCTTGTCCCACATTTAGACCGTCTATCAGGGCCTGCTGCCAAACGTCTAGAAGCTTTGAATAAACAGGAATATGGCGGTGGGATGAAGATCGCCCTTCATGATTTAGAAATTCGTGGCGCAGGAAACATTTTGGGAACAGACCAATCTGGGCATATCAGTGCTGTTGGCTTCAACTTGTACTGCAAATTATTGAAAAAAGCCGTAGCAGCGCTGAAGCATAAACAAAAGCCTATGCTTTTTCATGACGATGTAAAAATTGAATTTCCCTATCACTCTCGTATTCCGGAAAACTATATTGATCTTGCTTCTATGCGCATAGAATTTTACCAAAAAATAGGTAGTGCAGAATCTGCGGAAGAATTAGAAGCTATAGAAGAAGAACTTCGAGATAGATTCGGACCGCTACCAGAGGAAGTTTTATGGTTGTTTGCTTTGGCTCGGATTCGCCTAATTGCACTGGAGTATCATCTTTCCAGTATTAAAGGAACGGGAAATGCATTATATATTCAGCAATACTGCGATAAAAATAAACAGATTCAAAAAACCTTGCCCTACTCTTTGTCTCCTACACCTGAGCTTTTAGTACAAGAAGTTCAAGAATCCATAGAGAAGGCTTTCCCAAAATAAAATAGATTTGAGGATAATCTATGGCAGCTTTTTATGAAGCAATCTCTCCCAGCGGCCAACAACGTCCCCCTGTATGGTTTCTGCGTCAAGTCGGACGATATATGCCTCAATATCGAGAACTCAAAAAAAATCGCTCTCTAAAAGAGTTTTTTTTAGATACAGAGTCGATTGTAGAGGCAACCCTATTAGGTCCTTCTTTATTAGGAGTAGATGCTGCTATTATTTTCGTAGATATCTTGTCTATCCTGGAAGGGTTCTCAGTCAATTACCAATTTGCCCCAGGGCCAGAAATCTCCTATTCTCCCCATCAGCCCCTCATTTTTACTCAAGAACCTCTGAATACCTTCTCTTTTTTGCTTGAAGCTATTCAAAAACTAACAAAACAACTCACAGTCCCTTTAATTGCCTTTGCTGCTTCTCCCTTTACTCTTGCTAGTTATCTTATAGAAGGTGGTGCATCCAAAGATTTTTCTAAAACTATAGCTTTTCTTTATCAATATCCTGACAAATTCCAAACCCTTCTGGATGACATTATTCAGGCTACGGCTACTTATCTGCATATACAGATACAAGCAGGAGCTGCAGCCATTCAGCTTTTCGAATCTTCTAGTTTACGTCTGCCACCTAGCTTATTCTCAAAATATGTAGTTGCTCCTAATACTAAACTGATTCGAAAGATCAAACAAAATGGGAATCCTCCTGTTAGCCTATTCTGTCGATGCTTTTATCAAGAGTTTCTGTCTCTATATGCTACAGGAGCTGATACCCTCCATCCAGATTATCACATAGAACTTTCGGAATTGTATCGTCAGGTAGACAACCCAGGATCCATCCAAGGTAATTTCGACCCAGCTCTTCTGTTATTGCCTCAAGATTTACTTATTTCTTATCTTGAAACCTATCTTTCTCCTTTAAAACAGCAATCTCATTATATTTTCAATTCAGGGCACGGTATTCTGCCTCAAACGCCATTAGAAAACGTACAGGCTGTCGTATCATGTTTAACGTCAACTTCAATTTCCTAAAAGGACTTCATCAGCCAGCTCCTCGCTACACAAGTTATCCTACTATCGTCGACTGGGAACCTTCCTCTGACCATGGTTATACAGCGTTGAAGAAACTTGAGAACGAGCAAAGCCCTCTTTCTTTGTATTTTCATATCCCTTTCTGTCAATCAATGTGTTTGTATTGCGGATGTGCCGTCGTTTTAAATAGAAAAATTGAAGTTGTAGATCTCTACATAGAAACTTTAATCCAAGAAATGCAACTCGCTTTTTCTTTATTAAAGGAAAGGAAAACAGTCTCTAGAATTCATTTTGGGGGAGGCACCCCTAGCCGTTTATCAAGGGCTCAATTCCAACACTTGTTCACTCATATCCATAAATTTTTTGATCTCTCTCATCTTGAAGAGCTCGCTATCGAATTTGATCCTCGAAGCTTAAGAGAAGATGCTGATAAACCCTTGTTTCTTCATGATCTTGGTTTTAATCGTGTCAGCTTAGGAATCCAAGATACCCAATGGGAGGTTCAAGAAGCAGTTCGTAGACGCCAACCTTATGAAGAGTCTCTCTTAGCTTATGAAAAATTTCGAGAGTTAAAATTTACGGGAATCAATATCGATTTAATTTATGGGTTGCCCAAACAAACCCCTTCTAGTTTCCAAAAAACGATTCAAGATATTTTGGATATGCGTCCGGATCGTCTTGCTCTATTCTCTTTTGCACATGTACCTTGGGTGAAACCTCATCAAAAAGCACTGCAAGCCAAAGAACTTCCCTCTATTGAGGAAAAGTTCACAATCTATTCTCAATCTCGGCATACTCTTATCCATGAAGGATATCATGCCATCGGCCTAGACCACTTTTCGCTTCCTGATGATCCTCTAACTCTCGCTCTTAAGAACAAAACTCTTATTCGCAATTTCCAGGGATACTCTCTTCCTCCTGAAGAAGACCTTCTTGGATTTGGTATGTCAGCCACAAGTTTTCTCCGAGGAATTTATTTACAAAACTCTAAAGATCTTCGTGAATATTCTAGCATTATTCATTCAGGGAAACTCGCAACGGTAAAAGGAAAAATCCTTTCCCAAGATGACAAAATTCGAAAATGGGTCATTCATACATTGATGTGCTCGTTTTCTTTATCTAAACTAGAATTCGAACAACTTTTTCATGAACGATTTGATCTATACTTTGCCGATAGCTATGATCGCCTGTGTGGCATGGAGAGTGCTGGTTTGATCCGTCAAGACTCCTCTTCTTTGCAAGTTACTCCTCTTGGAGAGCTTTTTGTGCGAGTAATTGCCACGGCTTTTGACCATTATTTTTTGAAAAACGTTGCAGGAAAACCTCTTTTTTCAAAATCCATATGAAACACGCACTCATCGTTGGTTCTGGTATTGCTGGTCTATCTGCAGGATGGTGGCTGCATAAGCGGTTCCCTCATGTTCAGCTGTCCATTCTAGAAAAAGAATCCCGTCCTGGAGGTCTCATCGTCACAGAAAAACACAGAGATCTTGCTTTAAATATGGGACCAAAAGGTTTTGTTTTGTCTCATGATGGGAAAAATACCCAGCATCTTATCCAATCTTTGGGCTTAGCAGATGAGCTATTGTACAGCTCTCCAGCAGCTAAAACCCGGTTTATTCATTATGGGAATAAAATTCGCAAAGTTTCTCCTTGGACAATCTTGAAACAAAATCTTCCTTTGACTCTGGTTAAAGATCTATTTGCTCGTCCCTACAAACAAGATAGTTCTGTAGAAGCATTCTTCAAAAGACATAGCTCTTCAAAGCTCAGAAAACATCTCTTAAACCCCATCAGTGTGGCTATTCGAGCTGGTCACAGTCATATACTCTCAGCTCAAATGGCCTATCCAGAGTTAACTCGTCGAGAAGCAGAGACTGGTTCTTTGTTACGAAGCTATCTCAAAACCTTTCCTAAAAACAATAAAAAAGAGCCCTATCTGGCTACTTTACGTTCTGGTATGGGGAAGCTAACTCAAACTTTACATGATAAACTGCCCGCTACTTGGCATTTTTCTACTCCTGTAACCAAAATCCGTCAGCTAGCTAATGGAGAGATTTCTCTTTCTACGCCTAAGGGAGAGATTACCGGAGACTTACTCATTTACGCTGGGTCTGTTTTAGATCTCCCCTCTTGTCTAGAGGATATCCCTGAATCCAAACTTATTAAACTAACAACATCATCTTGGGATCTTTCTTGCGTAGCCTTAGGCTGGCATACTTCGCTACCGATTCCTCATGGATATGGGATGCTTTTTGCCGATACGCCTCCCTTACTAGGGATCGTATTTAATTCAGAAGTATTTCCTAATCACAATCAATCACTCACACTTATCTCTCTACTTCTAGAGGGAAGGTGGCATTATGAAGAAGCTTATGCCTTTTCTTTAGCCGCTATTTCTGAATATCTACAGATCTATACTCCGCCTCAAGCATTCTCTTTATTCTCTCCCCAAGAAGGGCTTCCTCAGCACCACGTAGGGTTTATTCAGTCACGACAGCGACTGTTATCTAAACTTCCTTCAAATATTAGAATTGTGGGACAAAATTTTGCTGGCCCAGGTCTAAACCGAGCCGTCACATCTGCTTACGAAACTATCGCTTCTTTGCGACCGTGAAGAATCTGCAGCTAGCAACTCTCTACATAAAGAGCTAATAACGGCTAACATCTTTCCAACATACTCTTGTCTTGGATGTATTTGAAACAGTCGTTTTTCAATATGATTCATCAATAAGGCGTTGCGATATTCATGCGCCTGAAAAGCCTCATATGCATGAGCAAGTCCAATAACCCATCGCATTTCTAGTAATACTCGGATATTCGTTTGATTCATCAACCTTATGTAAGGATGATGATGAGTTTCCCAATCTTCCTTAATTTCTTCAAAAAGAGCTAAAGATTCTGTCTTTTTCCCTAAGTATAAGTAGGTTTCTGCCAAATCAAGTTTGATTAAATAGTAAATATGGGCCCAGGCTTTCATCCCCTTCGTACAAAAAGAATTTTCAGAAAAGGCTTCCAAAGCTCTTATTAGCCAAGCAACCTTTGTGACAGAGAATCCCTCAGCCCTTGACTGCAAATAATATACTAAAGGTAGCAAAGAAGATTGCGGGAACAATTCCGGAAATTTCGTTAAATGTTCTAGAATTTCTGTATCTGCAGAAAGGTAGCGCTCAAAAGAATACTGTAAAAGATAGAGTCTATCCCCCCAAGGCCGCTCAGTAATGCCTAACAAATAAGTATCCGACAAAAAATCTTGGCTAGAACGACTCAGTCCCCACACCATTCTCAGTGAGGATTGCCATAAAGAAGTTTCTGAAGAGAAAGTCTCCGGTATTTGCTCTATTGAATTAGATGAGGAATGAAATAAAGCAGAAAAGCAAAGAAGAAAGGCCCTTTCAAAACTATTTTTGCTTTGATAAGAAACGTTCCAATCTTCCAAAGATTCTTCATACAAAGCTTTCCACAAAGACAGTCTTCGTCGTAAAAAACTGTCCTTTGTTTGTGCTAACTTCTCTGTTAACTGCTGCACAACCTTTCGGTCTAATTGATCATAGACGAGCTGTTTTATAGGAGAAGAATTCTCTCGTTGAGAACGGCTAATCATTTCACTCAGCAATAATCCATAAAAAGCTTCGTCGGATAAAAGATGCGCTCTCCGAAGAACTTTAAGTGAAGAAGAAGCCTCTTGATCCTGTTTAGGCAAAAAGTTTCTGTTCATCCATTTTAAAAATTCCTGGTGGGGGAATGCTAAAGATACTAATTCCTCAGTCTTTTGCCAAAGAACAAGATTCTTTTTTAAAGCCGCTAATAAATACAGCCCAATCCCAGCTTCTTCTCTGCCCCACCCTTTATAAGCTTTCAAAAAATATTCTTCGGCAGAAGAATATTGCTCTTTACGGCAGGCTAAACATCCCAAGTACTCGTAAGTTTCCGCTAAAGATACTCCCAATCGATCTGCATACCGAAGAACAGAAGAAAATATCTCCTCAGCTTGAGAAAAATCTTTTAAGTGAAACCAATATTTCCCTAAAAAAAAGAGATATTCTGGGTATTTTTTATGTGGCTCAATAAAGACTAGTTTTCCACAGTCCAATAAACGCGCTACTTCCTGTATCCGAGCTTTGTTGAAGTAATGCTCTAGCAAGGTAAAATATGCATTTTGAGCATAAACAGATGTTAAATATTGTCCTCGAGATATAAGAACTTCTAATTCGTGCTCTCCAAGAGCTTCTTCCCAAGGCAGCTGACTCAATGCATGAGCAAACAGAATCGCATCAATTTCCTGTGTTCGATCTAGATCCCCCTTTTCTATATTTTTAATAAGCTGCTCTACTGCTTGCGCATAGCTCTCCTCCGCACTGCAATAAGCCAAGAGTAATTCCGAAGAAGGCTGTCCCTCTAACGCTTTTTCTTTCTCCCACCTCGTAGCTAGCGAGATTTTTTTCAAAAAAGCCTTTTCTACATCACATACTGCGGGAGGAGGAGAACACTCTCCTGTAGCTAAACTTTCTTCTAACTCTTCGCATAAACACAATGCTTCGAAATAATCTTTTTGCTCTTTAGCAAAAAGGATCTCAGCTTTCTTATTCTCATAACTGCTATGCAACGTCATATTATATAAAGAAAGCATCAATTGATCCTGTGGAGAAGAAGGGTAACCGCAACTCTCTAACATATGAACCAAATCTTTCAAGGAGACTCCCTGAGGATTGAGAGTCTGCCAAACTTGACGAATACGCCCTTTTACTTTCGCAGGCATTGTCGCTAAAGAGAACAACGGAGTTACAAGATCTATACAGAGTTCTTGTTCTCCTCGCTTTAAACTTCCACGAATGTACTCGCAAATCAGCCATGACGCCGTTTCCCAATCCTTCTCAGACAAAGATGCACTTTCCTTAACAATACGCCCAATAAAAGCATCGAAAATAGGTAAGAGCGGCTTACCATCTCGCATTGCTTTGTGAACATCTGCACATTGATGTCCGAAGGAGAGCGCCCCTTCAACTTTCAAGCATATCACCAGCCCTATCAGAAACCAAGAACAGCCCCCGAGAATGAACTTGCGAATATTCATACAGAAACTCTCTTTTATTCCTTTTTTCAAAAAAAATTTCAGAATTTTTTTATCTCTAGGGCATGTTAGCGCTCTCTCTCGAAAAGATCTATCACAAATCTTCCTACATCAGAGCAAGCTTTTTTCTTAAGAAAACCCTATCCAGACACTCTGCAGCACATGGTTTTATAAAAAATTTTTCTCTACCTAAAGGGAAAATAACCTATTGATAAACAGAGCGGTACACAAAGAATTAAACAAAGGAGCTTCCAAAGCCTACCTAGAACACTAGAAAATGGTTGCACGAATTTGAACAAACAAACTAATTAAAAATTAAAACTGAAGAAAATAGTTTAAAACAACAACTAGAGGATATTTTTTCATGGCGCTAAAAGATACGGCAAAAAAAATGACAGATTTGTTGGAGAGCATCCAACTAAATTTACTTAAAGCAGAAAAAGGAAATAAAGCCGCAGCTCAACGAGTTCGTACCGAATCCATCAGATTGGAAAAAATTGCGAAAGTCTATCGTAAAGAGTCCATCAAAGCAGAGAAAATGGGCTTGATGAAAAGAAGTAAAGTGGCAGCCAAAAAAGCTAAAGCAGCCGCTAAAAAACCTACAAGAGCAACTAAAATAGTAGCAAAAAAAATGTGCACAAAAAAAACTTGTGTAACTAAAGTCAAAGCTAAACCAACAAAAAAAATCTTTACCAAGACAAAAGCTAAAACAGCTAAAAAAACTCACTCAACAAAAAAATAAAATCTTGGGACTTTCTTTTTTGTAGAGGGCACTTTTGTTAACTGGGCCCTCTTTTCTTCTCATTGATGGTTTCTCCTTTTTATGCTACCTTCTCCTTGCCCTTAGGCAATTCTTTGCAAATAAAAACTAAAACTTCTTTCTTCTTTTGAAGTAAACTTTTTTCTTTAGGACTCAAAGTTGTCATCTTGTCCTCGTAATTGTAAACATTTCGGAATCTGTGGGGGGTGCTCATCTCCTCAAACAGAATATGCGTTCTCTTTAAAAACGAAGGAACTTGCTCTACAGAATTTATTCTCTCCTCTTATCTCTTCTCAAAAAATTCTTCCTGTAATTCCCTGCTCGCCTCTTCTTCGCGGAAGGAATAAAATGGAATTCTCTTTTTATCAAACTGTTGATGGAGAAAAAACTTTAGGGTTTATCTCTCCATCTAAACCCAAAAAAGGGATCTCTATTACTGAGTGTTTGATGATTGATGAGCGTGCCATGGACATTCTTCAGCTCACTCGAGCTTGGTGGGCTGCCCATCCAGGGTTGTCTGCTTATTATCCCCCCCTAAATAAAGGTTCATTATGCACGCTCACTGTCCGAATAGGGAATATCTCTAAAGACTTTATGATTATTTTGACCACTTCTGGGAGAGAGGAGTTTGCTGTCCCTCAACAAGTCATCGAAGAATGGCAACAATCTCTTTTAGATTCTGGCCTACCAATTACTTCCATTTTTTGGGAAGAAAAGCTTTCTGCAAGAAACTGTCCAACTACCTTTCGAACAACCCACCTTTATGGGAAACATTTCCTCAAACAGCAGCTATCGATAGAAGGGCACACAAGCTTGTTTCATATTCGCCCGAGAAGCTTCTTCCAACCACAAAGCTGCCAAGCAGAAAAAATCATTCAAACGATTAAAGAATTTATAGATCCTTCAGGAGAAGAAACCCTTTTAGACCTATATTGCGGAGCTGGGACTATTGGGATTCTGCTCTCTCCTTATGTCAAAAAAGTCATTGGCGTTGAAATCATCCCAGATGCTGTTGCTTCAGCTCATGAGAATATTCAACTCAACTCCGTAAACATGGAAGTGTTCTTAGAAGACGCTAAACAATTTTGCAAACGTAATGAAAACCTTCCCTCCCCAGATATCGTTGTGATCGATCCCCCTCGTTGTGGTATGCAAAATAAAGCATTAAAATACCTTTTACGTATGGTCCCTCAAAAAATTATTTATGTCTCTTGTAATCCCTTTACGCAATTCAACGAATGCTCAATACTCGTTGATCAGGGATATCAACTTCAACGAATGCAGCCTATAGACCAATTCCCACACACCAGCCACCTAGAAAATGTTGTCCTTTTAGAAAGGAGAGATTCCTAAAAGAACGCTACCCCCGCCTTTACTCCTGGAAAAGGATTGATCCCCCTATCTTCCCTGTGATACCCTATCCTTTTTTAACCCTAAATAAAAGGTACCTCCATGTTCTCTCGTGTATTTTTTAGCCTCCTTTTCTTTTTGGGATGTTGCCCAGTTTTATTTGCTGATGTTGATTCTCCTCAACGAGCAACATTTGGGCAGCCTGCAGTAATGTTGGGAATCGCCATTGTCTTTTTCTATTTCATCCTATGGCGCCCAGAGCAAAAACGCCGTCAAGCTATGGAAAAAAGAAAAAGCGAATTAGTTATTGGAGATAAAGTAACTGCTATGGGGATCGTTGGAACAATTGCAGAAATTCGCGAACACACAGTTATTTTAAATATTGCCTCAGGGAAAATTGAAATCCTTAAAGCTGCTATTTCAGAAATTCTTAAAGCTGAAAAATAAAAGAATTTGTGAAGCGGGATTCTGAGAAACAGAATTTCGCTTCACAAAACAAAACGAAAAAACTCCGTTGATTTTTTATAGAGTAAACTATAACTTGACGCTACAGTCTTATTGAAGTTCCAGAGATTTTTATAATATGACTTGGCTTTCAAGCCTGTATCCAATTTTTATCGCTTCCGCAGCGTTTTGTTCTCTAGGCCTTACTCTTGTAGCCATTATCCTTTTATCCCGAAAATTTCTTATTAAAATTCACCCTTGTAAGCTAAGAATCAATAATGATGACTCTCTTACTAAGACTGTAGATAGCGGAAAGACCTTACTCTCTTCCTTACTCGACTCAGGAATAGCTATCCCCTCTCCTTGCGGAGGGAAAGCCGCTTGCAAACAGTGTAAAGTTCGCATCACAAAAAATGCAGATGAACCTCTAGAAACAGATCGTTCCACCTTCTCTAAACAACAGTTGGAACAAGGATGGAGGCTTTCCTGCCAAACGAAAGTACAACACGATATTAGTTTGGAGATAGAAGAGCGTTATTTCAATGCTTCTTCTTGGGAAGGCACAGTTGTATCCAATGAAAACGTCGCAACTTTCATCAAAGAGCTGGTCCTTTCTGTAGATCCCTCGCGTCCTATCCCTTTTAAACCTGGGGGATATTTACAGATCACTGTTCCCTCGTACAAGACGAACTCTTCTGATTGGAAACAAACGATGAATCCCCAATATTACAGTGATTGGGAGACTTTCCATCTCTTCGATAAAACTATTGATCATCTATCTGCGGACTCGAATGCAGCGAATAGAGCGTATTCTCTTGCTTCTTATCCAGCAGAGCTCCCCCTTATTAAATTTAACGTTCGTATTGCTACTCCTCCCCTTGTCAATCACTCTCCCGATCCTTCAATTCCTTGGGGAGTGTGTTCTTCGTATATTTTCTCCCTTAAGCCGGGTGATAAGGTAACAGTATCCGGGCCCTACGGAGAATCTTTTATGAAGAATGACAAACGCCCAGTTATTTTCTTAATCGGAGGAGCTGGCTCTTCCTTCGGAAGAAGCCATATTCTCGATTTATTACTAGACAAACACACAGATAGAGATCTTACTTTATGGTATGGGGCTCGCTCTCTTAAAGAAAATATCTATCAAGAAGAATATGAAAAATTAGACAGAGAGTTTCCTAACTTCCATTATCACTTGGTCCTCTCCCAGCCCCTCCCAGAAGATTTAGAGAAGGGATGGGATAAAGACGATCCAATTAAAACTAACTTTTTGTTCAAAGCTTTTGAACTTGGTCAGCTCAGTAAGCTTCCTAATCCAGAAGACTACCTATACTATGTTTGTGGTCCGGCACTTCATAATAGTAGTATTCTCTCCTTGCTTGATAACTATGGGGTAGAGCGTTCTTCCATCGTCTTAGATGACTTTGGAAGTTAATCCTTTGCTACAAAAATCGGGAGCACACTCATTGAATTAAGCTCTCTTTTAATCTCACAATCTTGAGGAATTGACATTCCTGTAGGGATTTTTTCTGAAAGATTCGTAAATAAAACATCTCTTCCCCAAATATGAGGCCACCTACTATCGGCAATCCCCCCTCCCAATTTAATCATGCGAATTGCTTTCTCGAAATTCCCGACAAAACTTCTTTTACGAATGATAGGACGTCGGATTTTATAATCCCGTTTTCTTTTAACTCTATTCTTCTGAGGGATTTCTTTGAATGTCACACTCGCTCCAATCCCTAAGCCGACTGTGCTAGGATGCCTTTCTTGGATCATCTCAAGGGGTATCTGATTCTGTCGAATATAGTCGAACAAAACAGACTCTGATAATTGACGACGAAATGTTTTTCCCCCACTGACAGTAAGTTTTAATGTTCTAGAACCTGTAAATAATCCGGATTGCCTATCTTTAACTTGGAATGTATACGAAGCTTCTGTTTGTGAGCTGGTAGGCGTTCCCTTCAATTTTACCGAACGAGATGCTCCAGTTCCTTCTAAATCCAATGAGAGTCCTGATGGCAAACTTGTCTGATCAACAAGCTCATAATCACCACTCCCATTAGTAATAGACAATACTTCTATATCTACATATGTTCCAGCAATTAAAGTTTTATTATAAAGTTTTTGTGAAAAAGTCAGTTTTGGAAAAACAGAAAGTTTAAAAGATTTTTGAATTTCTGCTCCAGTTCCTCCGTCACGAATAGTAAAAGTAAAAGTATCTTGGCTTGTAACCGCTTGTGGAGTTCCATATATGGAACCATCACTGGACCTCCAAGATAAACCTGCAGGAAGAGCTGGAGAAATATTTGTAAAAGTAACCGATTTCCCTGTTACAGCAGAAGTTGCTGATAGTGGCGTATAATTTAAATAGCTCCCAACAACCGCAACTTTATTCGGTTCCTTATCAGTCACTGTGGGAACATTCGCAACAGTCAAAGAAAGTCGCATATTTGGCCTAGGAGATTTATTTGCATCCGTGACAGTAACCGTATATTCAGTTAACTGACCGGTATCTGTTGGAATGCCTGAGATAATCCCCGTTTTAGCATCCAACTGAAGCCCATTGGGAAGATTAGGAGTAATCGTAACATCGTAAGGAATAACCCCTCCAGATAAACTACATATAGGGAAGGATACAGAAGTATTAACTCCCAAAATTTTCTGATACGTACTTTGCTGAGCAACAAAACTAGGCGCAACACCTAATTCAAAATCTACTTGGCTCTCAGCACCAGATTTTCCGTCACGAACGGTCATAGTATAGACTTGCAAAGAAGACTCTTCTGTGGGAGTCCCTGTAATCTCTCCTGTTGTAGAATTCAAATTAATCCCTTTGGGAAGAGCTGGTGTAATCCCAGTAAAACTTACTGCTCCATCTGCTGCAGAAGGTGTTGCTTTTATAGGGATATAAGAAGAATTCCCCTGAGTTGTTGAGGTGTCTTTCGTTAGCATTTTCTCTTTTACTACAACAGTAATCTGAGCTCCCGTAACAACAGAAAGTTGTATTTTAATATTTTTCTGCTCTTTTTGTTGGTCAGTAACCGTAAACGTATATTCTTTCTCTCCTATCGTTGTTGCTGTTGTGCGTCCTAATATAACTCCCGTATTACTTACAGATAAGTTAGAAGGCAATGCTGGAGAAACTGTAACCTCATAGGGAGGTTCTCCTCCTGTAATTCCAAAAGCTTGAATATTGACCTGACTATCCGTTGACAAAACACGACGGTATAATTTTTGCGAAATAACAAAAGGAGGATTCACAACCAAGGCAAAAGAAGCTGAAGAACTTCTTGTTCCATGACTATCACGAACAAATAAAGTATAATTCGTCGCTGGAATACCGTACTCGGACTCTACCGTCCCGGATATTTTCCCTGTTGCACTATCTAGCTGCAGTCTTTGTGGTAAAGAAGGCTGTATTGACCACTGCTGGGTCCCTGAAAAAGACGATGTAACCGACACAGGATTCTTTCCTGCTGTATAAGATTTTGCTGTTACGATAACTTCAGGATTATCCACCTTCAAGACTGGTAAAAACTCTAATGTCGCTATTGATGTGGTATTATTCGATGTTGCTGTTACTTTAGTAATTCCAGAATAAGCATTTGTTAAAGAAAACTTAACTTTCCCTTCTGTGTCAGTGACTAACGATGAGACGTCTAGAGTTGCATGATTAGATGCTTCAGCAGTAACTGCAAAATTTGGAATAGGATTATTGTAGGCATCAACGATGGTGAATAGAACTTCTGCTTTGGCTTGATTGTTAGCTAATTGGTTATTTTGCAAAATATGGACCGACCCTGAAACATGAGCAGTTTTTTCATCAGGACCAAAAGGAATCGTTACTACATCCACAACAGAGTTAACAGCGATATCAACTTCTACCGGAGACGCCAATGTAGTTTTAATTAGCGAAGTACGAACTTTCCCTTGCGAATCTGTGAGTAGTACTTCATACCTTTCTTCCGATCCTTGAGAATAACGAACCAATACTTCTTTACCGATTAGAGGCCCATACGTTCCTGTTACAGTAAATTCAATCTCCACAAAATCTTGATCGTTCGCAATAGGAGGTGTTGTAAAATCTGTGACAAGAGATCCATTAAGAAAATATTGTCTAGCTATTGAAACGCGAGGATCTTGGCTAACTGCAATGGAAAGAGTTCCTGTTTTCGAGCGCTTCCCAGATGTATCTACAGCAAAAACCTGGAGCGTATACTCATTTGTAGGGACTATTTTTTGTTTCAAGGAGAGGCGAAGTTTATGAGGAGGCAGTTTTACCTTGTACTCTGCTCCTGATTTCCCAGAAGAGACTAACGTGATTTCCCCTCCTGCTTCAATAAAATTTTGTGCGTCCCATTCAAACTGAGCGATCGTCTTAGTACTAGGACATTTCAACGTAACTGTTGAGGACGCGAACTCTATATCAGAAATCGATGAAGGCGAAACAAAAATATCATAGGTATATTCAGAATAGTCGAAGACAATGACATTATTTCTACTGACAAAGTTATAACGGTTTTCATTTAGAAATCGCATCTTTGTGACTAAAAGAGGATTTAGTTGAGAAGCAAAACTTTCTCCAAATCGATAATTCAGTCGTACATTGAACAGAGTGTAATGCCGAGGAAATTTACTCATACGATGATCGATCCCTAAAGAAAGGAGCGGGAAAGGAGTAAATTCTACTCCAGTCGTAACCACGAAAGGATCGTGCTGTAAATCACTTCTTCCAAATAACGAAACTTTTTTTCCGAAATACTGTTCATAAAAAATCTTTCCTCCTAAATGAGGAAGGAAAGGAAGCCAGTAGTGAAGACGGAAATCTAATCCATTTGCAGGAGATTCTTGATAATCAGGGCGTATAGAAGAATGATGGCGAGAAGATAGACCAATATAACCATTCATAGAGAATTGCAAAAAGTTGGTCCAAGACTCCAAACCTAGCCCCAAGCGCGCATTGTCTCCTGTTAAATCATAATCACAGAAGGCATTGGCTCCCAACATCCAATTTTTTCTAAAAATGCGTCCGCCCCCGCCAAGATTAACAATATCTCTGCGGTCAAGGTTATGTCTGAAACCTAGCTGAGAAAAAAACAAAAACTCTAACGAATCATAAACGGGGAAAAGCCAATCGATAGCAGTATGTTCAAAAGGATACTCCCTTTCTCCAGGGAAAAAATCTAATCGTAAAGCCCCAAGCCTAGACCATGGACGATAGTCTAAAGAAGGCACAGGAAGGTGATTCCGATGATTAACGTCCTCCATAGAGCTATTTCGCAGAGAACGCTGTTCCTCTCCAGAAAGAGATAAAAAAGCTTGGCTTAAACAAAGTAGTAAGAAGGCCTGTCTATCCCGATACATCTACATTCCCCCTCTTCCTGCAGCAAATTGAAGGGTATGTATCAAAAAAAGAGAAAAACAGAAACAAAAAAAAGGGAAGAGAGCGACTAGAATGGCTCTTCTCCCTTCTTCTTTCAGTCTATGACTAAGAATTTTACATTAAAAAATGCTTGGCAACGACCTACTCTCCCATACTCTTGTG
>NZ_JAFUQR010000010.1 GCF_017472245.1 Chlamydia sp.
ATTATTAACAGATCAGTCGATTATTTCCCGAACTCTACGTTCTTATCAGAATCTTTTTGAATCTACTCTGCAAAAGGCTATCCCCGAATGCATAGTACATTGCCAAAATGAGCCTCGAGTTAGTAATCTTTCTGCGATAGCCTTCCCTGGGTTAGAGGGAGAAGTCATGCAGATAGCTTTGGATCTTGCGGGGGTAGCTTGTGGCTATGGTTCTGCTTGTTCTTCTGGGGCAACCACTGCCTTTAAGTCTCTGACTGCTATGAAAGTTTCTCAAGAACTTTCCACAGCGACTCTGCGCTTTTCTTTTAGTTATTTGTTATCGGAAAAAGAGGTTCTTACAGCAGCACAAAGAGTTATTCATGTCGTGCGGCATTTAAAACAGTATATCTAATCCTTATAAAGTATCTTTGATGGCAATAGTTTTAATTCCATATAAGGAGATTTCTTTTACTTCTAGTAAGAGTCCGTTAATGATAATAGAGGCGCCTACTTCTGGAGGTGTGTCGAGTAATTTCAACATGAGCTGAGCAATTGTTTTGCATTCGTTATCTGTAAAAGAAATACTAAGCTCATTTTCTATTTCAGATAATGGAGTGTTCCCTGAAAAAGTTCGTTCGATTAAAGAGGTTGTTTTGGGTTTTAGTTGAGCGATATTTCTTGTATTGAACAATGTTTTAAATACAGTATGTAGTCCTAAAGCCCCCATAGGCTCTCCATTATCATTTAGGACTATAGCAACATTGGAGCTATTTTTTCGAAATTCTTGAATTACATGAATAAGTTTAGATTTCGCTGTCACAAACCACGGAGAGCTGAGATAAGTAGCAACAGGGTCATTTGGGTTTCTATTAATAAGGTTTTTTGGGAAAGCAATTCCCACAACATTCTTTTTAACTTTGTGGTAAATAGGGACAAAATCTACTCGATGGCGACGTATTAACTTACAAAAATCTTGTACAGAGGCATTTGCTGAAAGCATAGGGATCTGGTCCAAACTTTGACAGACTTGCTCTACAGAAGTCGCACTTAAAGAAAAGATATTCGTAGCAATAACGTTAAAATCTTGTTCTTCATGATGAGTTTCCAGTGTTTTTTGAAGCTCATCTCGACTAAGCGTTGAGTGTAGTGTCTCTTTTTTAATATTTAGAATGAAGTAGATGATATTTGTGATACCGCCAACACATTGAATCAGCGGGTAAAACAGATAATGGGCACAATAAAGGATAGGAGCTCCTTTCAGGGCTATCTTTTCTGGGATTTTGCGAGAAATAGCTAAAGGAAGTAATTCTGCAAAAATAACGACCAAAAAAATTTGCGTTATAGGAGCATATTCTGGGGGTATGCCGATAAGTTTATAGCATGTCCTAGATGATTCAGACCCTATTTGTAAAGCAATGTTCACTCCCAACATTACTGTACCAAATAGACGATAGGGTCTTCTGATAAGGAAATTGATATAAGAGGCTTTTTTGTTGTTTTTGGTGAGGTAATATTGTAGGCGCACACGATTAAATGACACGCAAGCCATTTCCATCATTGAAAAGAACCCTTGGATGAAAATGCAAAGGAGGTTAACTCCGAGCCAGAAAAAAAATGAGTCAGTTCCCATGGGTTTTCCTTATATACACCCGCTTTACACAATTAGGAGCGGCATCCAATACTTGAAACACAAATTGTCCCCAGGCAAACTTTGTTCCAGTTTCTGGAATTTCTCCTAACTGCTCTGTAAGCCAACCACCGATTGTAACACAATTAGTGGAAGTCGGAAGATCAACTCCAAAAAGATCATAAAAATCAGAAAGTTCAAAGGTACCGGCTGCAATGGCAATATTTCTATCTGAGTGAGCAAACTGTTTAGAAGCAAGGCGATTATGCGAAACTTCATTAGAAACAATTTCAAATAGGTCATTTTGAGTGATTAAGCCTTCTATAGACCCATATTCATCAATAATTATACCCAACCCGCTGTCTTCTCGAGCTAGATGATACAGGGCTGTCTTAGCGGAGACAGTTTCAGGAATGTAATGGGGTTTTTTAAGTAAGGGAAGAAGCTCTTCAGGGGATTGTAATTGCTCTTTGTGTAGAATTAAAGATTTTGCTGAACAGACCCCCAAAAGGTTCTGTAATCCATCTTTACAAACGAGAATTCTAGAATAGCGTTGTCCAGAAAATAATCGGTAAAGGTTTTCGATAGGAGTAAGAATGTCATAGAAAATGATTTCTTGTTTGGGCTTCATTCTTTCCTTAATGCTTCCTTCTTCCATAGAAAGATATCCAAACAAGAGGCGACTTTCTTCGTGATTGACGACTCCAAAGTCTTTGCAACTTCGAAGAACTTCTTTTAATTCTTGAGGTTGAATAAAATCGGTTTCTTGATGGACTAACACCTTTTGGATGATAAAATTAATGCTTGAGATGGCCCAGTCAAATATAGGACGAAAACTTTTTGTTGATACAAAAATAATAGGGGTGACAAGCCGAGCTATCCGTACGTTATAAGGGATAGCAATCACTTTAGGAACAATTTCACCTAAAATTAGCGTTAAGGCTAAAGGAATCCCTACAGTAAGTAAAAAAGATGCAGAATCCCCGACTAATGTTGCTATACAATTTTGTACTCCAATATTAATCCCTATATCAAAAAAAACTAGCGTTATGAGTAAGTGATTGGGATATGCCATTAGGTTGGCTATTTGCTGGAGGCGTTTGTTTTTTGAGTGGCTATAATGAGCAATTAGAGAAGAAGGGAGAGAAAATAGTGCTATGTGCGATAGAGATATAAATCCTGAGCACAAGACAAAAAATGCAGTTAGAACAACAATTGCTGAAGAAAACATTCGATTTTGATTATTGTGGGCGGACCCAGATTATTCTGGTTATGTATAAAAAATGCTAGAAGAAATCTACTTTTTCTCTAAGGGCTGAGACAGTTTAATTGGTTTTAAGTCGTTATAGAAAACTCAAAAGAGCACTTTATTCAGCAGGTTTATTAGATCGAGACTCATCTATTTTTAAGGAGTAATAGCCATGGAAGAAGATAGTATTTTACAATTAGCTGCAGTTTCGCGAGCAATGGCTTTACAAGGAGTTTGTCCATGGACAAATTTGCAGAGCATTGATTCCATGCTGCAGTATATAGCGGGAGAGTGTCAAGAATTAGCAGATGCCGTGCAAGGTAATAAGGCTGCTCTCGAAATTGCATCAGAGGCAGGAGACGTTCTCACCTTAGTATTAACTTTATGTTTCTTACTCGAGAGAGAAGGAAAACTCAAGGCTGAAGAGGTTTTTACTGAGGCGATAGCAAAGCTACGTCGTCGGTCTCCTCATGTTTTTGATCCCAATAATCAAATTTCTTTAGAAGAAGCAGAGGAATGTTGGTCTCGCGTGAAAGAACAAGAAAAAATTTCTTAAAAATAGGGAAGAAAGTTGAGGGAAAACTCTATTTATGGTACCAAAGACCCCGTAAGCCGGGGACCTCTTAAGATGAGAGACTTCTGAACCGGGTCAGGATCGGAAGGTAGCAGCCCTAAGGATAGGCCTTTTGTGCTAGGAGCTTTCTCTGGCTTACTTTTTGTTCACTATCTATGTTACTCAATTGCTCAGCTTCTTTTTCTCATAAAGATAGCAGGATCAGTTGGCAGCTGTTGAAAAGAATATGTAAGGTTATAGGAGCAGCTATGTGCCTCATCTTCTCGTAAACAAATCCCGCACATAATGAAAATACAAATAGTGTTGGAACAAAAATCAAGCTTCCCAAAGAGGCTTCTATGTGCGTGATTGCAAAAATAAGGGAGCTAATTACAATGGCTTGCCATCTAGAGAATTTACTTTTGAAAAAAGTTTGGAGAATTCCTCTAAAAAAGATTTCTTCTGCGATGGGAATGAACATAGCCACACAGAGGATATACAAATAGTCTGGTCTAGTTAACAGCTGTTCCCGAATTTCTTCTGTAATGATCTGTTCTTGAAAAAACAATCCTGGTAGGACAAGGGGCCAAATGAATTGTAATAATCGTGCCAATATCTGCGTGATTGTGATTGTGATGACCCATATGCGGATCCCTGCCCCTATAGCTAATAGTAGAGGAGTTGAACTAGAAGTTTCTCCTGCGTGCAAAATTGATTGAGTTATGTAAGTTGGTAATCCTAACAGGAGAAAAAGAAAAGCACTGAAGACAAAAATACCATGAAAAGCTACTCCGGAGATGGAAGAAAGAGGCTCCCAGTTTGGCAGCGCAGCCGGTAAAAAAAACAGAATAACTCCTAAGCAAACCAGATTAAAAGGTAGCCTAACAAGTCTTCCTGGATTCGGCCATGTAAAAAAACCTTTCGATAGAAGAGACGAGAGTCCGACGAAAGCTATTGAGAGTCCTAAATTTATCATACTCAAGAGTAGTTTGCGCAAACATACCCTTCTACGCGAGCAACAATCTCTCTAAACAACCTGTGGTGCATAAGACCCATTGGAGTCGAATCGAAATTCTTAGAACGCCATCCATAGCGATGATAGTCATTGCTGCCAGAGGCAAGAGGTTGATTTGCATCCAAAATTTCTTGATATATCATAGAAATTTTGTTGTGACGAATATCAAACACTCGCACACGAACAGATGCTGAAATAGAAGGGTTTAAAGCATCTTCCACAGTCTTTTGCTCTAATATTTCAGTAGCTACTACAAATTCAGCAGGCAACAATTGAACTGCTAATTCAGGGGAAATATTTGGAGTGGGAGAGAAAAACTGTGCGGCAACACCTGCTGATGCATGATGCTTGATGAGCAGCAATTTGTCAGATGAATGCAGGCGCTTACTAATTTCTTCTGAAAATTCAGCTTGCAAATTCCAAGGAAGGATTTCTGCAGACTTCTCTGTACGATAGAGAACAGGAAGCATAGCCACAACTCCCCGCGCTTTGCTCCCTCTGGTGTACAGCTTAGCATGATAGCTACCAGAGGGTGATACAGAACAACCAGAAAAAATATTTGCTGTTAAGAGCGAAAGACCAACAAAAGCTAGTAACCGGGATTTTTGCATAGCGTAACTCAGTGAAAAATTTGACTCAATTTTGTATCTCCAGCGATACTTAGGTAAGTTGCGCAAAAGATCAAAGGAGCTTATGTGTTAAAGGGAACTCTACCACGGGCATTTTCAAAAAGCAACTAATATAGACAATAGAAGGTATAAGAATTTGTTTTTGTGAGATTGTCGACAAAAGTTTTTTGATAAGGCTGCTTTGGGAAAAATTTTTTGAAATTGTTGAGAAAAAACAATGATTCGTTGTGAACTATCTAGGATTCTCCTGTCTTTCCCGCAAGTTGGGCTTCAGTTATCTTGGTATGGGGTCCTCTTCTCTTTAGGAATTTTTTTTTCATCTCTTGCAGGGATTAAACTTGCAACGACTCTTTGTAAGAACGAAAAAGTTCAAAAAGAGTTGAGAATAAGCTTAGAAAATTTTGCTTTAGGGGCTCTTTTAGCTATAGTTGTAGGGGCTCGAGTATTTTACGTTCTCTTCTATGGAGGGGATTTTTATTTTGAAAACCCTTCAGAAATTTTGAAGATATGGAAAGGAGGTCTTTCTAGCCACGGTGCTATAGCTGCTGTGATCATTTGGTCAGCAGTCTTCTCTCGACAGCATATTCGGCGACTCCCGATGCTTTCTGTAATCTATATCTGTGATCTTTGTGGTGCAGTTTTTGGTTGCGCAGCTTTATTCATCCGTATAGGTAATTTCATGAATCAAGAGATTCTGGGAACGCCAACGTCTATGCCATGGGGGGTCATTTTTGCTAATAGTAGCAGTCAGATTTCAAGACATCCTGTTCAGCTTTATGAAGGCTTTAGCTATTTTCTATTATCATGTATTTTATACAGACTTTGTTATCGACGGATTATTCGCTTAGGTTCGGGTTATAGTGCGGCAGGAGCTTTGATTGGAGTAGCCTGCATTCGTTTTCTTGCTGAATTTTTTAAAATGCATCAAGGAGCTTGGCTCAGCGAGGGGGGTATATTAACTATTGGACAATGGTTATCTATCCCTTTGTTGTTTTTAGGAGCAGGAATTATCTGGTTTGCTAGCAAAAAACGCAGCTTATAGCTTTTTCAAACATTGGAAGATTCTGACTCAGGAAAAAGATCCCATTAAAAATTTCATAAAGGATGGAAAAGAAGAGATTTTCCAAGTGCATGGAAAAGAAACCCTCTATAAAATGGCGCTAAGTTACATAGTACGGGCACTGTTGAAGAAGATAGGACAGAATCGATAGTAGAAGGTATACCTTAACAGTGATCGGAAAGACTGTGTCTTTCTGAAAAATTTTTTGATTAGGGAATTAAAGCAACTGTAGTAAGGACGAGGCTTCCACCCCCGTTAAGGGGAGATCTCACCTCGAATAAGCATGAATAAGCGAACGTTATTATTTGTTTCTTTAGTAAGTATAGCATTTCTAGGGTGTCAAATTTTCTTTGGGTATCGAGACTTCAAATCATGCCAGGATTTGGCCAAAAAACAGCGAGTTATTTCTGAACAAATATTAGCTTCAACAGAGCAATTAAGCGTAGTCCCCTGGACAGCCTCTCCGGAAGATAAAGAGTCAACGAATCAGTATGCTGTTTGTTTGGGAAATCGCCTATTTCTTTTAACGAAAGGAGGCGCACATCCCACAGTTTATTCTAAAGGCTCTTCTTGGAATTTGATAGAACAAACAAGTACTTTTGGAGGGATTCTTGTCTCCTTGTATGGAGAAACAGGCAAGGAAGTCCCATCGAAGGGAGGTTCTGTATATCTTCCCAATCAAAAAGACTCTTTCCCAGTTGTTGTAGCGGAGTTTCGGAGAAACCAAGAACCTCTCGTTTTCCTAGGGGAATATAAAGATGGGAAAATTTCGAATAAGACTGCAACTATTTACGGGACCTCATTAGTTTTTCTAAACACAGGAAATGAGTTTGTGCCTCTGGGTATCTATAACTCTAAGGAAGAATGTGTGGAGTCTTTAGACCTTCCTATGGCTCGAGCTGTTGTCTTTGCTGACAAAGAAATCCCTTCAGCATCTGGGGGCTATTACGTTCTTTCTAATGAATATATGCAGCTTGTGGTTTCACAAGAGAGCGGATCCATTGAAGGAATTAATCTGCCCTTTGCTTCTGATAGAGAAGGAAGTAAAAGTATTGTTAATGAGATTGGTTTTGATAAAGAGATAGCAGTTAGTGCTCCATCGGAAGCTTCTTTCCCTGGAGTTGAGTCGGTTGATTTTCTACGGCAAAGTGTGCCGAATGTTGTTGGTGGGTATTATCCTTTGCTTAGACGAGGACCGTTATCTGATGCCCGTAAAACTATTCCTTCAAAATATCAAGCTTTAAATATTGTTTCTGGAAGAGAGTTATCTTCTCCTGTTGCAACAGGTTTTCGTGTTATTTCTTTTGATAATAAAACCTTAGTTTTAGAGAGCGGAGATGGAAGAATTCGGAAAACTTACGTTCTGGGTGAACAGCCTTATGCTTTTGAATTAGAAGTTCAAACTACTAGAGAACAAGAAGACTTATGGATAACTTCAGGGATCCCTGAAGTAGAAATCATGTCCAATGCTTTCGTTCCAGCTATTAAGTATTACGCTGTGAAAAAAAATAAGAGCGATTTAATCAACGTCAAGTTACCTAAAGCGAAAAATACTTTACTCATGCGTAATAATATTGCTCCTCAATGGATTTTGAATTCTAATGGGTATTTTGGGGTGATTTTAACTCCAAGAACTCCTATTCCTGCAGGTTACGCTTCCTCTTTTATCCCAGGAAATATAGTTCCTACACGACTTTCTCAACTTCCTCCTAAAGATCAGGCCTATCCTGCAGCCAAATACCCCGGCTATGTGGCAATGTTGCCTTTACCTAAAGAGGCTGGTCATTATCGATTTATGGTGTATGCAGGGCCTTTAGCTGAGCCTTCTTTGAAAGCTTTAGATAAAGCTTATATGAATTCTAAAGGAGAAACACCTGAATATGTTGATGCAATTGCTTTTAGAGGCTTCTTTAGTTTTATTACAGAGCCTTTTGCAGCTTTGTTATTCATTATCATGAAATTCTTTAAGTTTTTAACTGGCTCTTGGGGAATTTCAATTATTTTATTAACAATTGTGTTGAAGCTTTTGCTTTATCCCTTAAATGCATGGTCCATTCGATCTATGCGTCGCATGCAAAAATTATCTCCGTATATTCAAGATATTCAGCAGAAATATAAGCGTGAGCCTAAACGAGCTCAAATGGAAATTATGGCGTTGTATAAGCTGAATAAAGTGAATCCAATAACGGGGTGCTTACCTTTGCTTATTCAGTTGCCGTTTCTTATAGCTATGTTCGATTTATTGAAATCCTCTTTTTTATTAAGGGGAGCGAGCTTTATTCCTGGATGGATTGATAATTTAACTGCTCCGGATGTTCTTTTTTCTTGGCAGACACCGATATGGTTTATTGGAAACGAGTTTCACCTTCTTCCTATTCTATTGGGGATTGTGATGTTTATTCAGCAGAAAATTTCTGCTGCTAAAAGAAAAGGGCCTGTTTCGGATCAGCAGCGTCAACAAGAAGCTATGGGAACTATGATGGCGTTATTGTTTACATTTATGTTTTATAATTTCCCATCTGGGTTGAATATTTACTGGTTTTCTTCAATGTTGCTTGGTGTTATCCAACAGTGGGTAACAAACAAAATTTTGGATGAAAAACACTTAAAGCACGAAGTGATTGTTAATAAGAAGAGATAGAAAGATCTTTTGTTTAATTAGAATAATTTTTATCAAAAACTATTTAGTTGAGATAGTTTTATGCGAGCTTGGGAAGAATTCCTTTTGCTACAAGAAAAAGAGATTGGAGTGGACACAGTCAATAAATGGCTGAGGTCCTTGAAGGTCTTGTGCTTTGATGCATGTAACCTGTATTTGGAAGCAAAAGATTCTTTTCAAGTGACTTGGTTTGAAGAGCATATTCGCCATAAGGTCAAATCTAGCTTAATCAATAACAACGGAAAGCCTATTCGGGTTCGGATTACTTCTTTAGATAAATCTACGCCATTTAAGGAGGCTCAAATTCAACAAGAGAAAACTGCGTACTTTACTATGCAGTATGGGGATATTGACCCACAGATGTCTTTTGCGAATTTTCTTGTGACTCCAGAAAATGATTTACCTGTAAGGATTCTTCAAGAATTTGCTAAAGTGTCCGAGCTAGGAAAAGATTTTCCTTTTAATCCTATTTATCTCTTCGGTCCTGAAAGTTCTGGGAAAACACATCTTATGCAGGCCGCTGTTGGCGTTTTGCGTGAGTCTGGAGTAAAAACTTTATATGTCACCTCCGAATTATTTACAGAACATCTGGTGTCCGCTATTCGTTCTGGTGAAATGCAGCGTTTCCGGGCGTTTTATCGTAATGTTGAAGCTTTATTCATAGAGGATATAGAAGTTCTATCAGGTAAAGGGGCTACTCAAGAAGAGTTTTTCCACACATTCAACTCTTTGCACACCGAAGGGAAGTTGATAGTGATTTCTTCTACTTTTGCTCCGGGAGATTTGAAAGCCATGGAAGAGCGACTGATTAGTCGTTTTGAGTGGGGAATTGCAATCCCAGTCAGTCCTCTGACAAAAGAAGGTTTAAAAAGCTTTTTAGAAAGAAAAGTAGAAACCCTTAACATACGTATAGAAGAAACTGCTTTAGATTTTCTTATTCAAGCATTATCGTCCCATGTAAAATCTTTGTTGCATGCATTAATAACTTTGGCTAAAAGAGTTTCTTATAAAAAATTGTCTCATCAAATGCTTTATCAAGGGGATATAGAAGCTTTATTGCATGACGTATTGCTTGCCGCAGAGAACATTCGATTGACTCCACAGAGTATTGTACAAGCCACTGCACAATATTACACAGTGTCTCCTGAAAGTATTTTAGGTCGTTCTCAGTCTCGAGAATATGTTTTGCCTAGGCAGGTTGCGATGTTTTTGTGTAGGCAAAAGCTATCTTTATCATACGTAAAGATCGGCGAAGTCTTCTCTAGAGATCATTCTACGGTTATTTCATCAATTCGAGCGGTTTCTCAGAAACTAGAAGAACCTGACAGAGAAAACGATGTTTCATGCGCGGTACAGGAATTGATGAAACAACTTTCCTCTGCTTATCAAAGTTTAGATTTTATAGTGGACTAATACACGAAAGGAGGCGATAACGAGCCTCCTTTCGAAAATATTGAAATCTTAAACCTCGGCAAAAGTGTCACTGTTAACAACAGTTGAGTCTTCGACAGAATCCGTGTTGCTAACAGGAGCTGGATTGCCCTCAGGAGCCGGATTATCATTGCTAGCAGGAGGAAGTTTGATTGAGGTGTGTAGCTTATATGCGAGTTGAAGCGTAAAAGCAACCGCAAACGTAGCCTGGATAGTTATAATAATAATTAGTGCAGCTCCAGGAGGGCAGGCCAGTGCTGCGGCGATAAACGAGACGATCGTAAGGATTAGTCCTAATTCAATAAACAAGTTTTTTGCGAAGTTAACTATTTTCTGAAGACATTGTGATCTTGTTGATTTTTTTAGATCTTCAGTAGAAGAACGCTCTGGCGATTCTACTTTCTGAGAGAACCTGTCCGAGATGGTAAATATATTCTTCTGCGGTAAAATACTCATAATAATGTCTCCTTCCCAAAAAAAGGCATACATTTTACGTAATTTTTTACCAAATAGCAAGCCTTTATGTGAGGCAGTCAACCTGAAAATAGAAAACTTTCTTTTAATGTTAATATTTCTTATTCAAAGGATAAATCAACTTTCCTTTACGTGAGAGACTTTATGCACTTCGACCGGACTAAGATCAATGTCGAGTCTATGAAGCAAGCTATCCTAGAAAGGATATATTGTGGAGTAGTTCAGACCCCTTTATCCGCATCAACTAGGGACATTTTTACTGCGGTTGCTAAAACTGTGTTAGAGTGGATGGCTAGGGGATGGTTAAAGACTCAAAGTAGCTACTATGACAATGACGTAAAGCGTATCTACTATATCTCTATGGAATTTCTGCTGGGAAGGAGTTTAAAAAATAATTTATTAAATTTAGGCCTTCTAGATTTAGTGAAGGAAGCCCTCTCGGATCTTGGGTATGATTTTGATCGGCTTGTTGAGATGGAGTACGATGCAGGGCTTGGAAATGGGGGATTAGGGCGATTGGCTGCTTGCTACCTTGATTCTATGGCCACTCTTGGTATTCCTGCTTATGGATATGGTCTTCGTTATGATTATGGCATTTTTGATCAGAAGATAGAGAATGGTTATCAAGTTGAATCTCCTGATGAGTGGTTGCGTTATGGTAATCCTTGGGAGATTTGTCGAGGAGAATATTTATACCCTGTACATTTTTATGGGAAAGTGAAGCATAGTGTTGATTCTAGGGGTAGGGATGTTGCAGAATTGGTTGATTCTCAAGAAGTTCTAGCTATGGCGTATGATGTTCCTGTTCCAGGGTTCAATAACGATACAGTGAATTCTTTACGCCTGTGGCAAGCACAGTCTCGTCATGGATTTGATTTTAGTTATTTCAATCACGGCAATTATATTCGTGCCATTGAAGATCTTGCATTAGCAAGCAACATTACTCGTGTACTTTATCCTAATGATGCTATCTCTGAAGGACAAGAATTACGTCTCAAACAGGAATATTTTCTTGTATCTGCTACTATACAAGATATCCTTCGTCGTTACACAAAAACGCATCTTTCTTTAGATAAATTACCAGAAAAAGTTTCTGTCCAACTTAACGACACTCATCCGGCTTTGGGAATTGCAGAAATGATGCACTTATTAGTCGATCGTGAAGAGTTAGATTGGGATGTTGCTTGGGACGCAACAACAAGAATATTTAATTACACTAACCACACAATTCTGCCTGAAGCTCTGGAGCGTTGGTCGTTAGATTTATTTTCTAAAGTGCTCCCTCGCCATTTAGAAATTATTTACGAAATTAATTCGCGCTGGTTAGCAAAAGTTTCTCAAAAATATCCAGAAGATAATGATAAGCGTCGAGCTCTTTCCATCATTGAAGAAGGGAGTTCTAAGTTCGTGAATATGGCTAATCTAGCTGTAGTTGGGACGAACAAAGTGAATGGTGTATCAACCTTCCATTCGCAACTTATCAAAAAGACTTTATTTAAAGAATTTGTCGAGTTTTTCCCAGATAAATTTATCAATGTTACCAATGGGATTACACCTAGACGTTGGTTAGCTCTTTCCAATGAAAGATTAAGTTCGTTGTTAAATCGTACAATAGGTACGGATTATCTAACGAATCTCATTCATATACAGAAAGTGATTCCTTTAGCTGAAGACAGTGGATTTAGGGAAGAGTGGAAGAAGATCAAAAATCAAAATAAAGAAGAACTGACGACACATATCCATAAAGAACTTGGAGTTTCTGTAGATCCATATTCTATTTTTGATTGTCACATTAAGCGGATACATGAGTATAAACGCCAACTCATGAATATTCTCCGTGTCATTTATTTTTATAATGAAATTCGGAATTGTTCTGTAAATATTGTTCCAACTACCGTCATTTTTGGAGGTAAAGCGGCTCCTGGTTATGCTATGGCAAAATTAATTATTAAATTAATTAATAATGTTGCACATATCATTAATAATGATCCCAAATCAAAAGATCTACTGAAAGTTGTTTTTTGGCATAACTATAGAGTGTCGTTAGCAGAAAAGATAATTCCTGCAACAGATTTATCTGAACAGATTTCAACAGCGGGAATGGAGGCTTCAGGTACAGGCAATATGAAATTTGCTCTAAACGGAGCTTTGACAATTGGTACTATGGATGGAGCCAATATTGAGATGGCTGAACATATAGGAAAAGAGCATATGTTTATTTTTGGCCTTCTAGAAGAAGAAATTTGTGCTCTTCGGAAAGAGTATTATCCGCAGGGGATATGTAATGCTAATCCTAAAATTCAAGAGGCATTAGATTTTCTTTTACATGCGAGACTTCCACATGAAGATAAAGACCTTTTTAAACCAATTGTTAATAGGCTTCTGAATGAAGGAGATCCTTTCTTTGTGTTAGCAGATTTGGAGTCCTATATCGATGCGCAGAACAATGTTGCGAACTTGTTTAAGCAGCCCGAGGAGTGGACTAAGAAATCTATTTACAATGTTGGAGGAATGGGATTTTTCTCAAGTGATCGATCCATTGCGGACTATACATCGAAGATTTGGAATGTCTCCTAACCTTTATTCTTGAAAGTAAGGAAGGAGACTTTCCTTTTAGTTAAGAAGCAAGACTGCCGGGGCTTCAAGAAGTTTTTGTAGTCGTTTCATGAACATTGCTGCAGGATACCCATCAATTACTCGGTGATCTACCGATAATGTTAACATGCAAGTCGATCCTACAGCAAGTTCTCCATTCAAGACTACCGGTTGTTCTTCTACACTTCCTACAGCAAGAATAGCTGCTTGAGGAGGATTAAGAATAGCCGTAAAGTCGGTGATTCCTGTCATTCCTAAGTTAGAAATACAGAAAGAGCCTCCTTTATATTCTTCTTCTTTGAGAGACTGTTGCCTTGCTCTTACTGCTAGATCTTTAATTTCCGAAGAAATTACGCCAACATTCTTTCTATCTGCACAACGGACAATAGGAGTAATGACTCCGTCGGGAATAGCTACAGCAATGGAGATATCAATAGTAGAAAAACGAATGATCGTATTGTCTACGCTATTGAATCCAGAATTAATTTCTGGAAATTCTTTTAAGGCTAGAGCACAAGCTCGTACAATGCAGTCATTGATCGAAAGTTTGATATTTTGTGCTTGAAGCTCATTTAGTAAAGCAAGTAGTGGAGTAGCATAAACTCGTTGCCTTATATAGAAATGAGGAATAAATGTTTTGGCCGCTTGCAAACGTTTAGATATCACTTCTCGAATAGGAGATAGAGGTTCTTCTTCATAAGAACCTGGATTGACATCCGGGGATTCAGGATAGCCAAAGCCCGCTATTCTTAAAGGAGGAGCTTTCTCTAGATCTTTTTTTATAATTCGCCCTCCAGGGCCACTGCCTACGACTCCAGAAAGATCTAAATTCTGTTCCTTGGCTAATTTTTTGGCTAAGGGAGAAGCTAATGTTTGATCCCCAGGGAATTTCATGATCAAAGGAGTTTTTAAAGGAGGTTCTGGTCGGAATCCCACAATAGACATGGAAGGACTAGCGCATGAAGGCTCTTTCGGGGAAGAATTTTTCGGTAAAACTTCTCCAGGAAGCTCATCAGTGATGGGGACTGCTTCTAAAGGTAAAAGGTGTTCCAAATCGTACTTTGCATTTTGTTCTGTTGAAAACACTGCTATAGGAGTGCCAATAGGAACTTTTGTTCCTTCTTTTATAAGAATTTCCAGCAACCAACCATCCTCAGATGCTGTATGTTCTAAAACAGCTTTATCGGTTGAGATTTCTAGCAATACGTCTCCGAAATGGACTTCATCTCCTTTATTTTTGTGCCATTTAACAAGGGTTCCTGTTTCCATTGTAGGAGACAGCTTAGGCATTTTTAACAAAGAAACCACAAACATTACCTCATAATTTTTTCAATGGCATCCAGGATGCGGTTAATATTTGGAAGAGTTGCCATCTCTAAAGTTTTATTGTATGGCATAGGTGTTTCTTTTTGACAGATTCGTAGAGGGGGAGTGTCTAGATAATCAAAAATATGTTCTGTAATGGTTGCAATGATTTCTGCAGATACTCCGCAAAAGTAATGACCCTCTTCTACAACAAGACATTTCCCTGTTTTTTTGACTGAATGTAGTACAGCCGCAGTGTCTAGGGGCTTAATTGTTCGCAAATCCAAGATTTCTATGGAAAGTCCCCATCGTTGTTTTGCTATTTTAGCTGCTTGCTCAACGATAGCAACCATACGGCTATATGCAATAATAGTTAAGTCGTTTCCTTCCTGTACAATACGAGCTTTCCCGATAGGAGTAAGATATTCTTCTGCAGGAAGCTCTCCTTTAAGATTATAATCTAACTCATTTTCTAAAAACAGGACTGGATTGTTATTTCGAATTGCAGATTTAAGAAGGCCTTTTGCATCTGCAGGGGTCGCTGGAGCTATGACAATCAAGCCTGGAATATTGGCGTAAAGAGCTTCAACACAATGAGAATGCTGACAAGAGACCTGAGCAGCAGCTCCATTAGCTCCCCTGAAAACAATAGGGACAGAAAATTTTCCGCCAGTCATATAATGCATCTTTGCTGCATGAGAGATGATTTGATCCGCAGCGACCAAAGAAAAGTTCCAACTCATAAACTCAATAATAGGGCGTAGCCCTGTTAATGCTGCGCCGATGCCAATACCCGAGAATGCAGCTTCACTAATAGGAGTGTCAATAACTCGAGTTGGTCCCCACTTATCTAAAAGATTTTTTGTGACTTTATAAGCACCATTGTATTCAGCAACTTCCTCTCCCAAGATACAAACATTAGAATCTCGAGTCATTTCTTCATCAATAGCTTGTCTGATAGCTTCTCGAATTTCGAGTGTAACGAATTTAGGCATAGACCCCCTCTTCTAAAGTAGCAACAGCAGGTTCAGGATCAAGACGAGCCTGTGAAAATGCTTCTAGGACTGCTGTTTTACTTACTTGTCGTAAGTTTTTAAAATCATCTTCGGATAAAACGTTGGCACGGACCAGCCACTCTTTAGCAAAAAGGATAGGGTCTCGCTTTAATAAACAGCGCATTTCTTCTTTAGAGCGATATAGATTTGGATCAGAAATAGAATGCCCTCTAAAACGAGAACACAAAGCTTCCACAATGAGAGGAGAGCCTGTTTGTTGTATATGCTTATAGGCTTCTCTGAAGCCTATAAGCGAATTAAACAGATCAAACCCATTCAAGGTAACGGAAGATAATCCGTATGAAATAGCTTGTGACTCTGCTATAGGCTGTTTAGCAATTGCTCTATGCAAAGCAGTTCCCATTCCCCAACCATTGTTTTCAATGATTAGCATTAAAGGTAGAGAGTGGAGAGCTGCAAAATTTAACGTTTCGTGAAAAACGCCTTGAGCAACAGCCCCATCGCCAATAAAACACAATGAAAGCGACGGAATGTTCTGGTATTTCATAGAAAAAGCGGCACCTGCAGCCAAGGGGATTTGGCCCCCCACTATGCCAAATCCTCCAGGGAAACGTTCACCGCACATATGCATAGATCCGCCTCTTCCCAAAGCACATCCAGTTTCTTTTCCCAATAATTCTGCAGCCAGTTGATGCAAAGGAATATCTAGTAGAAGAGCGACTCCATGACAGCGATAAGAAGAAAAGAACCAGTGATTTTTTCCTGTGCAAGCAATTGCCGCTGTAGCAACTGCTTCTTGGCCAATATAGGAGTGGTAAAATCCTCCAACAAGACCTTCTAAATAGGCTTCTTCTCCGCGAATTTCAAATTCACGAATAAGAAGCATTTTTTCTAAAAGATTAATACAGAAATCGGTGCCGAAGTCTTCAATAACCTGGGAAACCTGGGCTTCTGTAATTTCCTCAGAAGCTATGTTGTAGGTCAGGGGACTCATAGATTCTCTTAGATAAGGTGATTCCTAAAAATTTTCAGAATATCTTAATTATATTTACAGTGTTCTTAAGTAAATCGTTCTTGAAATACTCTATATGCGAGGTTTTGGTCTTCACGCAACTTATGCTACACAAAACAATTTTTCGGCACTACCTAGAAAAATCAAAGAACACCAATATTATTTTTGATTTTAAAAATTCATTTTTTACTTCAGATCGAATTGTTAAGTCTTTTTTAAGATTTTCGGCTGTTGTGTTTTAACAGGTAAAAAAATACAATGCCTGTTCAAAAATTTTGTTTGCGTGGAGTTTAGTGTGCGTTCTTTTAATTCCTTCTTTGGTCTTCTCTCTCAGAGGATTCCTAGCGTGGGGGCCTCATCTTGGATAGCTGGAGAAAATGGACAATCTTCATTAGAGGACAGAGATCAGGATACAGAAGCAAGATTGGAAAAAAAATTGTCAGCAATTTGTAGAAGGACCGGTTGTTTTTGTCAAAAACAGATAGAAAATTTTGCACACGCACAACTTTTGAAGCATACTGGGATCTTTCCTTGTTCTGAAGAAGAATTGAAGGATATTTACGAGCTGTTTTCTTCTTTAGAATCTTTTAGGCAACAATTGGCTCAGTTATTCTTTTATACTCCTCCTTTAAATCAGGAATGGGAAGATTTCTTAAAAGTTTTCTTTTTTTTTGAAAAAAGAGAATTAGGGGGTATTCTAGTTTCTGCTGGGCCTTTTGAGGCCTTTGATAAATATTTATACCAAGTGAATAAAGCGCGCACAGTTCCCGTGTTAATGGCTACAACGGTTCCTTATGCCTTACAAGCCTATTATTCGTACACCAATAGAACTCCTTTTCAAGAGAAAGAAGATTTTTTCCGGTTAGGAGAAGAAGTAGGAGCTTTTCTTCAAGAAAGGAAAGTTTCTATAACTCTCATGTATAAAGAAATTTTAGATTTAGATGCCAAAGAATATGCTGAAATGTGTCAAGGTCTTCGACACTCTAGGATCGTTCAAGGAAAAGTTTTTCATTCTTTTGCTCAAGGGAAGGATAAGTTTAATCCTATATCTGTCAATTATGATCTTATGGGGACTATTGCTGCGTTATCAGCAAACATAGACCAATCATGCTTATGTTTTTGCGGGAGCCATATTTTTAATAATTGTGAAATGGCCATTAAAACTTTACATAAAGGAGGAGACGTTTTTACGTTCTCCTCATTGGCGGAGTTTCAATTCGGTGAGAAACAGTTATTGCATTTAGTTTCTACGGGAAGGGTATGCCCGGAAATTATCCGTAAAAAACTGATCAAAGTTTTATTATTAAAAAAGAGAAACTGCTTATAACCCGTTACGCAATTCACTTTGTCTTTAACAGTTTCTTTGTATTTACTAGATTAGTGTTGCTCTGAGAGAGCCTCTAGTTTTTGAACAAGCTTTTCCAACGATGCAACACGTTCTTCAAGGCGAGGAAGATTTCGAATCTTAGCTACTTGACGATGAATTTCTTGGTATGGGCGAGCAGGAGCTCCTCCATAGATTCCAGGAGAGGTGATAGATTTAGTAACACCAGTTTGTGCCATCATAATGACATGATCTGTAATGCAAATATGTCCTGTGATACCTGCTTGTCCGCCAATAATCACATGGTTTCCAATTTTAGTCGAACCAGCAATTCCTGCTTGAGCTACGACCATACTATGTTGACCGATTTCAACCTGATGCGCAATTTGTACAAGATTGTCAATTTTTGAACCTTCACGTATGATACTGTGTCTAAATCTCCCTCGATCAATGGTTGTGTTAGCGCCAATCTCAACATCATCTTCAATAATTACTTGCCCTAAGTGTTTTAAGTGTTTATGTTGTCCAAAAGCACTCGTGACATAACCAAAACCACAGGAGCCTATGACAGCTCCTGGTTGGATAATTACTCGTTTCCCTATAGAAACTCGTTCTCTAATAACAACCCGAGGGTAAATATGGGAATGCTCTTTGATTGTTGAATAAGCTCCAATAAAGCTTCCAGATCCTATATGACAAGATGCTCCAATATGAGCATGCTGACAAATAACAGCATAAGGCTCGATACACACATGCTCTTCAATAATTGCTGTAGGATGAATAATTGCTGTAGGATGAATGCCTGAGAAACCAGTCTCTACAGGAGACATGAACAGCTCTAAACATTTTTGAAAAACTAGAGAAGGAGATTCTGAAACTACAATGAAATTCTTGTTCAATTCTCGATGTTTTTGAAACTGTGTTCGAGAAAGAATAATAGCCCCAGCTTCTGATGTTTTTAAATGTTTAGCATATCGTTCATTATCCAAAAAAGTAATATGTGCCGACTTTGCTTCCCCAATCTCTTCAACTCCGGAAAGAAGAGTGGCTCCATTTCCTTGAAACTCAACTTTTAAAAAATCAGCTACTTGCTCAAGAGAATAAACGGGTTGAGACATACGGCACTCCTAGACTAGCTTCGCATGTTAATTATTTTGAAAAGAATCATCAAGAATTTTAATAACAGCATCTGTTTTATCTGCCGAAGCATCGATAGATAAGATAATGTCTTCATTGAAAAGAGCTACAAGCTTTTCTTGAACTCTAACAATTTCAGACGCCTTTTTTACTTCGTCCATAATCTTCTGCATACGTTTGAGATTGCTTTGATTCAATATTTGATAATATTGCCCTTGGGCTGTATTGTATTCTGCAGACAGCTCTTCAAACTTTTTTCTTAATTCCGTAGCAGCAGATTCGGAAAGACCTTCCATGTAATCATCGTCTTGAAGCTTCGAATAGATAGAAGAGAGTTCTTCTTCCATTTTTGCCATGCTGTTGGAGAATTGGGTTTTCATTTTTTCAAATTCAGCAGATTCTTTTTTACCAAGAGCGGATTCTTCTAGACAGCGACGCAGATTAACAATTCCTATCGCATGTGTAGAAGTTGCTGCTAATGCGGACGAAGAAGCAAAAGATAGTAAACCAAATAACAAAAGCTTTTTCATAATTCTTTCCTATATAAAAACATAACCAGATAGATCGGTGAAGAAAAGGAATTCTTCTCCTTTCAGATCCTAGAATACTCCTCCCAAAGCGAAAAAGAATCTTTGAGATACATCAATTTTTTCCTTATTGAGGATTTCTGTTGGACGGAATGGCCAGCCCCAACCTAACATGATTGGTACATTGTTCATCATATCAAAACGTAATCCAAATCCAGCACTACTACATAAATCCTTGAGACGGATAGTGTATTCTTCGGTACCGATGAAACCTGAATCCAGAAATACAAAGGCATTGATACAGGGTTGAGAGATCACTGGATACTGGAATTCTTCCGTTAACAGTAGGGAAGACAGTCCTCCCTGTGGTTCTGTTGGAGAAAACTTAGGCCCAATAATGAAAGGCTTGTAACCTCGAACAGTAGATTCTCCTCCCAAAAAGAAACGTTCGCTAATAGGAATTCCTTCTGAAGTTGTTGTTCCAAAAGGTTTAATGAACTTAGCCTCTCCTCGAATTTTCAAAACACCTTTTTTGGTTAATAGGCGGTAAATAGAGCCACTAGCAGTTAATTTAGTAAATTGATAGGTTCCCCCTAACCCTGAAAGTTCAAAGTTTAAAGAGCTGCGAATTCCCATCGTAGGTTTTCTAGGATTGTCAATCGAGTCGTAAAGGACATTAAGCCCCGCAGCAGAAACAAACCCTTTGTTGCTATCTAGATCTGGTCCAGGTTTATTAGGATTTTGTGTTTTTTTTCGTAAACTTAGACTTGTTTGGCTACCCCGATAGTACATTCCATATTTTAATTTATCGTTTAAAATATACGTGGTACTAATATTCCCTCCGTAGGTGTCTACGAAATAGTCTTTGGATAAAGCTTTATTAATAGATTTATCTAATTCTACACCTAAAATCCATGGAGTATTCAAGAAATGGGGTTTTGTCCATTTAACAGTATAATCAGTAACTTTGTCCCCTAAATTTGCTTTTAAGAATAGATATTCTCCGCCACCTCTTAGAGACTTAAATCCTTTTTTCAACAAGTGTCTTGCACCAAATAAATCAAAGTTACTTTCCGCGATTTCAGCCCCTCCGAACAAGTGATCTAAGGAGCTAAACCCTAAGAACAGTCCTAAATTTCCTGTTTCAGTCTCTTTTACTTCTATGAAAACGTCCCTATAAAGGTCATTAGCATCTAAGGGATCTAGTTGAGAGCGTACCGTATAAACGCTTACACTTTTAAAATATCCAGTGTTGCGTAAACGAGTTTCTGTGTCTTCTAGCTTTAATCTATCGAAAGTATCACCAGGAAATAAGCTTGTCTCGTGTAAAATTACGTCATGTTTAGTATGCGTATTTCCTTTAATCTTGATTAATCCAACTTTATAAGGGGACCCTTCGCTAATTTTATAAGTAATGTCATAGACAGGAAGAGTCGGATGTGCACTAAAGGCTACGTCAACATTGGTATTTACGTACCCATATCTAGCATATGCACTGCGGATCTTTTGAGCTCCAGTCCAAATTTTTTCTGGGCAATACAGGGAATTTGGCCCGACCAATAGTTGTTTATCCAGTAATCGTTTAGATAAAGCACAAAAACCCTCGATATGTACATGTCCCAAGGTATATAGAGGACCTTTATCTACTTTGATAAGAAGAGTAATGTTCCCTTTAGCATCTGTAGATATCTCCTTAGTTACGCTTGCATCCGCATACCCTTTATTTTGGAAATAATTAGTTATAGCGAACAAGTCTTGTTCTACCATGTCGGGGTGATATACACCGGCTCCTGTGAACCAACTTGTCGTTGTAGAATACTGTTTGGTTAAAACAACATCCCCTAGGTCAGATGCTTCAGCCCGAGTAATGCCTGAAATGACTAGTTTTTTTATACGTCCATGAGGACCCTCTTTAATCTGAATAGAAATGTCGATAAAACCTTCTTGCTCATTCTGATTATGAGAATAGGACAATTGAGAATCGTAGTATCCGCGTTTTAGATAAAGGGTTCGTAGGGCATCAAAATTTTTAAAAAATAACTCACGATCAAAAAGATCGTTTTTGTAAAGCTCTAGTGTTTTTAAAATTTTATGAGTAGGAATAGCCTCATTCCCAGAAACGTTAACTTGTCTAATGACAGGCTTTGCCGTCAGAACGAGAGAAATAACAGCCTGTCCGCCGTGAAATTCTATGACAGGCTCTACGCGATCAAAACCTTTGGAAAGGGTTCTTAAATCTTCATCAAAATCTGCTTGAGAAAACAGCGTTCCTTGTCTTGTTTTGATTTTGGGAATAGAGCGTTTATTTTGAGCATTCTCTCCTTGAGTTGTTATTGTAACAGATTTGACAACCACACGGCTTTCAGCGACTGCACCAAAAGCTGGTTGTAAAAAAGGAAACAACAGTAAAACAGCAAATCGCAAAATTGTTTTTTCTCGTATTCCAAGCATTATTACTTCCTTTATCTAGAAAAGTGTTCGCTAGGGATGAAGTTTTTATTCCTAAAATTGTGGCGCAGTTCCCTTAGGAAGCGCACCATTTATACTTTTGAGGAAGAGATTGACGTCCCTCTTTCTACTACACTATAGGAACCCAGCCTCACAGTTGTCTTTGCGCGTATTAGATTAAGGCTACCCAAGACCTATCCAATTACAATAGAGAATCGAGGATAATTTGACTAGCCTTACAAATACTCTCAAAAAAAGAGAGCGCCGAAGATTTTGAATCAGAAAAAAAAAGCACCCCTTCTAGCAGGTTCGGGGGAGAACTTAGAAAGGATGCTGGTTGTTAGTAAAAACCAACTAAACCGCCCCAAATATACTTCAAAAGCTGTTTTTTGAAAAACGTTTCGCTTTTGTAAAAATTGTTAAAAGCAATTTCTTCCAGAAAAAGCCCGAGATAAGGTGCTGACATCCACGAAATCAAACGATAAACCAACAGGCATTCCAAGAGCAAGCCTAGAAATTTTTATGGGAAGATTTGAGAATTCTTGTTTTAAAAATAATGCCGTTGCATCTCCCTCTAATGTGGCATCGAGAGCAACAATAATTTCTTTTGGAGACAAAACTTCTATTTTTTGTTTGAGAGCTTTTAATTTTTCTGGAGATAAGCGTTTCCCTGTAATAGGAGAAAGAAGATTGCCAAGAACAAAGTAGTGGCCTTTGAAAATTTTTGATTTTTCGAAAGAGAAAACATCTTTAGGGGTTGCGACTATGCATAAAAGAGAAGAATCTCTGTCTTTACTACAAAAACTACAGGCGGAATCTGGATTATCTTTTAAGCAAAAGCAGTTCGAACAAGCTGCATGTGCCGTAGAAAATTCTTGTAAAGCAAGGCCAATGGCTTCAACTTGTTGGGGATCCCACTCTAATAATTCGAAAGTTATTTTTTCTGCAGATTTCAGCCCTATGCCAGGCAGTTTCTTTAAAAGTGAAATGAGTCTAGAAATATAGTCAGGATATTTTAACATAAATTTTAAGGTAATTGAGGTCTATTGCCTAGATAATCGATTATGGGGATAGATGCAAAATAAGGGTTAGGGTATAAACCCCTCTAGCAGTATACTCGATTTTTTCTTTTTGTTTTCAGGTGCATGTGAAAAAAGATGTAAGAGCGTCGATCTGGGGGACCGGATCGTATTTGCCTAAAAAAATTTTAACAAATGCTGATCTAGAAAAAATAGTTGAAACTTCAGATGAATGGATTTCGACTAGGACTGGGATAAAAGAGCGCAGAATAGCTTCTGCTGAAGAGTTTTCGTCTTTCATGGGAGCAAAAGCTGCAGAAAAAGCAATAGAGGCTGCGAAAATTTCAAAAAGCCAAGTGGATTGCATTGTATTTTCTACTGCAGCTCCTGATTACATTTTTCCTTCAAGTGCCGCGTTAGCTCAGGCCTATCTGGATATTAAGGAGGTGCCGGCCTTTGATTGTCTGGCGGCATGTACGGGCTTTCTTTATGGATTGTCAATAGCTAAAGCGTATGTTGAATCTGAAATGTATCGGTGTGTTCTGGTAATTGCAGCAGATAAGTTGTCTTCCTTTGTTAATTATAAAGACCGTAATACTTGCGTCTTGTTCGGGGATGGGGGATCGGCCTGTGTTGTTGGCCCTTCCAGACCAGGAGCTTTAGATATACTTAAGGTAAATTTAGGGGCTGATGGAAAGCAAGGGGACTTATTACGGTTGCCAGCGGGAGGAAGTCGTTGTCCTGCTTCTCAAGATACCGTACAAAATCAGCAGCATTTCATTACTATGGAAGGTAAAGAAGTATTTAAACATGCAGTACGGCGGATGGAGTTTGCTGCTAAAACGTGTATTACAGAAGCAGGGTTGCAAGAAAGGGATATAGATTGGTTGGTTCCTCATCAGGCGAATGAGCGTATCATTGATGCTATTGCAAAACGTTTTGCCGTGGATGATTCTCGAGTGTTTAAGACGCTCTCTAAATATGGAAACACCGCAGCTTCTTCTGTAGGGATTGCTTTGCATGAGTTACTGCATATTCATGATATTCGTTCAAAAGAACGACTATTACTAGTTGCTTTCGGTGGAGGATTGTCTTGGGGGGCTGTAATTTTACAGCAAAGATAAAAGGGAGGCTGTGTGATAAAGCGCATAGGATTATTGTTTCCTGGGCAAGGGAGTCAGTTTGTTGGCATGGGTAAGGATCTTTGTCAACAGTATTCAGAGGTCTCAAGATTATTTGCACAAGCCGATGAATTTCTCGGATTCTCGCTCTCTTCAATCATGTTTGAAGGTCCTGAAGAAAATCTTTTGAAAACTGCAAATAGTCAACTGGCTATTTATCTTCATAGTTTAGCCGTTTTAGAGGTTTTGCTAGCACGATGTCCTTTTGAGCTTGTTTTAGTTTCAGGGTTAAGTCTGGGAGAATATACAGCATTGACAGCTTCTAAGCGTATTAGTGTGGAAGATGGGCTTCGGGTGGTTCAGAAACGGGCAGAGCTTATGGAGGCTGCTTGTGAGCAATCTTTGGGAGGTATGGCGGCTGTTTTAGGATTGCCATCGGAGGTTGTATCGCAAGCTTTAGAATCTATAGGGGATGGGATTTGGGTGGCTAATTACAATGCTCCCAAGCAGACTGTAATCGCAGGTATTAGAAGTAAAGTAGAAGAGGCTGCTATAGTTTTACGAGAATTAGGGGCTAAAAAAGTAGTGATGTTGAAGGTTTCTGGAGCTTTTCACACACCATTTATGCAGATGGCACAAGATGAATTGGCCCCTTATTTATGTCAGATAGCTTTTAAAGACTCTGCTATTGCATTTGCTTCCAATGTAATAGGAGAACTTGTTTATGAAAATGAGATCATCCGTTCTTTAATGATTAAACAAATGACTTCTCCAACTTTATGGTATCAAACATGTTTTCAAATTGATCCGAAAGTGGATGTGTTTCTTGAGCTTGGACCAGGAAATGTTCTAACTGGGCTTTGCCGATCGATAGGTCTTGTGACGCCTTGCAAGCCTTTAGGGTCCGTAGAAGATATAGAAAATTTTTGTCGGAGTTGTGAATGAGTGGCTTATTGGTAAATAAGACAGCGATTGTGACCGGTGGTTCTAGGGGAATTGGTTTTAGTATAGCACAATTGTTTGCTGAGCATGGAGCTAATGTTCAGATTTGGGGAGTCAATGAAGAGGCTGGACAGGCTGCGGCCCAAAATCTTTCTGAAAAAACGAAAAGGAAAGTATCTTTTGCTTTGGTTGATGTCAGTAAGAATCATATGGTTTCGTCCCAAGTTCAAAACTTTTTGTCAGAATATGGGACTATTGATGTTGTTGTGAATAACGCCGGTATTACTAAAGATGCTCTCTTAATGAGAATGTCCGAGGAAGAGTGGTCTTCTGTAATTAATACGAATTTAAGCTCTGTATATAACGTTTGTTCAGCTGTTGTGAGACCTATGATTAAAGCTAGGTCTGGTGCTATTGTGAATATTAGTTCTATTGTGGGGCTAAAAGGAAGCCCGGGTCAAACCAACTATGCTGCAGCTAAAGCCGGGATTATTGGATTTAGTAAGGCTTTGTCCAAAGAAGTTGGAGGAAAAAACATTCGTGTGAATTGTATTGCTCCAGGTTTTATTGATACTGATATGACTAAAAGTTTAAGCGATAATTTGAAAAGCGAATGGTTAAAAGGTGTTCCTTTAGGGCGGGCTGGATCTCCAGAAGAAGTTGCTCAAGCAGCTTTATTTTTAGTTTCTGAGCATTCTTCTTATATCACGGGGCAGGTTTTAAGTGTTGATGGAGGGATGGCTTAAGAAGTTAAGAAAGGTTATCTTGAAAAATTAAGTTTTTTCATGGTAACTTCTTCTTTATCTCTGCGGGCAGTTTATACTTCTCGCTTCAGGCCTTTCTGAAAATTGTATTTGGGAGGCACTTCTTTGACTGTAGATACAGTCGAAAATATAGTAGCTGTTGCAGGGCATGCTCAATTTATTTAGTAGGAACCCTTACGCATAGAATGTGCGAAAGAGTAGACTTGTGGGGATCGATTGCGCTAGTTTTGTATAAAATTAGATTTTTTTTGCTATAGGCTCTGCGAGAAAACCAATAGCTGTTTAGAACAGTCATGAGCCGTCCGTCTGATTAAGATGGGAGGCGCTTCATTTTGAAATGAAAGTAAGGATCATAGGATGAGTTTAGAAGATGATGTAAAAGCGATTATAGTTGATCAACTCGGAGTAAGCCCTGAGGACGTCAAGGAGAGCTCTTCTTTCATAGAGGATCTTAATGCTGATAGCTTGGACTTAACTGAGTTGATTATGACTTTGGAAGAGAAATTTGCTTTTGAAATTTCTGAAGATGAAGCTGAGCAGCTCCGTACAGTTGGTGACGTGATTAAATACATTCAGGAGCGTCAAAACTAAACTCTTTGAAAAAAGAGTCTTGCGCCCACAGTTATTCCTATTAGGAGCTGTGGGTTTTTTTATTGGTCGCGAAAGATTATTTGTTTTGAATACAGTTCTAAGAGAGCCAGGGCAACAGAGGGACATTCTTCAATAATGCTTAAGAACTGTCCCTTGCTTAATATAAGAGTTTTTACAAGAGTGATAGCTTCGGCAGAATACTTCCGAATACTATTATTAAAAAAACTTTCTTCTCCAAAACTATCAAACGGTTTGAGACTAACATCAATTGCAGCTTCTTTTGAAAAAATTTTTACACAACCCTCAGCTATTACATATAGGCTAAAGCTTCGTTGCCCTTCTGAAAAAATCTCAGAGCTTGCTTTAAAAAGCATGACTTCAGACTTATCTGCTATGGAAAGCAGCACGTCCATGTCTAAAGAAGCAAATAAGAAAGTCTTTTTCAAAAGAAAGGCTTTATCTATGAGATTCAAGAAAGTTCCTCCCATTAGGTTATGAATTTGTTATATATTCTTGAGACAAAACAGAACCTTTTTGTTTCTTAGCAAAATTTTGTAGAGAGGAAGAGAATTCTGCATTGCATAGAGAGAGCTCTTCCTTTAGCTGTGAAGCTATGAGCTTACTGAAATAAAATGGGGTTTTTTCGATCCAATTGAGTAGCTCTTCAATAGTTAAAAGTTCAACACCTTTTTTCATATAATATTTCTCTTCAAAAACATGTGTATCGCGATACACGAAAGGTGTGACAAGAGCGAATAAATGATTTTCGCTATCTTTTTCCAAAGATTCTAAAGCCTGGGCTCTAGCTTTTAAATTTTTCCCTGTTAAAGATCTAATCAACACATCAGCATAATCTGCAGAGCCGGTAATTGCTAAGAAAGCTAATATAAAATTGACTTCTGCTTGATAGTTAGCTTCTAAAGTTTCAATAAGAAGATGTAGGTTATAGCAAGGATAACGCTTCTGTATGAAATTTTTATGGTAATCGTAAAATAAGGCTTTTGTAGCTTTTGATTTTAAAATTTTCAAAGCTAATCGTTTCAATAGACCATTGTCCACTCGACTTAGGGCTTTTGCCGCCATGATGCGGCAGCTGTTATGCAAGGACCTGTTAGTAATAATATCTACCAGGCTTGGAGCATACTCTTTAGGAAGAGAAGATAAGATAGTTTCGGCTAGTTTACGCAAAGTATTTTTGAGTTGAACCGAAGTGGTGACAAATTTATAAATCAACGAAGAATCTAAAAGAGGTGCTATGGCCTTAAGCAAGGCTTGAGCTGCTCGGATATCTTTAGTTTTCCCCAAAGTGTTGAGGATAGTTTCTCCATATTGACTGTATTGTTTGTGGGAGCTAGCTTCCAGAGCCAAGCAGGCTTGTAAGAAGACTTCTTCGTTTGGATGATTTAAGAAAGGAAGAACAGTTAAGAAATTTGAGTGTTTTCGTTCTAATACTAATATGGAGAGCCCTTTGATGATCAATTCTGGATCTTCAGATTCGAAAATTTCTGAAAGGCGTTTCTGAGCTAAGTTCTGATACTCTCCTTCAGGTTTATGTTTTCGTACGGTAAGTATGGCAGCAAATAAGCGATCTCCAGATTGATCGTAAAGATCATCCGCAACATCTGAAACATTGATTAAATCATGTTCTGCAAAGTAGAGATGAAGAGCCGTAGCAATAGCTGGATGTTGAGGAAGGCTACTCCAGCGTTTTAATTGTTCTAAAGTAAGAAAATCTTTCGCCCATACACTATTCTTCAACATGTTTAAGGTTTTAAGCTTACCTGATAAGCCTAGCTTATTCATGTGAAGTAGTAAATTCGGAAGAACAGCCCGATTTTTCAGATTCAATAAATGCTGAAATGCAAACATTTGATTGCGTTCCTGGGAATTTTTCAAATGCGTCAACAAAAGTATTTCTGCTTGGCGTTTTTCGCCATCATTCATTTTTGCGAACCATTCAGATATGGAACGTCTTAAGTGGATTGCTTCTAAAGAAAGATTTCTAAGAATAGCTTTAGAATAATGAGTTCGTAGTAACAATGCTGAAAGAATACATACAGCAGCAATGATAATACAAAGCATATAGTGATGCGGGATGAATAAGCAGAGGAGGGCGCAGATGAACATTCCTGCGGGTTCAACAAAAGACTCTATAGCGATTCGGACTTGGTTTCGGATCTTATTGGGGATTCCGTAAATTAATAACTGAAGATTGTTATCATCAAGAGCATAGGAAAAACCTTCTCTGGTAATCATGCCCATAGTTGCTATGAAGACAGAAGTTTTGATTGACCAGCAACAGAATAAGCTGAAGAAGCAGATAGGAGCAAAGAGAATAACATTATTGATTCCAAACCTTGTGATTACTCGGCTATAAGCAAACAAGGCAAAAAACATATTTCCTAAGGAAATCCACGAAGAATATTTAGTAAAGTTCTCTATCAGTTCGAAGTTTTTTGTATTCCCAAAATAATTATCAAAAATTTTTAGATAATTAAATTCTGTGAATACGACGAGCAGCTGCATGAGAAAATAGAAGCTAATTAGATAGAAGGTATATTTATCTTTTATACATAGTTTTAAAGCTTGCTTCGTTGAAGGAGAATAACCAGTATCTAGGAAAAGATCGTGATCCTCAGAAAGTTCCTTTAAGGATAATGAGATGTAATGAATTAAAGGGAACGTAAAAACAATTACTATAACGAAAGAGAGAAGAATCAGTTCTGCTCCAAGATGTTGGATCTGATTTACGATACGAGCACCTAAAAAATCTCCACAAAAAGTGGTCGCATTAAAAATACAAAAATGACGTTTTGCGTCTTGGATATCAAAGAATTGATCTACAAATCCCCAAAAATTCGCATAGCAAAAAATTGTTAGGCCCCAAATTAAGATCCTGTAAATAAAAATAGGGGTCCCAGAGACTTGGCCATGTATAGCAAGATGCCAAAAAAGGTATAAGTTGCAAACTAAAACGCAAGATATGAACGAAAGAAAGAGATTTTTTGGTGATACTCTCTTCCGAGAAAGACTATAAAGAACCAAGCACGAAACAAAACAGAGAAAGAAAGATGCCCCCAAATAGGCAAAGGGCAGTTTTTTTGCTCCAATTTCTTCTAAAAATAAGCTCTCTCCTAGAGCAAGAGAGCCGTAGCAAGCGACACTCCAAACGAGCCCTAACAAAAGAAACAATAAAGCTCTTTTCTCTTCTCCACGACGCAAACTGAGCAGAAAACGTAGGGCTTGCAACAATCCGCTTCCTTTATAAAAAAAGTACTATGCTAGTATATTTAATTATTAATTTTCAAGGTTGTTTTAAAAATAATTCTAATTATAAATATTATTTTACTTGTGTGTTTACACAAGGAATCATTTTTTCGCATTTTGTCAAAAAGATACTTGCAATGGAAATACAACAGATTAGCAGTGTAATAGAAGCGCTAACAATAGCCCAGATTGTATTAGTTGCTCCGGAAAGGCAAATAAGAATAAAGGGCAGCACCCCGCTAAGACCTAAAGAAGCCAGAACAATAATAGCTATAGCAAAGATCGATACTGCACCCAAGCAGGCTGCTAAAAACAAAGGGCCTAATCCCAAGGGTCCGCGTGATTGATGAGATTGGATTAATCGTCTCTTTAAGGAAGAAACTTCTGTTTGCAACGCAAAAAGATTATTTTGCATCGAAGCAAGCTGTTGAGGATAGATAGGGACTGTAAAGAATGGATCATGGGGTCCCCAAGCAGAAAAAGTATGTATACCCGAGTTAGAGGGGGTCGGGGAGGAGGTGGAACCTCTTTTTTTGGACGAAGTAGGAGAAGGTGAAGAGAGAGAGCGAGACGAATCACAATTTTCTTCTGTATTAGATAAAGAACATGTCACAGCGTTAATCACAGATACTTACTCCCTAATTAAACTTCTAATTTTGTCTTGTAAGAGCCGATGCTTACTCGTGAGGATTGAGATGTGTGGATAGAGTAAATCCAGAAGGTCTTGTAAGGAGCTCGATATTGCGTAGGCAAAGAAGCAACAATGTGGTTGCTATGCAAGTGAATACTGGTAAGGATACGCTAGCTCCGATAGTCACTGTATTAAGCGCTGCAAGAAGAAAAGGAAATCCTCCGCAAACGGTGACGATGGAAAGAACAATTGCTGCGATAGCCACGAGAGCAAAAACTGTCAGCATCGCAATAGCAACTTTCTTACTTGCCGGAATGTGATGAGGTTGGATAGAGATTCGGTTAACGTCTTCTGGCGTTGAATTTTGTACCAAGTAAACCATATTTTCCTCTATAAAATCACAACAGAAGGTCTTCAATAAATCTAGAAGACCTTAATCGACCAAGGAGTGTATCATGCAAAAGACTTACAATCAACTTAGTTAAAAAAATTAGTTATGTAAGTAAAATCTTGTATATAGCTTATGGTTAAGAAGAAATAAAATCCCTCCACCAATTCCCCACTGCATTAATAAACTGAGAATATTGTAGGAAACGAAAGGATTCCACCAATATTCCTGAGGTAGCAGAGCTCCTTCATAAAAATACCAAGCCAGCAATAAAATTCCTTCTATAGGCAATAAAATTTTTATCAAAATGTCGAAATAAGATTTTAATTTGTAGTCGCTAGGAACAGTATTGATAGTATTTTCTCTCAACAATTTGATTCCGTAGGTTAATGCTGCATAAACAAAAATCATGCCATTGAGAATAAGGGCTATTCCCCATACAGTGTCTTGATTTTCGAAGAATTGTAAACTCAAGGCTGATGGGACTCCAATTAGAAAAGCAGCGATTGTGGCAGCAGATTCTGCAATATGTTTTTTGATTCCAAATTCTGTTAATGTTTGCGAAAGAAGGAATAACATTGAAATCATCGAGGATAGTGCAGCCATGGAAAAAGCAAGAAAGAAGACGGCGCTAAAGAATGTTGAAAAAAGGTTGGCATGAGGAAGTCTTGTGAATAGCTCCGGCAGATAAATGAAAGCCATACCTATATTGGAGGCTCCAGTACCTTCTCTCAACCCTAAAAGCTCTGTTGAATCCAATGATGCGCAAGCAGAAAAGATTATTACAGCCATTAAGAAGGAGATAAGATTGTTAGTGATTGCAGTGATAGTTCCGTTTGTGACTAAACTTGTTGGTTTTGAAGCAAATCCTGCATACACAAGAAGGAGTCCCCATCCAGCTCCGGTATCCCAGGCATTTTGGGTTAAAGCTTCTATCCACACTTTATAGTCGGATAAAGAAGATTTATCAAAAATGAATAACAACCGAATCCCTTCCCAAGCATTGGGAAGCGAGATAGCTCTTCCAAGTAAAACAAGAGAACAGACAAAAAAGAGAGGGATCAGAATTTTATTACAAGTTTCGATACCATTAACAATTCCTTTTCGAACTACAGAATAAGCTAGAAATAGAGCTAGGCAATGGCAACTTAGAGGCATCCAGCTATGACAGTGGTTTATCCAAAGTTGAGAAAAATTATTTCCAGAAAGTATTTCTCCTGTGACAGCATAGAAGAAGTAGCTGAAGCCCCATCCTACAATATTGGAGTAGTACCCAAGTATACATGTTGCAACAAGAACGACAAATCCTCCTAGCCAAGCAGATTTAGAGCCTGCAGTACGAATTAAGGCTCCGACAGGTGCTTTTCTTGTAAGCTTACCGATTGCGAGTTCAACAATGATTAAAGGAATAGACCAGATGAAAAGAAACAGCAACCACAGGAGAATGAAGCTGCCTCCTCCATTTTGAGCGACCATTCTTGGGAACCGCCAAATATTGCCGGCTCCGATAGCAACTCCCATCATAGATAATATAAATCCTAGTCTTGATGAGAACATTGTGTTTTTTTTGCTCATAAACAACTCTTTTTTAAGACAATCACAAACAACCCTCAGATTTAAAAGATTACAATATAACTCTGGTCTTAATAAAAGATCCTGAAATCAAGAGAAAATTCTCTATAAGGGCATTCCTTTTCAGTTTTAGATGAAAAACCTCTGATCTGCAAAGATCTTTATTTTTTTGGAAAAGGACAAAACGGGAGCTCTTTGTTTTGTAAGAATTTCTTATTTATTATGGAAACAACGCAACAATCGGACCAAACGTTGATAAAAGTTTCCAGCATATCCAACAAAGCATAGGCCGGAAGGATAAGGCCTAGAAGGCCTAGAGGTATGTTCATGGAGGACAACAAAGACGATGTTAAGAAGTAACATCCCATAGGAACTCCTGCATTTCCTATCGCTGCTAGAGTGGCTATGAAGACCCAGCTGATCATGGACAGAGGAGAAAAGATTATCCCGTTAGATGCTCCAATAAAAAGTACTGTTATTAGAATGAATGCGGCACAAGCGTTCATATTGATCACGGAGCATAAAGGGAAGACAAAGCGAGAAATAGTCGGGTTTATGTGTAGGTTTTCCTCAGAAACTTCCATGGTCAAAGGCAAGGTTGCTGCAGAAGATTTAGAAAAAAAAGCTGTTGCTAAAGGACGAGACATAAGTCGAAATGTCCGGATTGGAGAAATTTTTTTTAACTTCAGCAGTAGAGGAAGGACCACTAGTCCTTGTAGGCAATTAGCTGTAATTACGCAAAACAAATATCTCCCAAATTTGGTAAACTCTAAATCCCCCGTACGCATCTCTCTAATAAAAAGGAGAGAGAAAGAGAAGGTGGCGAGAGGTAGTGTTTTCAAAATGCCTTTAGAAATACTAAGAAGCAGAGAGAAGAAGGTGTTAAAAGCACTGCGGACGAATAACCGCTCATCTTCTGGAAGAGACAAAGAAAATGAAGCTAGCAAAACAGACAAAAATGCAGCAGCAATTACATTACTTTCTAGAAAAGGTTCTAAGACGTTCGCGGGTATTGTATTTGATAAAACTGCAAAGTAGCCTGTCGAATTAGTCTCTATATTCATGGTGAGCCCATCCTGGTGAATAGAGGGCTTAACGATCACAACTAGGGTTAGTGCTATACTAGCGGAGATGACCGTTGTCAGAAAGGTATAATAAAGTGAGGATCTGACAACAGCAACCATAGAGCGCAGGTTTTTAATCGAAGTAATCGTTGAGCCTATGGCAAAAAATACAAGAGGAAGGCTTAAAAGCTTTAAAAGCTTCAGAAAAACAGCAGAGATGATTTCCGCACCGGAAAACACAAAGGGGAGGTCAGGCCAGCCGAGAAGAAGTCCGAACACTATGCTGGAACTAAGTAGAATATTACTCTTTTTTTGAGAAAATAAGAGTTTCAAAGGTTGGCGCATAAAACCTCGGGTTTCTAAGAGAACAACGTCCTAGGGGGTTAAATGTAAGAAAGAGAGGGCTTTTTTTGCAAGAAGGGGCTTTGTATAAAATATTAAATATTTTTTTTGTTAATTTAAGTTCAGATACTTGGTTATTAAACAGCTATTATGATAAAATAGTCGAACGGTTTTTATTTGAGAATCAAGGTTTTAGGAGGAGCAAATGAGCTGTTCTATCAGTGGAGAAAAGGCTTGTGCGACCTTTCAGCAGATGGCAGATAATTTGTCCAACTGTACAGAACGGATTCGAAATGCCTGTTCTGCAAGAGTAAGCGCAAAGACTGCAGGAATAGCTTTAATAGTCATAGGGGTTCTGATTGCTACTGCCGGAATTATAATTGCTGCCGTAGTAAATTGCTTATCTGCGGGACTTATCCTGGCGATGGTGGGTGCTGCTCTTGCAGGACTAGGGATTGCTCAGCTGTGTAGTCGTCGCACAGAATTAGAGCGGCAGCTTGCTAATATTGTAAATCGGATTGAATTTCTTAAAGGAGAATATGAGGCTCTTCAAGAAATTTACAATGCAAATTGTGAAGCTCGCCGTACAGCAGGTAAACACTGTCAGGAATTAGAGAAAAGTATAGATGACCTATGTAGGAAGAATGCTGAAACAATTAAGATTCTTGAACAGGATGCTCAGCAAGAAAAAGAGAGAAGTCTAAGGGTTTTTAAAGAGAGTTTAGAACAGAGTCAGAGTACTTGTAGTCGATTAACTGAGGAACGTAATCTATTAGCTGAGGAACTTTGCAGAATGGCGGACAAGTATTGTAAATTAGAGCAGCAGAACAGTGAATTAAAGCAACAGATTCAACAGCAGCAGGCATCTCCAAAAAGTTAAGAAGCAGTAATAAAAAAATAAAAATGTTCTTCGATGAAAGACCTTCTCTTAATGTTTAAGGGAAGGTTTTTTTTATTCGAAATTTTCTTCAATACTTCCTTGGCTAGGGGTGTCCATTTATTGATTATTTTGAATGCAAGTTATTAATTGAAAGTTTTTTGTGTGCAATCAAATTTTTTGATAAAGTGGTCTCGATTGAAATAAAAAAAAGGAAAAAAATGAGTGCGGTTGGAGAAAAAAATTCTTTTTTAGATGCTGTGCCTCCTTTAATTGAGGGAAAGTCTCTGCTGTCGAAAATAAAAACTTGTAATTACTTAAAAATTGTAGATATAGCTCTTGCTATTCTTGGTGCTGTAATGATTGTTACTGGAGTACTAACTTTTGTAGTTTGTGCTGGTAGTCTTGCTAATCTTTTAAGTGTTGTAGCATTAATTCTCGGGTCTCTTTGCGTTGGTGTTGGGATAGCTCGTGTTATGAATAATTTCGCTCGGTCTAATTTAGAAAATCAAAATTTTCTAATCCAGCGTCGTTTACGTAATCTTAGAGAAGACAAAGAGGCGTTAGTCTCATTGCTTATGATTAATCAGCAGTTCTTACGGAAGCTTGCTTATGATGTGCAAACTTTGGAAGCTAAAGTTGCTGTTGCGGAGGCAGCATCCAGTGAGGCTATGAATAATGAAAAATCATTGCTATCCGACATGCGATTAGTTTTGTCTAGTTATACGAGATGGTTACGGACTATTGAAGAAGAAAAATTAGCTCTTCGAGCAGTTTTAGATAAAAGTTAATCACTTTATAATAATGACCTGTATATAAATTTTTGAAGCTTAAAATAGTTTTGTTTTTTACAAATACAAAAGCTTTATATCATTTTTTCTTAATGAGGAAGCTTCCCTTTGTTATCTTTTTATTCCCCAAGCATCTTTATTAGATTATCTTTAAAGTGATTCTAAGCTTCTCAAGCGTCTTCTGTGTTTCTTATTTGGAAATAGAAGTCATTTCGAAGTTTTTTATTTTAATCTTATTTTTTTGTAGTATTTCTGCCTTTTTCAGTTTAGAGGAGCCATGCTTAATATAGCTCTTGGTTGAAATTCTTGTTCAATTCCTCGTATTGAGCACCCCAATCCAGAATCTTGTCTTCCTACTCAATATGGGAAGAAGATTTTTAAGATACTAGCTGTTGTATTTGGGGTTTTCGCAGTTTTAGGTGGAATAGCTTTGCCACTTTTTCTAGGTAGTTTTGCGTTAGTACCGATGTTTTTTTTAGTTATCGGATTTGTGACTACGATTCTTGGCTCTGGTATTTTAGGTGGGGTTTTGGTTAGTTGCTATAAAAAATCTTCCCTGCTCCCTGTTACTCAATATCAAAATTTGATTTGTTCTTATCGAGAGCTTTTAGAAGAGGCTGAGAAGGATTTAAAAGAAGCAGAGGCAGAGCTAACCGTAAAATCAAAAAAACTCGAGGAAATTCAAAAACAATTAGAAGCTTTGCCAAGAAATATGGTCTATAACAACAAGATAGGGGAATATTAGCAATTTTGGAGTTAAGTGATCATGGAGATAACTAATAAGTCTTTAAGTTGTTGTAGGTGTAATCCGCTGAAAACTGGGGCTATTTCGAAGTTTCATAAATCTTTTGTCTCTTATTCTAAGGTATATCAGTGTTTAGTTATTGCTATCACTTGTTTGATTGCAGGTGCCTGTATGAGGTAATTAGTTTGGTTTCGTATTTGCTGTCGGTTATGCGAAAATTGGCGCTTTTGCTATCAGAGGTTAATGGGATCGTAGGCAAAATTTCTGAAGACTATATGCTTCTCGAAGACAAGAAGATGCGGGAAGTGAATATTCTCAACGAACATGTGGATATGCTGAATAATTTTTGCTCAAATTTTTCTTGATTTTCGGGGAATAAATTGAAATTGATCATTACTTAAAGATAAGCTCTTCTTGGGGCAGATGTAGAGTATTTCTGTCGTCTGGATTCTTTGCTTTCGAGGAAGGTCTTTTGAAGATTTACGATTTTCAGACAAGTTCATGTTTTAAAGGTAGGTGTGTGAGAAAATAGGGGATAATGAGAGATTTTTTGCCCTACTTTCTTGTTTGAAAACAGGATTTCAGCCTGTTTTTTTGTTAAGTTTTTTTGAATTTAAAAATTGTTTCTGTAAAACTCCTTCCCTTTTTTGACAAGAAAGGAGGAAAAATGGGAACTATAATACAAGGGATGAGGAATGCTTCTAATAACTTGCAATCATCTTCTATGAAAGAAAATGAGGGTTGTTGTTACCGTTTTGTACATAAAATTAGCACAACTGCGCTCCTAATTTTGGGGGTTTTAATTGCTGCAGGAGGAGCTGTAGTGCTAGCTTTATTGTGCACTCTCGCTCCACTATCGTTGTCCTGTGCAGGGATAGCATTAATTGCTTTAGGAGCGGTTATTTTAGGAATGGGGCTTACCTATGCCTGTAAATGTTGTTTCCAGTCTAGAATGGAGCGTCTTCTTGTCCAAGAAAGCAAGGAAATGTCGAGTCTGAAAGAAAGTTTACTAGAGACTAGGGTTGATATTAAGAATTTGGTGGAAGAAAACATTTCTGCGCAGCAGACCAATAATGAAATAGTCCAGTCTCTTTTGGAAGCTTTCGATAAGTTGACTGGTAGATATCAAGCTATTGTATCAGACAATCATTCTCTGCAAGCTGCTTTAGAGCAACAAGTGCTTTCATTGCAGGAGCGCTGTCAAATATTGGAAGAAGAAATCCTGAGACAGGAAAGGCTTTTGCAACAGCAGAAGCCATCAAAGACTTCTCAAACAGATTTAGCCGAGAAATTACAGCATTTGAAAAATAAATACAAAGACAGTCTTATTTTGATAAAATCTCTAAATCTAGAACTTTCGGAATTGAAAGTTTACTGTGCTGATTTACAGGGAATTCATCAAAAGCTCGTAATCAGTCAGAAGGAAAATCTTAAGAAAGATGAGATCATCAAAGAACTTAAAGTCATGATAGCGCATTATGCTAAAATATGCGATGAGCGCGGACTCTGGATTGAGAAGTTAAAAGAAGCTAATAAAGAACTGTTGTGTCACGCTAATCATTTGGCAAGATCGTTAATAGAACATAAGAAACTTTGCTTAGGTGAAAGGCTTCCAACAATTATGGAAAGTGCTGATAAGGATGAAGAAGACGATGATAGTGATACATTTGGGCGATTAGTTTAGATTTGTTCGATAATATAAGCCTTTTCACAAGAAGAGGCTTTTTGTGTTAAAAGAAAGATTGTAGTCAGTAATTAAGGGCTTGTACCGTAGAAGAGCCTGCAAGTTCAAAATTAGAAGGAGTTGCAATCAGAAATCTGTCCTGCAAAGTATCAGCTTTGGCACTTATGCTTAATGGAGGTCATTTTTGTTAGTAAATGATAGGTAGATGGCTTCCTGTCTTTTGTTTTATTTTTTTTATTTGGAAAAAATTTTTTTTGGGGGGGGGATTACTAACTGAAAACAACAATTAATGTTTGAGTAAAAACTCTGAAAAAAGAAAACGAAAAATTGTCAGTATAGGTCAGTTGAAAATCTTAGACCGCTATGGATGGTCATGAGATACAGGACAAGCAAGTTGAGCAAGAAAAAAATGTTATTAGAGAGAAAAAAGTTGTATTTAAAGTGTTTGTTTTGATAAATTTTCCCCCTAGTCTTTTGGATGCGTAGCTCAGCGGTTAGAGCACCTGTCTTACACACAGGGGGTCATAGGTTCAAATCCTGTCGTGTCCAGAATTGCGCGGGAGTAGTTCAACTGGTTAGAGCACCG
>NZ_JAFUQR010000011.1 GCF_017472245.1 Chlamydia sp.
CTAAGTATGGAACAAAACAAGCTCTTGTCCAAATTATGCTCCTTGCAGTAATTTTCAATATTTCCTTTTAATCCCGCAGTCTCCTGACCAACATAGGAAATAATAAGACCACTTGCCACTTGGCAGGTTCCTTCTTCTGTTACATCCATGGATATCATCTCTGGGTTACATTTTTGCAAGATGCTCTTAATCAATGCTGTTTTTCCACTTCCATTTTTCCCTGACAGTACAACTCTATCCCCTTTTTCAACAGCAAAGGATATTTCATTAAGAACTGTTTTCTCGGAGTTATTATATCTCACACAATAATCCCTCACATCAACCAGACGTTTCTTGTGATGCGTAAGCTGAACCAATTTCAAATCCACTGGGGATTCTATATCCTGCAAAAGGCCCTCTTTTTCATCAATCTCACGCTGGATACGTTTCTCCATCTGTTTTACTCTGCTCTGCATTTTCTTGGTTTTTGCACCTATGTAGCTCCTTGTGCTAAGACATCTGTCATGCTCTTTTATTGGGTCAAATCCTATTTTTGTACCTTCGTTCTTATCAGCCCATCTTGTAACACGATCCGCAGCACGATTTAGCTTCTGAATTTCCTTCAAATGCTTTTCGTTCTCTGCCAAGGCAAATTTATCTTTCTTCTCCTTATTCTCCCACCAAACTGAGAAATTTCCATTTTGCACATCAATACTGCTTCTGTTCAACACTAGACAATGATCCGTACAAGCATCCAGCAAATCTCTATCGTGGGAAACAAGTATAAATCCCTTCTTAGAAGCCAGATAGTCCTTCACACTCTCACGTGCAGCTTTATCCAGGTGGTTTGTTGGCTCATCTATGAGCAAGAATTCATTTTCCTCTGAAAATAAAATAGCAAGCAATGCCTTTGTTCGCTCTCCTGGACTTAATGTGCAAAAGGGTCTATACAAAATATCTGCTTCCTCAGAAAGCTCACTAAGTTCACAGATTACCCTCCACATTTCACATCCCGGCTTCAGCTCCTCCATAAAGTCAGCCACAGAAAGTTCCATCTGTTGCTCTGTAATGTGATAAGGAAAAAGATCAAACTTTGTTGATGTATGAATACTCCCTTCAAATGTATATTTCCCCATAAGAAGGTTGAGAAAAGTAGTTTTACCCTTTCCATTTCTCCCTACAAAACCTAGCTTCCAATTTGTATCTATGGAAAATGAAACATTTTCGAAAACAATATCAAAGCTTCCCTCATAACCGAAGGTAAGATTATTTACATTAATTTGTGCCATATAACTTCCTCCTTTCATGGTTCCACGCAATAAAAAAGAACCATTTGTTGCCAAACAGTTCCATTACATACTATAACCTCTAATTTTTTGTAGAAAGAGCCACCAGAATACACCTGTGCCATCCACACTTCTTCAAATTTTTTGCACACTAAAAGAGAGGTTATGAGAACATAATCCACTTTTGGCAACACGAAAAATAGAATGATCAATAAGCTCACAGCTAAATAAATCTTCATGCAATCAAAA